>NZ_JBHVCP010000008.1:0-197708 GCF_042803315.1 Streptomyces sp. NPDC057424
GGGGGGGGGCGGGGGGGGCCCCCCCCGGTGGGGGGGCCGCCGGGGGGTCCGCGGGGGGGGGGGGGGCGGGGGGGTCGGCCCCCCCCCCCGCCCCGCTCGCGTACCGGGGTCAGGACAGTGGCGGGCCGGGCTCCGGGTTCGGTACGGGTTCCGGTCCCGGGGGGATCGGGGACGGATCGGGGCCCGGCACGGGGTCGGGGCCGGGGCCGGGGGGCGCGGGCGGGGTCGGACCCGGCGGCGGGGTGGGCGTGGGCGGTGGTGGGGTCGGCTCCGGGCCCGGCGGGGGCTGCGGGTTCGGGACCGGGTCGGGGCCGGACGGCTCCGGGCGTTGAGGATCCGGGCCCGGTGTCGGCGCCGGCGGCAGGGGGTCGGGAATCGGGTTCGTCATCAGGTCCTCCAGCCAGTGGGACGACTCCGGCTCTGGACTACTCCCCCGCCTACCCGGCCCCCGCCTCGGCAGTCACTCCCCCGCAGGACGGGGACGGGACCAGGTGGAGGTAACGGGCCGGGGTTGGTGGACAGGGGGGAGAGGCCCGGCCCGAGGCGTGGGAGGGAACCCCGGCGGTGATCGCGGCACGCGGTGATCGCGGCGCGCGGGGCGCGCGGTGATCGCGCTCGCGGTGATCGCGGCGCGCGGTGATCGCGGCGCGCGACGCCCGCCGGGACAGCGGACGATCCCCGGCCGGGAATACCCCGACGCCTGCTCCGGGCCGGCCGACACGAGAACCCGGCCGCAGCCGAACGGTGCGCACGACACGGGCCCTGGGGCGCCGGGCCGGCCGACCACCCCCACCCGTCATCCGGCGTCAGTAGCGGCCGGGATGAGCCCTCAGCCAGTCTTTCGCCGCCGTCAGCAGATCCTGATCGGTCGGCGTGGCCTCGCCGGGATGGCGTTCGGCCCACTTGGTGACGTAGGGGCAGAGCGAGGCGACCGCGCTGTGCTCGCGGCCGGCGAGGGCGTAGAGCTCGCGCGCGAGCGAACCGGCGATGCCCTTGCCCTCGTGGGCCGGCTCGACGATCGTGTGAACGGGGACGAGGGCGCGCTCGGGGCTGTCGAGCACGAAGTACTCGATACGGCCGACGACTTCACCGCCGGCGGACACCGCCTCCAGCCGGCCCGCCGCCCGGTCGTCACGGATCTCCGGGTCGCTCATCGCCACGCTCCTCCTCTGCTTCGGTCAGGCCCTGACGGCCTGCGGGCTGCGCTGGTGGTCCGAGCCCGGCACCGGCTCGGACGGGTCCGCGCCCAGGGCCACGATCCGGTTGTCGTGGTCCACGTGCACGACCCTGGGGGTGAGTGCCCGCGCCTCGGCGTCCGTCACCTGGGCGTAGCTGATGATGATCACCAGATCGCCGGGGTGGACGAGATGGGCGGCGGCCCCGTTGATCCCGATCACGCCGGATCCGCGCTCGCCCTCGATGACGTACGTCTCCAGCCGGGCACCGTTGGTGATGTCGACGATGTGCACGAGCTCACCGGGCAGCAGATCGGCGGCGTCGAGCAGGTCGGCGTCGATGGTCACCGATCCCACGTAGTGCAGGTCTGCCTGGGTGACGGTGGCGCGGTGGATCTTGGACTTGAACAGAGTACGCAGCACTTTGGACTCCCGGAAGACGGCTCCCTGCCTGCTTTGTGCAGGTCAAGGGCGGTCTTTACTGTACACCGGCACGCATTGGACTCGAAGGTTGTGAGGAACATCGCTTCACTCTGGCAAGAAGGCTTCCTGCCTGCATCTCCGTGCGAACCAGGCTGCTGCGGTGCCGTCGCCAAGGCACCTTCTCAGACAACCGTCTCGGAATGTGCAGGGACTGGTGCTGATCAGATGCTGACTTAGCTGACGACATATCAGGCACACGAGGAGCCCAGGGCGATTCGCTTCACGCGAGCACCTATGGCAAATGGTGGCGTAACTCGCGCCTCGGGATGGTTCGGTGTGCGGATTCCCGGCTACTCCGAAGTGAGGCCGGTCGTGCTCGGCGGCGCTCTTGCCGACACCATCACGGGAAGCTTCGGCACCTTCACCGTGTGGCTGAGGCGAGACAGGTGGAGCGCGAGGACTGACGGCGAAGGGGCCGGTGACTCCCGCACGAGCCCTGGCGCTGGCCTCCCACGTCACGAACGTCAGCCTACGGCCGGAGCTGCACCCTTGGTGAGGCGTGCCACTCCGGCCCTCAAAGCCCGAGGTCAGTTGTAGACGTTGAATTCTGCGACTGACCACCAGCTACGCGCAACGTTGCCGGTGTTGACGACCTTGATGTAGCGAGCAGTCTGCGCGGGGAAGGAAATCAGGTGGACTCGTTGGCCGTCCGCTACGGACGTGACCCTGGTCCAGTCGGTTCCGTTCGTGGATACGTATACGTCTGCGCTTCGCGCATAGTCGCTGACACTGCCGCCGACATCCAACACAACCTTGTTGAAGGTCTGCGTTTGCCCCATGTCCACTTGGATCCAGAGGCCGTCGTACTGCCCTGTTCCGGAGCTGTAGCGAGTGTCGGAATTGCCGTCGAGCATGTTTCCGGGCGCATCCCACCGGCTTGCGTCCGAAGCCTTCGCGGTCCAGCCTGTCCGCGGCAGCGCAGGACCAAGATCCATGACGTCGAACGATGATCCACCTGCGTCTGCTCCGCTGGTCCCCCTCACGGAAACCGTGACCTTCCCCGCCGGAAGCCCCTTCGGAACATAGGCGCTGATGCTCGTGTCCGACCAGGTGTCTATTTCGGCGTAGCTCGATCCGAAATACACCGTACCCAGCCCCTGTGCATCGCCGAAACCAGAACCGCGAATCGTGAACTTGGAGCGCGGCATTCCTCGTTCCGGCTTCAATTCGCTGAAGGTCGGCGATGGGAAGCTTGACAGCTTCTTGATGGTGAACATCGCCGAGGTGCCGCTTGGCAGCGTATAGGTGTACGAGCCGTCGGTGGATATCTTGAAACTCTTGCTGCCGGTGGTCCCGTTGAATACGACGGTTACCTGCGACCCTTCCTTGCTGGTCCAGGTCTTCAGCCGGAGGCCGCTCGATACTGCTGCAGGAGCTGTGATCGAGCCGGTTCCACGCGCCGACCCGTACACCTCGATGTCGCCGATGGCCCACCAGAAACCGGAGGCCGCGGTACTGACGATGCGAACGTACTGTGCCGTTCGGGTCGGCAACGTGACGGCAATCTTGCCGATGCCCCCGCTGCCGCTCGCGATCGCGCTGCCCCAGTCGACTCCGTCGTTCGAAACGTATATCTGGTACCTGGTGACGTAGTCGAACGAATTGTTCACGCCGGTGTCGATGACGATTTTGTTGAAGCTCGTGGGGTTCCCCAGGTCGATCTGGAACCAGTCGCCGCTCGTCGTCCCGTGCCCGAGGCTCCACTTTGTGTTGATGTCGCCGTCGATCGCGTTCGCGGCCACGCCCCAGTCAGGCTGCGCGGAAGCCGTGGCGGTCCATTTGCTACGGCTCAGTGCCCTTCCTGTCGTCTGGACGGAAGCTCCGATCGGCAGGGAGTACGTGAGGAGCTTGTTTCCGGTGCGGATGGAGTGGTGGTGGGGCAGCAGTGCCGGGTCGTACGTGACGGTGACCGGGCCGGATGCCGACTTGAAGGTGAAGTCGTGTGTCGGGTCCGAGACCTTGGTCGCTGCGGGGGCGCGGCCGCTCTGCGCAGGTCCGGAGTACGTGAAGGTGACGGCGTCGCCGGCGTTCAGGGTGTAGTCGAACGAGTGTGTCCCGTCGGCGACGCTGAAGGTCTTCGCGGCGCTGCCAGAGTTGTGGGCGATCAGGACCTTCGATCCGTCCGGGTTCTGGAACGCGACGTTCTCTATGCTTCCTTCACCGAAGGTGTTCGAGTAGATCCGGCGTGCTCCGGGCTTGACGAACCTGCTGGCGTGAGCGAGGGCGTGGTAGTCCACGTTGTAGGTCACCCGTCCGTCGGCCGGGTCGATCGTGAGCAAGCCCCGAAGCATGGGTATGCCGTCCGTGTCGCTGTTGAGCGAGCCCCGATCGGGGTCGAGTGCGATGTTCCACAGCATCACCCCGTTCGCCCAGTTGCGCGTGCCGTTGATGACCCACGTACCCAGTGCTTCGCTGAACGCCGTCTGGTCGTTGTCCTGCCAAACGCCTCCGGTGGCTTCCGTGATGAAGGTTTCCTTGCTCGGGTAGTCGTTGTGGACCACCGTCTGGTAGTTCGGGTTGCCGCTGTAGATGTGCCATCCGGTTCCCGCGGTGTACTTGGAGGCTGCGGGGTCACTGAAGATCGTCTCGGGATACGAGGGCACATCCCAGTTGTGGTCCCAGGCCAGGATCTTCGTGGAGATTCCGTTGGCTTCGAACGCCTTGCCGATCTCCTGGATCAACTCGGCTTCCTGGTACGCGGACAGGAACATTCCGGGCCAGGTGGGAGTACCCATGGGTTCGTTCTGCGGGGAGATGTAGGAGATGGGCACGCCGGCTTCGCCATAGGCGTGGATGAACTTGACGAAGTAGTCGGCCAGCGCGGAGGTGTACTCGCTCTTGAGGGTGCCTTCGATCATGGAGTCGGAGGTCTTCATCCAGCCTGGCGGGCTCCACGGGTTGGCCATGATCTTGATGGACGGGTTGAGTGAGAGGGCCTGCCGCAAGGCCGGAATGATGTACGGCACGTCATGCTGGACGGAGAAGTCGGACAGCGTGGGGTCCGCTTGTCCCGCGGGCATGTCGTTGTAGGAGTAGTTCCCGGACGCGTTGAAATCCGTGGCGCCCATCGGAGAGCGGAGCAGGCGGAGGCCGATTCCCTTCGAGGGATCGAACAGCTTCTTCATCAGCTTGGTCCGCTCGGCGGTGGACAGCTTGTCGATGAGCCAGGCGGAGGAGTCGGTCATGGCCGCGCCGAAGCCTTGGACCTTCTGGTACTTGACGCTGTCGTCGATCTTGATCGTCAGCGGGTTGGCCGTTCGCTTCGCCTTGAACAGCACATCGTCCTGGCCGGCGACCCACTTGTCGGCCGATACGTCCGTCAGCCACACACGGACGGAATTGTCAGGTGAGGCTCGCTTCAGTTGCGGGGCGGCGATGGCGTTGCCGGGAAACTGGGTCCAGGCGGCGGCGACACCAACAGCGGTGGCCAGGAACCGGCGTCGTCCGAGACCGTATGACCTCATGGAAGATCCTCCTTCGGACCTGCTTGTTCAGTACGTGGGAGAGCGGGTGAGACACAGTGCCGAGGTGGGGGATCGACCGGTTGGAGTCGGTTCTACTGCGACGCCGGAGCCGGCTCTGCGGCGCCGGTGCTCGGCTCCTTGATCACGAGCGGGCGCAGTTCCCACGTGTCGACCGCGAAGCCGAGGCGCGTTCCCGGGGCGGTGCGGGCCTGAAGTCGCCACGGGCTCTGCCCTGTGGGGTAGAAGCGCAGGGTGAGGACCTGGCCGGTGGTGATCAGGAAGATTTGGCGATGGAGTGGTCGATGACGACGCGCAGGTCTACGGGCCGGTCCGGCGGGCAGGGCATCCGGTGGGAACCACCGCGGGCCCGGCTGTCCAGTGAGGCGTGGTCACGGTCGACGACGAGTTCGCCCGCATCCACGTCGAGACGGATGTCGAGGTACTCGGAGCCGTCCGGGGTGGTGAGCAGCCGCAGGCCGGCGTTTCCGGTCGGCTCCAGACGGGCCGTCAGGTCGAAGGCGCGGCCCACGCTGCCGAGGTCCACCGGCTGCGAGCCGTGCGTCGCGCCTGTGGCGGTGATGGTGTGTCGGCCGCGCAGGGCAAGCAGTTCGGTGGCGGGCTGCTGGCGCAGTGTGCCGTCGTCGTGGACGTGGATCTCGCGGGGCAGGGTGAGGACCCCGGCCCATCCGTCCGCGACGGCCCAGGCTTCGTCGCGGGCTTCCCACGACCAGCCGCACAGCAACCACCGGTCGCCCGGTGCCCGCAGCAGGGCGGGGGCGTAGCAGTCGGGGCCGTGGTCGACGGGCACCGCTGAACCCGCCTTGAAGTGGCCGTCATACTCTTCGCCGATCAGGGCCGCGACGCTCTGCGGGCCGGTGGGTTCGGTCCAGGTGCTGAAGAGGAGGGCGCCGCGTCCGTCGGCTGCCGGGAGGTATTGCGGGCATTCCCAGCCCTCCCCCGTGAGCAGGTCGGTGCCATCGACGGGCTCCGGATGGCGGGTGGCGAAGGGCCCCCGGTAGGCCCAGTTCTCCAGGTTCGGTGAGTCGTAGAGGAGGGCGGCGGCGCGGCCGTCCGCGAGGGCGGCGCCGACCAGCATCCGCCAGCCGTCGCCGTCCTGCCAGACGTACGGGTCGCGGTACATGGTGCAGCCCTCGGGCAGCTCGGGGATGACCAATGCACCACTCGGGCTGAACGTCCGGCCGCTGTCTCGGGAGACGGCGCTGGTGACCGGCTGGTGCTGGAACGAGCGGTCCTCGCGGTGCGCGGAGTAGAAGGCGACCAGCCGTTCGCCGTCGGAGACGGCGTTACCGGAAAAGCAGCCGTCGGCGTCCAGACCACCGGCGGTCGGGGACAGGGCGATCGGCAGCGGCTCCCAGGTCAGCAGGTCGGGACTGCGGAAGTGTCCCCAGTGCATGTTGGCGTGGTTCGCTCCGTGCGGGTTGTACTGGTAGCACACGTGGTAGTGGCCGTCGTGGAAGACCAACCCGTTTGGGTCGTTGATGCAGTTGCGGGGCGGGCGCAGGTACGCGACGGGGAAGTGAGAGCCGACGACTTGCTGTCCCGGATGACCCTGCCGGAGAAGGTCGGGCAGCTGCACACCCTCCCTTCCCGCACCTCGAGCGGCCTCGACAGCCAACCGTCGTAATGACATCCATTTTCATGTACTGTCTACCTCGCTCGCTCACACCGGAGGTCCTCATGGCCGTACCCAAACGCAAGATGTCGCGCAGCAACACCCGACACCGTCGCGCGCAGTGGAAGGCGGTGACGCCTCAGCTGGTGACGGTCACGGTGGACGGGGTTCCGTACCGCGTACCCCAGCGGCTGGCCAAGGCGTACGAACGTGGCCTGCTCCACCCCGAGGGCTGACACCGCATGACCCACGTTCCCTCGCGCCTACCCGTCACTGTCCTGTCGGGGTTCCTCGGTGCCGGCAAGACCACCCTGCTCAATCATGTCCTCGGAAACCGTGAGGGCTTGCGCGTCGCCGTCATCGTCAATGACATGAGCGAAATCAACATCGACGCCGCCCTGGTGCGCGGCGGCGAGGCAGCCCTGTCGCGCACCGAGGAACGCCTGGTCGAGATGACCAACGGGTGCATCTGCTGCACCCTGCGCGACGACCTCCTGGAAGAGGTGGACCGGTTGGCGCGCGAGGGGCGTTTCGACTACCTCCTCATCGAGTCCTCCGGCATCTCCGAGCCCATGCCGGTGGCCGCGACCTTCGCTTTCGCCCGCGACGACGGCGCCACCCTCGGCGACCTGGCTCGGCTGGACACGATGGTCACGATCGTGGACGCCGCAAACTTCCTGCCCGAGCTGGCCGGCGGTGATGAACTGGCCGAACGGGGCCTGGATCAGTACGAGGACGACGAACGCACGGTCAGCGACCTGCTGATGGACCAGATCGAGTTCGCCGACGTCATCGTCCTCAACAAGCTCGACCTCGTCGACGCCCCGTCCGCCGACCGGCTGCAGGCCACCTTGGCCAGGCTCAACCCCGTCGCCCGCGTGGTGCCGACCGTGCGGGGCCGCGTACCGGTCGGCGAGATCCTGGGCACCGGCCTCTTCGATCTGGAGCGAGCACAGCAGGCCCCGGGCTGGGTCAGGGAACTCAACGGCGACCATGTTCCCGAGACGGAGGAGTACGGCATCTCCTCGACCGTCTTCCGGTCGGGAACGCCCTTCCACCCCGGGCGACTGTGGACGTTCGTGAACGAGTCACTCGACAGCGGCGCATACGGACAGGTGCTCAGGTCAAAGGGCTTCTTCACACTGGCCAGCCGCCCTCGTGTGACGGGGTTGTGGTCCCAGGCCGGCTCGGTGGCACGCTTCGAACCCTCCTCCGCGCATGACGCCGAGAGCCCTTACGCACAGGAACTCGTGTTCATCGGCACCCACCTGAACGCCGCGTCCTTGCAAGCGGCCCTGACCGACTGCCTCATGAGGGAGGACGAGCGGCTCCCCCGTTCCGACCCCTTTCCCGCCTGGGACACCTACGGCTTCGACGAGGGTTGCGCGCACGAGCACGAGCCCCTCGCCGCCACGACGGGGCCCTGAAACTCCGGGCCGGGCGGTGGTCGCAGCCACGGCACCGTCCGGCCCGGTACACCATCTGCACCAGGGAGGCCATTCATGGACAGGAAGCAGCCCCAGCTGGGGACCGTCCAGGAGACCCTCCTCATCCCGCTGTACGCACGGGCGATGGAGAACCGCAAGGAGTTTCCCCTGCTGCGTGACGTCCGGGCCGAGGAGATCGTCGCCGGAATCGACTACGACTTCGCACGCTTCGACGGCCTGCCCAGCCTCACCGGTGCGATGTTGCGCACCGTCCTGTTCGACCGGTGGGTCGCGGACTTCCTCGCCGCACATCCCGACGCGACCGTCGTCGAGATCGGCACCGGACTGAACACCCGCTACGAACGTCTCGACAACGGTCGGGTCAGGTGGTTCGACCTCGACCTGCCCGACGTGATCGACCTGCGCAGGGCCTTCTTCGCGGACACTCCCCGGCGGACGATGGTCGCGGCGTCGGTGACGGACGAGGCATGGGCCGCCGAGGTGGCCTCTCGGACCGACGGGCCGTACCTGCTCGTGGCGGAGGCCGTGCTGCCCTACCTGTACGAGTCCGATGTCCGTCGAGTCGTCGATCTGCTCTCCGACCGCTTCCCAGGTTCGCTGCTGGCACTCGACACCGCCGGTCCCGGCTTCTTCGACACCCAGGAAGAGCACGACGCCCTCAGCAAGGTCGCAGCCCGGATGCACTGGTGCTGCCCCGACCTGGCCGGGCTGGACGCCTGGCGGCCCGGCGTCCACGTACTGGCATCGCACACACTCACGAGCCTTCCCCACCCTCTCGTCGACGAACTACCGGCTCCCTACCAGGAGAGGCTGTCCGTGCTCGCTGCCCAGCGGCTCCCTCAAGCAGAGGGCTACCGGCTCAACCTCCTGCGCCTGCCCTGACACCACGACAGTCCCGGACCTGCTGCACTCGCCCCGGCCCGCCGCCGCACGAGCGACGGACCGGGGCGTGCGAGTGTCGCATGGGCGGGCGGGGACGCCTCTTCAGATGCTGGGCCGAATACTGTCGGGGCTGAGATCTACGGCCGGAGGCCCCGTCACGGCGGCTTCCCCGCCCTGCGACCCGGCGCCCCCGTGGGGCCTGGGCCGGCGCTTGGCCTGGAGAACCCGTAAGAGGGCTCCGACCGGCGACACAGAGGACGGCAGGCGCCGGGCGGGGCCCTGACCTCAACTCCGGCGAGGCACGGCCAGAAGCTCCGTCTACCGCAAGAGCGCCAGGGTTACCAGTACGACTTCGTGACGCCGGGAAGGAATCCGGCATGGGCCTGCTCACGCATGCGGACACGCGAGAGGCGGAACTTCCGCAGGTGGCCCCGCGGCCGCCCGTCCACGCCGTCCCGGTTGCGCACCCGGGTCGCACTGGCGGGATGGCGCCGCAGTTCCACCACTGCGGCCCGGTGCTCGTCGCCGGTGGAGGACGGTCGGCGAATGATCTCCTTCAGCTCTGCCCGTCGGGCCGCGTACCGCTCGACGGTCGCCTTGCGCTTCTCGTTCTGCGCGACCTTGCTCTTCTTGGCCATCAGACCTTCACTCCCCGGGCACGGATGCGGGCCACGGCGGCCTCGATGCCGATGCTGTCGACGGCCTTGATCGCCTTCGCGCTGAGCGTCAGCCGGACGTACCGGCCCTCGCTCGGCAGCCAGTAGCGCTTGCGCTGGATGTTGGGGTCGAAACGGCGCGAGGTGCGCCGGTGCGAGTGGGAGATGGTGTTGCCGAGGACGGAACCCACCGCCGCTGCGACGATCCAACTGCGAACAAAACTCGACGATGAGCGCAGCTCGATGCCCTCGCTTCTCACGGTCCTCGACCTGGCCACCGGGGAAGCCGCGCGGGTACGCACGCGCGTCGGCGAACCGGGCGTGACGGTAGGGGGCGAAGGCGACCCGCTGGTCGTGCTGCGGCACCGGAAGCCCGGTGCGCTGGCGGTTCACCGGTTCATGGATCTCCTCGCGGCTCCCCCCGGCTGCCCTCCGGTCACACCTCACGCGCTCCTGCCGCTGCCGGACGACGGACACGGGGACGCACAAGCACCCGGCTCGGAGCGCGTGTTCGCGGCCACGGGCGAGGCGCCCTCGCCGCCGCGGCGCGAAGGCCACGGCTGCGAGGGGACGTGGCGGAGTCAGTGTCCGGCGACGACGCCCGACAGCTCGTTGGTGCTCTCCGGCAGGGTGACAGAGGTCATCTTCTTCCCCTTCAGCAGGTCGATCGTGTGCAGCACCTTCCTGCTGGGCTCGGAGACGTACGCGACGTGCCCGCGGACGAACAAGGTGGGCCGGGGCTGCTGCCAGTCCAGCGGCTCCTGCCACTTGCCCACGGCGGGGATCTTCTTCTCGATCTTGCCGGTGTTCTGGTCGATGACGTGGAGGGCGCCGTCGGTGCCGAGGACCAGGGCCTCGCCGTGCGGGCCGCGGGCCAGCGAACGGAAGGAGTAGCTGACGCCCAGGTCGACCAGACGCAGCTTCTTCTTGTCGGTGTCGATGAGCGAGATGCGGGTGGGCCGCTCCAGCTCAGCCTCGGGGTCGGTCTTGTAGTCACCCAGGAGGATCGGCGAGGCGTCGCTGCCGGCCTGGTTGCCGATGCGGCCGTAGCCGTCGGGGGCGTCGATCTTGGTGAACTTGCCGTCCTTGTAGATCAGGATGCCGTCCTCGCAGCCGATGCCGACGGCCTCGTTCTTGGCGGCGGCCTCGCCGTGGACACCGGGGCAGTCCTCGTTGCGCGCGACCTCCTTGTTGTTCTTGTCCAGCACCAGCGCGCCGGTGCGCTTCTCCTCGGTACCCAAGGTGCTCACGAGTTTGCCGTCGGCCAGTTCGATGGCGACACCGTGGTGCGGCTCGGCAGAGGTGTAGGTGCGCCCTTCCGGCTTCTTGCCACTGCTCAGGGCGGTGGGGTCGAAGACGTTGACCTCTCCGGTGCCGTCGGTGAAGAGCACGGTCTTTCCGGCGTGACGTACAACGTGACCGGGCTTGGCGCCCCTGTACTCGATGTCGGTGAGGGTCTGGTCGGTGGCGTCCAGGACACGGAATCCGCTGTCGGTGGAGACGACGACGTGGTCCTCGTCACCCGCGGGGTTGACCCGGTTGAAGCCGGGCAGGTCGATGGTCTTGGCGAGCTTCAGGCTCTCGCCGTCGAGGATGTACAGGCCGCCGTCGAAGGTGGCGACCAGCGGATCCTTGACAGCCACCGCGGGTTTGGCGCTCGCGCTTCCGTCGGACTTGGTATCGGTGGAGGAAGAGCCCTCTCCGCCGCAGGCGGTCAGAACCGAGGAGGCCGCCAATGCCAGTGCAGTGCCCGTGAGGGCTCTGCCGCGTATCGACTTGTTCATCAGTATGTTCCTTTCTGCACCGCGCGGCGGCGGTATGAGGGGTATGGCGTGTGGCGCCCGATGACCGGTGTGCCGGGAGGCTCGAAGGGTCAGTCGCCGGTCAGGCCGGTGACCATGGCGGTGGTGTTGGCGTGCATCATCCGCAGGTAGGTGCCGGCGCCCTCGCCCTTCGCCGTCAGGGACTCCGAGTAGAGCTCGACGACGCGAACCCCGCCGCCCATCTCCGTCCGCAGTACCTCGGCGAGCCGCTTGGGCTGGGAGGAGTCGGCGAAGACGGTGCGTACGCCTGCTCTCTTCATCGCCTCGGTGAGGGAGCGCAGGTCCGAGGAGCTGGGTGAAGCCAGCGTGGTGCCGCTGGGAATGACCGCTCCGATCACCTCGAAGCCGAAGCGGTCGGCGAGGTAGCCGAAGACGTGGTGGTTGGTGACCAGGGCCCGCTTGTCTGCGGGAACGCGGCCGAAAGACTTCTCCATCCAGGTGGTGAGGCCGGTGAGTTGCTTCGCGTAGCGGTCGGCGTTGGCGCGTATCGTTCCTGACTCCACGCCGTCGACGTGCTCGATGACCTGGTCGGCTATCAGGCCGGTGACCTTGCGCATCCGGTCGGGGTCTGTCCAGAAGTGCGGGTCGGGTTGCCCTTTCTCGCCCTCGGGGCCGCCGTCGTCGGCCGCCTGGAAGGTGAGCGGGTCGGCCGCCTCGCCGGCCGCGAAGGTGGCGACACCGGACTCGCGGGCGGCGTCCACGTGCCGCAGTACGTTCTCCTCCAGCCCCAGGCCGTTGCAGACGACCAGGTCGGCCTGCTCCAGCTCGGCGGCCTGCACCGCTGACAGACCGAAGGAGTGCGGGTCGGCGTTGGGCTTCATCAGGACGGTGACGTCGGCCTCGTCGCCGACGATCTCGCGGGTGACGTCGCCGAGGATGTTGGTCGTGACGACGATGCTGGGCCGGTCATCGCCGGTAGTGCATGCGCTGGCGGTCACAGCTGTCACGAGGGCGAGCAGGCCCGCGATCAGGTGCCGCAGGCGTGCGATGCCCACCCTCGCGCGCTGCTTCACCCCGGTTCGGCTCATCGTCCGGTCTCCGCCATGAGGACGGGCTTGACGTCCAGGTCGAAGGAGCGCGCGATGCGCAGTCCGTCGTTGTAGTCGATCTCGAACACCTTCTTGCCCTCAGGGTCGTTGACGTAGGCGCGGCTGCGGTCGACCTCGATGACGGGGGGCCTGCGGCCTGCGCCGGCCCGTTTCCCTTCCGTCAGCAGCGACTTGGTGCGTGCAGTCAGCTTTCCGGTTGCGATGTCATAGCCGTGCACCGAGCCGTCGTTCTCCAGAACGAGCAGCGGGGAGCCCTCTCCGGCTGTGTTGGCCGCGACGACCGGTCCGGTGTCCACCCGCTTCCAGGTCCGCTCGGTGACGTCGAGGACCCAGACCGCGTCGTCGCCGGCCGGGGCGGTGAGGGTGTCGCTGCCGGGTCGATGGCGGAAGGCGGTGGCTCGTTCCTGCGCCGGGACGTCCCGCCCGTAGGGGATCTCCTCGGCGGTGAAGGCGCCGTCCTGCGCCCGGACGAGCAGGGCGCCGCCGACGCAGCCGAGGATCACGCCGCGTCGGGTGACGGCGTCTCCTCGCGGCTCTTCGCACGTCACGTCCGGGGAGGCCACGCGCTCACCCTTGCGGTCGAGGACGACGAGTTCGGTGGTCCCACCCTTGTTCTCGAAGGCGAGCAGGTGTTCCTCGTACGGTACGACGACACCGGCGTAAGTGCCTTGCAGCGTCTGAGGAGATGTGATCTCCCCCTTCTCCAGCCTGCTGCGGTCGTACAGGACGGTGCGGCCGTTCTCGCCGGTCACCGCGGTCACGGCGATGTCGCTGCGTACCTGGGCTCGGCTGCCCGCAGGGAGCTCACCCACGTCGCGTGTCGCCGCGCTGTAGTAGTGGACGTGATCGCCGTGGTCCACCATCCAGGCGCCGCTGTCGAGCACATGCGTGCCGCCGGGTGCCTGGAGGTAGCCGAACCTGCCGTCCGTACCCAGCCGAACGGCGCCCTTCACCTGGGCCGTCCTGTGCACCTTGCCGGTGACGAGGTCGAGGATCCTGGTGTTTCCGCTGTCGGGGTCGTTCAGGAGGAGCCGGGACTGCTGCTCGGCGGCCTCTTGGGCCCCCTCGACGTACCCGTGCGGAGTGGCGGACGCGGAACTCGCGGCGGATCGTGCAGCGTTGTTCTTCTCTCCCGCGCAACTCGTGGTGAGCAGCGCGGTGAGCACCAGTGCGGCCGATGCCCACGGAGAGACGTTTCTGCGGACGGTCATGACGATCGCCTCTGGCTTCTTTCAGTTGACTTCGAGTACAGGGGCCGGGGCGTGGGCGTGGCGCGTACGGCGATCACGCAGCCCGGACAGCACGTGGGAGAGGAAGAAAAGGCTCACCGCGAGGGCCGAGACGGTCGCTCCGGCTGCGGTGCTCAGATGCCAGGACACCAGCAAGCCGCCGAATGTGGCCAAGGCGCCGAGCAGGGCGGCGAGCACCATGACCCCGCGCACGGAGCGGGCCCAGGGCAGGGCGGCCGACGGCGGTGCGATGAGCAGTCCGAGGACGAGCAGCGTTCCGACGATGTGGAACGAGGCGACGATCGCCAGACCGAGCAGGCCGAGGAGCACGGCGTGGGCCACGCGCGGGCGCAGCCCCAGGGTGTGGGCCTTTCGCGAGTCGAACGCCAGGGCCAGGAAGGCACGGTGACCGAGCACCGACACCACCAGCGCGGCGAGCAACGCCGCCGCGAGCACCAGGAGGTCCTGCTGCCTGACAGCGAGGACGTCACCGAAGAGAAAGCCGGTCAGGTCGACCGCGAAGGACTGCGAGCGCGACACGATGATCACGCCGAGCGAGAGCATGCCGACGAACAGCAGCCCGATGCCGGTGTCCTGCGACAGCCTCGGCGTACGGCCGAGCGCGGTGACACCGGCCGTCATGACGGCGGCACTGACCACCGCGCCCACCATCAGGTTCCCCCCGAGGAGCGCGGCCACCGCGACGCCCGGAAGCAGCCCGTGGGACATGGCGTCACCGAGGAAGGCCATCCCCCTCAGCACCACCCAGGTGCCCGCCAGCGCACAGATCGCGGACACGAGCATCCCGCCCCAGAGAGCCCGCTGCACGAAGGTCACTTCGAACGGGACCGTCAACCACTCCATGAGCAGGACACTACAATGAAAACCATGTTCAAAAAACCGTGCCCCTCTCCCGCTCCTCCCCTCGAGCGGACCGCTCACCTCCGCTTCTCGGGGCTGTGCGCCGGCTATCCAGGGCGCCCAGTACTCCATCAAGTCAGCGCGGATATAACGGAGTTGACCACGACGGTGCTGGTCGGCCCGAACGGCAGCGGCAAGTCGACCCTGCTCGGTGTGCTCGCCGGTGTGATCAAGCCGACATCCGGCGATCTCCTCCGCACCGGCGATCGACCGCCCGCCTTCGTACCGCAGCGCGGAGCAGTCGGCGACACCCTCCCGCTCACCGTTCGGCAAACCGTGCAGATGGGGCGCTGGGGCGAGCGCGGGCCGTGGCGCCGGCTGACCGCACGAGACCACGCGACCGTGGACGCGGCGCTCGACCGCCTCGGCATCGGCGACCTCGCCTCACGTCAGCTGGGCCAACTGTCGGGCGGGCAGCGTCAACGTGCGCTCATCGCCCAGGGTCTGGCACAGGAGTCGGACCTGCTGCTCCTCGACGAGCCGACCACCGGCCTGGACCCGGAGGCGATGGAGCGGATCGGGGCGCTGCTGACGGCGCTCGTCGCCGACGGCGTGACGGTCGTCCAGGCAACGCACGACCTGGAGGTCGCGCGCGCGGCGGACACCTGCCTCCTGCTCCAGGACGGCCGCCTCGTCGGGCAGGGGCGTCCGGATCAGGTCCTGACCACGTCGGCGCTGGCCCGGGTCTGGCAAGCGCTCTGAGGAGCAGAGCACAGCAACCGCGAAGGCCCTGCCAAGATGGCCAACCGGCTCCTGGGAGGGGCCGAACGCGCGGATGCCTCGGATCAGGCCGTTCTGTGGCGCGTGTGTCCGGGTGGAGGGCCTGTTCGGACTAGCCTCGCCGCTTCAGTTGGGGCTGGTGGGCGGCTGAGCGAGTTTGTTTGGGGCCGTGTCGGCCGGTGGACGTGGTGAGGGCCCGACGCGGGGTCAGGTTCTCCGAGGTCCTTCAGTCGAGGGTGTGTGGGGACGGCGAGTCAGATGGCGGGGCGGGGTAGTGCTGCCAGGCGGTGGAATGCGGCCGCGAGTTCATGTCGCCAGGGCCAGGTCGCCGACATCCGAAGGCGGAGGCGACGGCCGCCCCGGATGATCCGGGCGGCGACGTGCAGAATCCGGTAGCGGAGTTCCTTGGGTTCGGCAGCCGCGAGTTCGCCGTCCAGCAGGAGGACGCGGGTCCATGCGAGGAGGTCGATCGCCGCGAGGCTGAGTTCGGGCCAGGCGACGTTGAGCGGGAAGTGGCGGGAGGGAAAGCGGCCGAAGCCGGTGGTCTTGCCGCACCGGATGTGGTCCTCGACGCTGGCGTGTCCGCGGTGGCGGACCTCCAGGAATGGGGCCGACGTGAAACTCGTTCCTCGCCTCCGGGTCCAGACCGCCGTCGGCTCGTCCAAAAACAGCACCTCGGGTCTGTCTACGATGCCGACGGCCACGTCGAAACGCCTGCGCTGGCCTCCGGACAGAGTTCCGATCCGCTTGTCCGCCTGCTCGGTCAGACCCACGGCGGCGAGGAGCTCGTCAACGTCTGACGGCCGCCGCACGAGGGCGGTGGAGTACGGCGCGTAGTACGAGCCAAGATGGGCCAGCAGTTCCCGCACCCGCCACTTGCCGTGGTCGCGCCAGGACTGCAACACGATGCCCAGGCGCGCACGCCACCGCTCGTCCCCGCCAGCTGGATCCGTACCGAGGGCGGTCACGTCACCGGCCGAGCGCATCCGGAAGCCTTCCAAGACCTCGATCGTGGTCGTCTTGCCCGCGCCGTTCGGGCCCAGCAGCAGGATGACTTCGCCTCGTCGGGCCGGGAAACCGACACCCTTCAATGCGTCCAGGCTGCGGTAGCGCATCCCAGATGCCGTACGGCGATGACCGTGTCGCTCTCTGGCGGTGGGCTGCTCCCAACCCGGATAAGGCGTGAGCGGTCGTCATCGGTGTTCCCCCGTCCGTCTCGTGATCCGTTCTCTGGGATCAGGAGCCGGAGGCCGTGCCGACGTCCGTGGTCATGGGACGTGTCTACGGCTGTGGCTGCCGTTGCCACCTGGCAGCAGCCGTTCGGGCGCTCCCGGACGAACACTTTGCCGAACGTTGAGGTATCTCATCCTGTTCCACCGACCCGGCGAACGTTCCCGGTCAGAGCACCAGGCGAGAAGAAGGACTGACTGCTAGCCAGCGCCGATGGGTCCGGGCTGCCACGCCCAGGCACCCGGACCACACCTGTCCCGAACTTTCTTCGTATCTCCTCGCGGTGCTCTGGTGCTCCTCATGGGCAACCGACCAGCATGTTCACGGCTACGCCTACCGTCGTGCCAGCAGCGCCCTCAATCACCTGCTGCACCGAGCACTGGGCGCTGGTCACATGCATCCGGGGGAAGAGGGGGGCGCTCGTCTCTCAGAGGGCGAGCACGGCAACCATGCTGGCGTAGATGGTGATCAGCAGGATGCCGTCGAAGCCGATCTTGAGCCAGCCTCGTTTCTGGCGGACGAGGAGGCCGCCGAGCAAAACAGCAGTCATGACCATCGCGCCGGTGGTAAGGAACAGCTCGTCCGGGTGCGCGGCGTGGTACAGGGATCCGCCTCGATAGGCGATGTCGCCGACCACCAGGTTGAGCGCGTCCAGGCAGTTGCCGCCGATGATGGCGGCGATGGCCAATGTGACAGCGCCACGCCGGACGGCGGCAATGGAGGTGACCGTCTCCGGCAGGGCGTTGACCAGGCCCATGAACACAGCCCCCACGAGGCCGGCACTCAGCCCTGTGTGCTCCACGATGCCCTCCGCGGCACGGGCCACCGCCCAGCCGCCGACAGCCACGAGGCCCGCCACAGCGGCGAACTCGCTCCACAGCCGCGGTGTTGAGTGAGCAGCCAGCCCTTGGACGTCTGCGTCCGGGACATCGGGAAGCGTGTCCCGGGTACGTACCGCCTGCCACATGGGTTCCCCGCGGCTGCGGATGAGGACCAGAGCGCCGAGGTAGAAGGCCACCAGAACGACGGAGGCCGGATGCAGGCTCAGGAAGGTCACGGACGGGCTGAACGTTGCCATGAGGGCGATGCCCAGCAGCCCGATGAGCAGGCAGCCGAACAGCATGTTGGAGACCGAGGCGGCGGCGTGTTCGAGGTTGACCTTTCGCAGGAAGGCGTCAGCGACGACGAGTGCCACCGTCTGCGCCGCAATACCTCCTACGGCGTTGCCGTAGGCAAGGCGCGGCTGGTCCGCGGCGGCGCTCACGGCGGTCATCACAATGCCCGAGAGAGACGTCACCAGGCCGAACAGCACCGCGCCGAAGAGGGCCTCGCCCCAGCCGGTGCGGTCGGCGAGGGTGTCACCCAGCCCTGCGAGCCGGATGCTGCACACCACGGTCACGGCCGTGGCCACGAGGAAGACTCCCACGCTCCAACTCAACGGCCACAGGTCGGTCAGCAGGGTGAGCATGGCAGCCCTTCGTCAGTGCGGTCGCGGAAGATGGTTAGCGTTCTCGTACCGGGTGGCTCTCGCTTCACACCGGCGTACCCAGGGGGCCCGCTCGCCCGCAGCGAACGGTCGGCCGCCCCAGGCGCGGGGACCGCATACCGGCCCGCCGGCGGTAACGAGCCATTGTGCGAAGTTGGGTGTGCGTGAGCCGCCCGGGAAATGCCGGGCGGCCCGAAAGAGACGCTGGTGGGCTGTGGTCAGCGGCCTTTGAGGCGTTCGACGGCGGCGACGCCGCCTGCGGCGAGCGCGATCTGGATGGCCAGCTCGATCCAGTCGATACCTCCGGTGTCGGCGACGCCCATGGCGGCGGCGATGGCGGTGCCGATCAGAGCGGCGACGATACCGACGGCGATGGTCCACAAGATGCCGGTGTGCTGGCGGCCGGGCAGGGCGAGCCGCCCCAGCACACCGATGACGGCGCCGATGATGATGGCGGTGATGATTCCGGAGATCTCCATGCGTCCCTCCCTCAAAGTCGTTGGCTGTACGAATGCCCACTGACCGATCGCTGACACAGATGTCCGGACGCCTGCCGGGCCGCGCTTCTCTTGGTGGGCGGTTCGTAAGGTGAGCGAAAGCGGAGGTTGCGGGCGCGGAAGTCCGCAGAGAGGGCGACGGCAGGGTCGGCAGATGGCTCCTCGTAGACGGACGATGGGCATCTCCCGGCTCCAGGGACCTTCGTCGGCATGTGAGCCGGGTGGGCCGAATCCGTCTGCAAAGCGTCGGATCCTCCACTGTGGGCCGGGCCGCGGTTGTGGTCGGCGGGCGGCGGTGAGGTTTCGCTCCGGTGCGGGCCTCGTCGATGTGGCGTGCAAGGTGAAGGGCCGCTTGCGGTGGCACGATCAGTGAGCGTCCAGTCGATGTGGTGGCGCGGTGGGGGCTTCCTCTTCGCGGGGCCGGGGTGTGGGCAGGGCGGCCAGTTCGGCTTCCAGGGCGTCGAGTGCTTGCCGGGCTGTTGCGATGCGCTGGTGCAGGCGTCGGGCGTCGGGTGTGGCGGGTTGTTCCTGTGGCTGGTGGTTGGTGCTTCGAGTTCGCGGGCTTCTTCGAGGGAGTTGATGACGACGCCGATGAGGAGGTTGACCAGGACGAAGGAGCCGAGCAGGACGTAGGAGGCAAAGTAGAGGATGGTCCAGCGGGAGATTTCCAGGCCCGCGCGGACGGCGTCGCCGAGGCCGTCGAGGGTGATGAGGAGGAAGAGGGTGAGAACGGCGCGGCCGAGGGAGCCGTAGTGCTCGGGGTCGTCGTCGGCGAAGAACACCCAGCCGACCATCGCATACACATACAGCAGCAGCGCCCCGACCAGCAGGAAACTCAACGTTCCTGGCAGGCTCTTGCCGACGGCCACGATCACGATCCGCAGCTGCGGCAGGAAGCGCGCCGCACGCGCCACCCTGGCCAGCCGGAGCAGCCGCAGCACGGTGGCGTTCTCGCGGGCGAAAGGCAGGAAGGCCACGGTGACGACGAGCAGGTCGAACACGTTCCACGGATCGCGGAAGAAGTCCTTGGGGCGGTCGGCGTGGGCGGCGGCCCGCAGCAGGATCTCGGCGGTGAAGGCGGCGAGGAAGACAAGCTCTGCGGCGTGAAGGGTACTGTGCCATTCATCCACGATGCTGGCGTAGGTTTCGATACCCAGCAGCGCGGCGTTGCCCCCGATGAGACAGAAGACGGCGGCGGTGAACGCCGCCGAGTCCGTGATGTGGCGGCTGCGATCGGCCAGGGCGTGCCGTAACTGCGCGGCGGTCCGTTCGGACATGGGTGATTCGCTTCCTCGCAGACCTGTTCTGGCGCTCCAACAGGTGTGGATCTTAAAGCGTGCCGGCCCCGAACCGGGTTCGCCGACCGGGATCCGAGCGCTCTCGCCCCGACCCGAGGACAAAGACCAACTGGCCGGAAGACAGGCAGCCGGGGCCAGCGGTCCCAAGGTGCGAGAGCTCACTGGTCGTCGATCACCTGCGTCGCGGGGCACAAGATCCATCATCTGCCGTTCGCACCACAACCCAGCAGACGGGGGCACGGTGTGCGGACGCGGACTCGGCGAGAGCGTCACCGCCGCATCGTCACTGGCGAACCAGGGGCCGGGTGGCCCCCAGTGGCGGTCGTCCGGCCCGTGGCGATGGCCGGCACCCAGGTGCTGCCCCTGCTGGACAAGGTTCCGGCCGTGGCAGGCGTCGTCGGCCGCCCCAGCACACCGACCCGATGCGCTTCTGGCCGACCGCGGCTACGACCACGACACATACCGCCGCCTGCTCTGGGCCCGCGGCATCCGCCCGGTCATCGCCGAACGGGGCCAGCCACACGGCTCCGGCCTCGGCATCTTCCGTTACGTCGTCGAGCGCACGATCTCCTGGCTGCACGGCTTCCGCCGCCTGCGCAGCCGCTGGGAACGACGCGACGACATCCACGAAGCCTTCCTCGGCCTCGCCACCTGCCTGATCACCCACCGCCACGTCCAACGCCTTTGTTAGGACCTCTACGGAGACGGCATCGGCACCTCGTCGACCTGTACGGGCAGGACGGCGGCCACCGGCATCGCCCACCACGCCACCAGCGCAGTCCGGCTGCGCCCACCCGCAACCGACCAGGCCGGGACCCCCGCCATACGGCAGGAGCCGACCGCGCTCACACTCGCGTTCAGCCGCAACGGTGTGCGCAGCGGGGCGGGTCCTGTCGTCAATCACCCCGGCATGGCGTTGCTCAGGCCGACGTGCTCGGCCGGAACGCGGCGGCGCTGCCGGGACCGGCCGTCCTAGGCGAGCATCGGCCGCTTCAGGTCGGGTTGCAGCACCTGTCCCAGCAGCGGCGGTCCCAGGATGCGGCAAAGCATCTGGAGGGTGCCCGCTCCTCGTCCGGGCCGCTTGCCCCTGCGCGGTGTTCGCGGGCGAGCCGGTCCCGTTCGACGCGAGCGTCCCTGAATGGCCGGTTAGAGAGTGCGGCGTTCACCTCGCTGTCCTGCAGCGAGACGTGCGGCAGGTAGCCGTGCAGCACTGGGCCGGGCCGAACAGGCCACGCCAAGATCTCGCCGAGCGAGGCCATCAGGTCCGAGGAGCCCTCGCTGGTCCCATGCGGCGTGTCGGCGATACGCACTCCTGTACGGCCTGACGGGGGTCGCCGACGCGCAGGTCCCGCTTGGGGCCGGACCGCCGGATCACCAGGACGGGCGAGAGCCCTCGACGGCTCGGGTCGAGACGGCTTCGCAGCGCTGCCCGGCGAAGAGTTCGGGCGCGGCCCTGCGCAGCCGCGCCCGCCCGGTCGGGGGCGTCGATGCCACAGCGTCCAGCCTGGCAGGCTGTCCGCCTCAGCTGGCGGCCAGCTCAGACGGCCCCGAGGGGCTAGGGCCGACCAGTTCCTCCAGGACGTCTTCCATGGTGACGAAGCCGATGACGGTGCCCTTCTTTCCGGTGACGGCCGCCAGGTGGGTTCCGGCGGCGCGCATGGCGGTCATGGTGTCGTCCAGCGGGGTGTCGATCTCGACCTGGATGACCGGGTGCAGCGCGCTGCGTGGGAAGGGCCGGGTGCGGTCGGTGGCGCCCAGGGCGTCCTTGATGTGGAGATAACCCAGCACCTCGTCGGCTGGGCCGGTGACCGGCAGGCGGGAGAACCCGGCAGCCGCGGCGGCGCGTTCCAGCTGCTGCGGAGTGGTCTCGTGGCCCACGGTGACCGTCTTGTTCAGCGGCACCATCACCTCTCCGACCGGGCGGGTGCCCAGTTCGAGTGCGTCCTGGAGGCGTTCGACGTCGGCGGGGTCCAGTAGTCCGGCCTCGCTGGAGTCCTTGACCAGACGGGCGAGTTCGTCGTCGGTGAAGACGGAGGCGACCTCGTCCTTCGGCTCGACCTTCAAAAGCCGCAGCAGTGTGTTGGCGAAGGCGTTGATGCCGAAGATGACCGGCTTGAGGGCACGGGTGAGGGCGACCAGCGGCGGGCCGAGCAGCAGCGCGGTCGGCGCCGGTGCGGCGAGGGCGATGTTCTTCGGCACCATCTCGCCGATGAGCATGTGCAGATAGGTCGCTGCGGTGAGCGCGATGACGAAGGCGATCGGGTGGATCAGCGCCTCGGGCACACCGATGGCGTGGAAGGGCGGTTCCAGCAGGTGGGCGATGGCGGGTTCGGCGACCGCGCCCAGCACCAGGGAGGAGACGGTGATGCCGAGCTGGGCGGTGGCCATCAGCGCGGACAGGTGCTCGATGCCCCACAGGGTGCTCTTTGCCCGCCGGTTTCCCTTGAGCGCGGCCGGTTCGATCTGGCTGCGCCGTACCGAGATCAGGGCGAACTCGGCGCCGACGAAGAACGCGTTGGTGATCAGAGTGAGCGCGCCGATCAGCAGCTGGATCGTGGTCATCGGGCATCCTCCGTGCTGTGCTGGGCGGCGGCCGGGGCGGTGATGCGGACCCGGTCGGCCCGGTGGTGCTCGATGTTCAGGACGGCCAGCTGCCAGCCGTCCACGTCGATGCGGTCGGTCAGGGCCGGGATGCGCTCCAGGTGGGTGGCGAGCAGGCCGGCCAGGGTCTCGTACGGACCTTCCGGGGCCGCGAAGCCGATCTCCTTGAGCTCGTCCAGGCGAACGCTGCCGTCGGCCTCCCACACCGGCCGGCCGTCCGGGGACGGGGCGACGGCCATCAGGTCGGGCTGCTCGTGCGGGTCATGCTCGTCACGGACCTCGCCGACGACCTCCTCGACGATGTCCTCGACCGTGGCGACGCCCGCGGTGCCGCCGTACTCGTCGATGATCACGGCCATGGTGCGGGACGCGCGCAGCCGGCCCAGCAGCTTGTCGACCGGCAGCGAGTGGGGCACCAGCAGCGGCTCGGTGGCCAAGCCGGTGACCGCCGTGACGGCCCGCTTGTCCTCCTCCAGGGCGAGGACGTCGCGGATGTGGACCGTTCCGATGACCTCGTCCAGGCTGTCGCGGTAGACGGGGAAGCGGGACAGGCCGGTGGCCAGCGTGAGGTTCGCCGCGTCCGTCGCGGTGGCGTGGGCCTGAAGGGCCTGCACGTCCACGCGGGGGGTCATGACGTTCTCGGCGGTCAGCTCGGACAGGTGCAGGGTGCGCACGAACAGCTCGGCCGCATCCGCCTCGATCGCCCCCTGGCGGGCGGAGTGCTGGGCGAGTGCGACCAGTTCCTCCGGGGTGCGGGCGGAGGCGAGCTCTTCCTGTGGTTCCAGGCCGAAGCGGCGCACCAGTCGGTTCGCGGTGTTGTTGAGGTGCCGGATCAGCGGGGCGAACGCGGCGGTGAAGCCGCGCTGCGGGCCGGCCACCGCCTTGGCCACGGCCAGCGGGCTGGAGATCGCCCAGTTCTTCGGGACCAGCTCACCGATCACCATCAGCACCACCGTGGCGATCGTGACGCCCAGCAGGGTCGAGACGGTGGAGACCGCACCGGCCGGCAGGCCGACAGCTTCCAGCGGGCCGCGCAGCAGGGTGGCGAGCGAGGGCTCGGCGAGCATGCCGATCACCAGCGAGGTCACCGTGATGCCCAGCTGTGCACCGGAGAGCTGGAACGTCAGGGTGCGCACGGCCTTCAGGGCGCCCTCGGCACCGCGCTCACCGGCCGCGGCGGCGCGCTCCAGCTCACCGCGCTCGATGGTGGTCAGGGAGAACTCGGCCGCGACGAACACCGCACACGCCAAGGTCAGGGCCAGGGCCAGGAGCAGCAGCAGGACTTCGGTCACCGTGCCACCCCCGATCCCTCACGTATGCGCGACGGGCGGGCAATGGCACGGCTGGGACTGGGAGGTTCACCCATGGCGGGTCTGCTGCTCCTTCTTGGCTCATCGGATCGGGCGGATCCTGGCGTGATTCGGTAAGGCATCTGCGACTAGGGCCAGACCCCCATGGTAAAGGGGAGGCAAAGTCGCCTTGCGGGGGCGGCTTCCACCATCCGCACGGGTGGTTTTCGGACGTTCCGCCGGGATGCCGTCTCTGCGGGGTGCCTCCCCTCTATGCTTCTACATGCGTGTAGATAACGCGAGGGGCCGCCCGGATGTTCCCGGCTGCCCTGTGGGCGACGGGCAGGTACGGGAGGGGGACGCGCACCGGTTTGAGCAGGACCATATCCGCCGGTCACGGCCACCCCGACGGCGCGTCGTCCGGATTATCCATCGGTGTTTTCCCTGGGAGGGCTGTCGTGGCTTCGATCGACCTGGACAAGGTGCTGGACAAGGCGTGGGCGGGCAAGAGTCTGCCGGAGATCCTCACCGCGCCGGTCTCCGCGCTGAAGGGGGTCTCGGACAAAGACGGTGAACTCCTCCAGGAGGCGTTCGGCGTCAAGACGGTCGCTGATCTGGCCGAGCTGAAGTACGCGCGCTGGGCGCAGGCCCTGGCCGCACTCGACACCTCCGCCAAGTAGACCCTCTTGCGCCGGGGCGGCGGCCCCTCCCCTTCAGGGTCCGCCGCCCGGCGGGAGCACGAACCGTACGTACACATGAAGGAGTGGACGCCACGATGGTGTTCAAACGGCTGCTCGGCTCGCTCGGCGTGGGCGGACCCACGGTGGACACGGTCCTTGACCCGGGCGCGGTACTGCCCGGCGGACACCTCAGCGGGCAGGTCCACCTCAAGGGCGGCGACGCAGACTTCACGATCGAGCACATCACCCTGGAGCTGATGGCCCGCGTCGAGGCCGAGCACCACGACAGCGAGTCCGAGGGCGCGGTCGTCTTCGACCGGTTCACCGTCGGCGGCAGCTTCCGCCTCGCCGCCGACGAACTGCACAGCGTGCCCTTCAGTGTGATGCTGCCGTGGGAGACCCCCATCACCGAGCTGTACGGGCAGGGCCTGGGCATCGTGCTCGGGGTGCGCACAGAGCTGGCGGTGGCGGGCGCGAAAGACAAGGGTGACCTCGACCAGCTCGCGGTGCGCCCGCTACCCGCCCAGGAGGCGATCCTGGAGGCGCTGGGCCAGCTCGGCTTCGGCTTCAAGTCCGCGGACCTGGAGCTGGGGCGCATCGGCGGCACCGGCCAGCAGCTGCCCTTCTACCAGGAGATCGAGCTCGCCCCGGCGCCGCAGTACGCGCACCAGGTCAACGAGATCGAGGTGACCTTCCTGGCCAACCCGGGCGGCATGGAGGTGGTCCTGGAGGCCGACAAGCGCGGCGGCCTCTTCTCCGCCGGCCACGACGCGGTGTCCCGTTTCACCGTCAGCCACCACGGCGTCGAGCAGATCAACTGGAGCGCCGAAGTCGACGACTGGATCCGTCAGATGATCGAGCGCCGCGCCACCCACGGCTCTCACGCCTCGTACGAGCACGACGAGCCGCATCACAGCGGCCACTACGGCCACAGCGACCCCTACGCCGCGCACGGCAGCCACCCCCACAAGGACGACCACGGCCATGGCGGCCACCATCACGGCGACGGTCACGGTCACCGCTCCGGGCCGGGCATGGGCACCGTGGTCGCGGCCGGCGCGGCGGGGCTCGCCGTCGGCGTGGTCGGCGGCATGGTCGCGGCCGAAGTGGTCGACGAGGTGGGCGACTTCTTCGAAGGCGACGAGGAGGAAGAGGGAAGCGAGGACTGAGGAGTCCGCGCGCTCTTGCCGCCCCTGGTAGCTTCTACATTAATGTAGAAGATGTGGTGGTCCGGGCCGCACCCCGGCCTGGACAGCCCCTGAGACGTACGGAGTTGGCATGGCCCTGTGGGACCGCCTCAAGGAGTCCGCATCGACGATGCAGACCCAGCTCATGGCGAAGAAGAACGACCTCAAGTCCGGTGCCTTCCGCGACGCCAGCATGGCGATGTGTGCACTGGTCGCCGCGGCCGACGGCACCATCGACCCGTCCGAGCGCCGCAAGGTGGCCCAGCTCATCGCCACCAACGAGGTGCTGCAGAACTTCCCCGCCGAGGACCTGCAGCGCCGCTTCGACGACAACTGCAACAAGCTGGCCGCCGACTTCGACTTCGGCAAGGTCAGCGTGCTGCAGGAGGTCGCCAAGGCCAGGAAGAAGCCCGCCGAGGCACGCGCCGTGATCCAGATCGGCATCGTCATCGGCGGTGCCGACGGCGACTTCGACAAGGACGAGCAGCAGATCGTGCGCGAAGCCTGCTACGCCCTCGATCTGCCGCCCCACGAGTTCGATCTCTGAGTTGCACACGACGTACGGGAAGGGACGGCTATGGAGATCTCCGGGGTCATCAGTGCCATCGTGATCGGCGTCCTCATCGGCACGCTGGGACGGCTGGTGCTGCCGGGCCGTCAGCGCATCGGCGTGCTGTGGACGATCGGCGTCGGTATCGCCGCAGCCTTCGTCGGGACCGGTATCGCTGCGGGACTGGGGGTTGCGGACACCAAGGGCGTCGACTGGATCGAATGGCTCATCCAGATCGCACTCGCCGCCGCGGGCGTGGCCGCGCTCGAACGCTTCAAGGCCCGCACCTGACCTGTGCCGGCCGGATGGGGTGGTGCTGACGCCACCCGGCGTCAGCACCACCCCATCCGGCGTGCCCGGTGAGGGCCGGACTACATCGGGGTGGCCGCATGCAGGATGAGGAACAGCGTGACGGCCGAGTTCGCCGAGGACAGTGCCGAGACGGTGGTGCCCGCGGCGGCTGTCCAGGCGGCCAGGCCCACCGTGGTGAACACCGGCGGCCAGATCCGGATGGCGGGGGCCGGTCCAAGCAGGGCGGCCACCCGGCGCGGCACCGGACCGGAGGCCGCGAAGTGCGCGAGCGTGGCGATGGGCGCGCCCCGGGAGATCAGCGCGGACTTGCCGATCGCCAGGGCCACAGTGCGCCGGCTGCCCACAGCGGTGGCCGCCTCCTCGTCCGCCCACCGCTCCGCGCAGTACGTGACGGCGGTCCGCAGCGGGCGCAGGAACGGGTTGGCCCGTGCGGCGAGCTGCACGGTGAGCAGGAACCGGTGGTGGTGGCGGGCCAGATGGACGCGCTCGTGGGCGAACAGCGCCCGCCGCTCGGCCGAGCCGAGTCCGGCCAGCATCCCGGTGGTGGCCACGATCCGGTTCCGTCTGCCGTGCAGCGCGTAGGCGTACGGCAGTTCGTCGGGCAGCACCGCCACCGGCGTGGCCGGCAGGCCGGCAAGGGCGCGCTCGGCCCGGCGGCGTACGCGGTGGTGGCGCCACGCGGTCCGGGTACAGGCGACGAGCACCGCGATCAGGGCGGGAATGGCGGCCTTGCCCGCGACCTCGTCGTAGGGGACGGCCTCGCGGACCTCCGGGTCCGACCAGCCGTCGGGCAGAGGGTTGCCGGGCAGCTGCGCGGTGCCGACCACCATCAACAAGGCCAGGCACAGGGTGCTGCACACCGCGAGTACCCCGGCGACGGCCGACAGCAGCCAGGTCGCCGCCCTGGGGTGCAAATGCTGTTCGGCAAGACGGGCGATCGGCCAGGCCGTTAACGGCAGCACCAGCGGCAGGAAGACGAAGACCCCCATGACGGCTAGTCTTCCCCCTCGCCGGGGTCCGGGGCCAGCAGATCGCGCAGTACCTGTTCATCCCCCGGAGTCAGGCTGGTCAGGAAGCGGGCCAGGACCGCTTCCCGGTCGCTCTCGGCGTCCAAGACCTTCCGCATCCGCAAGGCGGCCAGCCCTGCCTCGTCGGCGATGGCCGTCCACTCGAACAAGCGGCCCGCCCGCCGGCGGGCGACCGCACCCTTGGCGTGCAGCCGGGTCAGGATGGTCATCACCGTGGTGTAGGCGAGGCTGCCACCGAGGCGGTCTTGGACCCAGGCCGCAGGAACCGCTCCGGGGGCCTGGTGCAGCGCGGCGAGCACCTGCGTCTCCAGCTCCCCTTGGCCGCGCCGGCGCCGGGACTGCCCGGTACCGCCCCTGTTCTGGTCCGTCATACCGTGAGCCTCCCCGTTTTCTCGCCCCGCCTGCCGCTGCGGGGGCGGTTCATCGTACTGAGTCGCCGTCTGCCCGCCCGGTCCTGTTTCCACGATGTCCACTTCCGCGAGCTGGGGGACCCTGGCCCAGCGAGTGCCATCAGCTGCCCGTTTTGGCGCTGGTGGTGGTGTCGAGTTCCAGCTGCAGCAACCGCTCTTCGTCAGGGGGGAGTTCAGCGATGAACCGGCTGAGCACGGCGCCCCGGTCGTCCTCCTGGTCGAGGATCTGGTGCATGCGCCGGGCGGCCAGCCCCGCTGCGTCGGCAACGGCCCTCCAGACATAGGAGCGCCCGTCGCGGCGGCGCACCACGGCCTGCTTGCCGTGCAGCCGCGTCAGCGTGGTCACCACCGTGGTGTAGGCGAGAGAGGGGTCGATCTGCTCGCGCACCCAGCCGGCCGTCACCGGCCCCGGCGCGCTGCCGAGGGCGGCCAGGACACTGGCCTCCAGTTCGCCCGCCCCTCTGCGGGGGCGCCCACGCAGCGGCGGTCCACCATGCTTCTCAACCACCTGCCACTCCCTTTCCGCCGCCGGACACGAGGGGGCACAGGCACGCTCCTCAGCACGCCCCTCGCACATGTTCACGAAGCCCTCTGTCCCCCTATCTTCTACGCCGTTGTAGATTCTTGACTCCGTCGGCACGGAAGCAGGGGCCGCCCGGCGGGATCACGACACAGCACAGCGAACCGCCATACCGGGCGGCACAGGGAGGCGGACACGTGGACAGGCAGCTTGGCGCATCCCGCGAACGCCGCGGGCCGGTCCGGTCACGAGGGCATCGGCGTACCAGGACCCGGCTGACCCGGCGCGGGAGGGTTCTGGTCCTGACCGGTGCCGCCCTGGCCGTACTGCTCGTCGTCGCGGGCGCAGGGGGCTACTGGCTGTACCAGCGCCTCGACAGCAACATCCAGGCCGCCGGCATCGACAACAAGATCGGCGGGGACCGTCCGGCCAACCTCAGCCCGGGCGCGAAGAACATTCTGGTGGTCGGCTCGGACAGCCGCGACGGCGACAACGCGAAGTACGGCAAGGGCCTGACCACTATGCAGTCGGACACCCTGATGGTTCTGCACATCGCCGCGAACCGGGAATGGGCCGCAGTGGTCTCTCTGCCCCGGGACTCCTGGCTGCAGATACCCGCCTGCGACCGCGGTAACGGCACCACCTCCGCGCCGCACCACTTCAAGATCAATGAGGCCTTCGCGATCGGCGGCGCCACGGGCGACATCGGCTCGGCAGCGGCCTGCACCATCAAGACCATCGAGCAGAACACCGGGCTGCGCATCGACCACTTCCTCTCGGTCGACTTCCAGGGCTTCAAGGGCATGGTCGACGCCCTGGACGGCCTAGAGGTCTGCCCCAAGCAGGCGATCCACGACACCAAGGCCCACCTGGACCTGGAGGCCGGCTGCCAGACCGTCAAGGGCGAGCAGGCACTCGGCTATGTCCGCACCCGCTACAGCGTCGGCGACGGCTCCGACATCGGACGCATCGGACGTCAGCAGGAATTCATGCAGGCCCTGGCCACCAAAGCCCAGGACAAACTGACCAGCCCCGGCGACCTGTATTCCTTCCTGGAATCGGTGACCAAGTCCCTGACCACCGACGAGGACCTCGCCGGGATCAAATCCCTCACCAGCCTCGCCTCCAGCCTCAAGGGCATACCCGAGGACCGGCTGACCTTCCTGACCGTCCCCAACTATCCACGCGAACTGGACGTCCCCGCCGACAAGGCCAACATTTCCTGGCAGTACCCCCAGGCGCACACCCTCTTCACCTCCCTCGCCAAGGACAGGGAAGTCGACAAGGACGACCTGACCGCCGCCGAGCCGGTCCCGGCCCGCGCCATCACCGTCCAGGTCCTCAACGGCACCGGCACGCCCGGCCAAGCCGCCACCGCCGCCAAGGAACTGCGTACGGCCGGCTACACCGTCACCGGCACCGGCAACGCCCCCGCGCCGGCGAAGGAGACCACCGTGACCTATCCGTCCGGCCTCGAAGAGCAGGCGAAGGCCCTGGCCGCCCGCCTGCGGACCCCCGCCACCCCCAGGCAGGACCCGCAGGCCACACCGGGAGCGGTGACCCTCACCGTCGGCCCCGGCTACCCCGGACTGCGCGGCTGACCCGGGGCCTGCATCACCGCGCCCATAGTCCGGTCGCGGCATGGACGGCCCTGACAACACTCAACGACTTCTACAGTGTTGTAGATTTCGAGGTTCAGGCACTCAGCGGCCGGGCCCCTTCGCCCGGCCCTCGGACACGGAAAAGGGATGCGACATGGGTGTGAGCCTCTCCAAGGGCGGCAATGTCTCGCTGAGCAAGGAGGCGCCGGGCCTGACCGCCGTCCTGGTCGGCCTCGGCTGGGACGTCCGCACGACCACCGGCACCGACTACGACCTCGACGCCAGCGCCCTGCTGGTCAACGAGTCCGGCAAGGTGCTTTCCGACCAGCACTTCGTCTTCTTCAACAACCTGAAGAGCCCGGACGGCTCGGTGGAGCACACCGGCGACAACCTCACCGGCGAAGGCGAGGGTGACGACGAGGTCATCAAGGTCAACCTGACCACCGTCCCCGCCGACGTCGCACGGATCGTCTTCCCCGTCTCCATCCACGACGCCGAAAACCGCGGCCAGAGCTTCGGCCAGGTCCGAGGCGCCTTCATCCGCGTCGTCAACCAGGCGGGCGCCGCCGAGATCGCCCGCTACGACCTGTCCGAGGACGCCGCCACCGAGACCGCGATGGTCTTCGGCGAGCTGTACCGCAACGGCGCGGAGTGGAAGTTCCGCGCCGTCGGTCAGGGCTACGCCTCCGGCCTGGCGGGCATCGCCGCCGACTTCGGCGTCAACGTCTGACCCACCACACGTCTGCGGGCGGGCCGGACCGTACGTCGCCCCGCCCGCAACAAGCACATCCGCTGCCACATGCCCGCCAGCGGGCCGCGCCGCCACAACACCGATACCAGCCCGCATTACACGATCGGGGGGACCTGTATGAACGAGCCCGGCCGCCTCGAAGCCGTCGATAGAACCGACTTGGAACACGCGCTGCACGTTGCGCTCAACGACCCTGACATCCGCGAGGCCTTACTGCGGTCGACCGCGCAGGTCAGCGCCGAGCAACTGCGTGCCCGGGCGCTGGCCGCAGCCGACACCATCGCCGCCGAAGCCGCTACCGAATACACCGCCGTGCTGCGGCTGCGGACCGTGGCCGATCGGGCCCCCACCAGCCGGCCCCGCCAGCCCGAGCCCGCGACCACCGGGAACGGGCTGCTGGCGGCCCTGGCCGTACTCGCTCCAGTCCTGTCCGCCGCAGCAGCGGCCATATTCCTCCTGCTCGGCTACGGGCTCCAGCTGGCCGGCGCCCAGCAGCCTCTCGCCATCGCACTGATCCGGGCAGGCTGGATCGCCGGAGCCGTGGCAGCGCTCGCCGTCGCGGCCGCAGGCACCGGACTCGTGATCACCACGGCCCGGCACCGCGCCACCTCCCGCCACCCGCAGCCCGATACCGCCTCCCTCGCCCAGGCACACGCGGCGTGGCGCCAGGCCCTGCTCGAGCGCGGACTGCTCCCCTTCCTTCGCCGCCAGTTGCACCAGCCCTCCGCCTCCGCGCCGCAGCCCCGCCCCACCTCTCCTCCCGCGCAGCGGGCCCCGAGCCCCGGCTACAGCAGCCCGGATTTCACCGGCCCCGGTCTCCCGTCCCGGGACTGACATCGCCCCACAGGCGAGACGCAGACCGAACGGGCGCCGCCTCCCCGCGCCACGCCCGCCAGGGCCAAGTGACGCCTCTGCCCGCCACCTCTACAGTGATGTAGATTTACAGGGGCTACGCCAATACGCCGCTGGGCCACCGCACTTCGGCGCCCGAGCACCAGGAGGAAACCGGTGGGAATCACGCTGACCAAGGGCCAGCAGATCAGCCTGGAGAAGACTGGCGGGCAACCGCTCAACGTCGTACGGATGGGACTGGGGTGGCAGGCGGCGCCCCGGAAGGGCCTCCTCGCCAGGCTGACCGCCCGCGAGATCGACCTCGACGCCTCGGCGGTGCTCTTCGCCGGCAAAGAACCGGTCGACGTCGTCTTCTTCCAGCACCTGGTCAGCGACGACGGCTCGGTCCGCCACACCGGCGACAACCTCGTCGGCGGCGCCGGCCAAGGCGGCGACGACGAATCGATCCTCGTCGACCTGCAGCGCCTGCCCGTGCACGTCGACCAGATCGTCTTCACGGTCAATTCCTTCACCGGGCAGACCTTCGCCGAGGTGCACAACGCCTTCTGCCGCCTCATCGACGAGAACACCGGCCAGGAACTGGCCCGCTACACCCTTTCCGGCGGCGGCCCCTACACCGCCCAGATCATGGCCAAGGTCCACCGCTCCAGCGGTGGATGGCACATGTCCGCCATCGGAGAACCGGCCAACGGCCGCACCTTCCAAGACCTGATGCCCGCCATCACCAGCCACCTCTAGCCACCCTGCCGCCCGCCACCGGGGAGAACACGGACACCCATGTTCGGCATCAGCGAACTCGCCATCATCCTCATCGTCGTCATATTGATTCTCGGCGCCAAGAAGCTCCCCGATCTCGCCCGCTCCATGGGCAAGTCGGCCCGCATCCTCAAGAGCGAGGCCAAAGCGATGAAGTCCGACCAGACGCCGAACACATCGGAGGCGGCCCCGAACGAGGCCACAGCACCGCGCACCATCCAGGCCGCCCCCGGCGACACCGCCGCTCGTCCCGCAGATCAGAGGGGCGGCGACACACCGCGGACCTGACCAGCCCGCAACCGCACCCGCCCCGGGCAAGTCCCACCCCGTACAGACCCGCCGGACCGCCATCGTCCGCCCCGCCGAATTGGAAAGCAGCGTCACGTCATGGGCATCATCAGCTGGATCATCCTCGGCCTCCTGGCCGGGGCCATCGCCAAAGCCCTTCTGCCCGGACGTGATCCGGGCGGCCTCATCGGCACCGCCCTCATCGGTATCGCCGGCGCCTTCACCGGCGGCTGGCTCTCCGCCAAGTTCCTCGACCGGCCCATACAGAACCAGTTCTTCGACCTCGCCACCTGGGGCGCGGCCATCGGCGGCTCCCTGATCCTGCTGATCGCCTACCGTCTCCTCTTCGGCAATTCCCGCGACTGACGCCCGGCCGGGGACCGTAATGCCCGGCGAAGGGGTCCGGCTCCGTGGCGTATGCCAACGGACTGCGCCTGTGCGCACAGCACTACAAACTCCTCGCCAAGGGAACCCTCGGGGTAGACGACGGCCATCGCATCCTGAGCTCGCAGCGCTTCGCCGGCCACTGCCCCGCTTTTCGCGAGCACGCCACAGCGCTCGCGGCCTGACGCTCGTCGGCCCGCAGGCGAGCACGCTCACCGCTGCCCCGACCACCGCTCCTGGCCTACCAGGGACGTCTTCCACGGCGCCCCCAAGCCCTGCGACATCGGCCTGACGGATCCTCGTAGCCTCGGTGGGCACTCACAACCCGCTAGAGCGGCCCCGTACACATGAAGGCCCTGGTCACAGGGCGGTCAACGCGCCACAGCTGCAACCGGCTCCAACCTGCGTAGGCGGAACCGCTCACGTCGCAGCAAGGGCCCTTCGATGAGGATGTACGAAGCGAGAGCGGCCACGACCGTTGCCACGATGCCGGCCGGGAGCAGCCAGTCGCCCTCCATACCAAGGTCGAAGAGCAGCCTGAGGACGGGGTAGTGCCACAGGTACATCCCGTAGCTGAGGTTTCGTCCGACCCACGCCAGCGCCGGCACCGACAGCAGACGGGAGGGCAACGCCTGCGGGCACAGGTCCATCGCGGCCACCACCACGGTCGACAGGACGGCGGCAGCGAGGAATCCGACCGTGTACCACACGGGGTTCCACCCGCTGGGTTCGCTGATCGGGACCTGCCAGGCGATCAGCCCCAGCAGCGCGAGCGCGGGCCAGCACAGCCGTCCCGCCCATCGGCGCAGCAGAGCCAGCCGCGGGTCGTCGGCGCGCAGTCGAGCCAGGACGAGGGCCAGCAGAGCCCCGACGAGCAGCTGGTCGGCGCGGGTGTCGGGGCCGTTGTAGATGCGGTGCGCCGCTGTGGGATCCCAGAGCACCATCCGCCACAGCAGCGGCAGAACACACAGCGCCGCGACCCAGCCCAGTACCCTCCGCGCCGTCATCCGCCGCAGCAGCATCAGCAACAGGAGCGGCCAGGCCAGATAGAACTGCTCCTCCACCCCCAGGGACCAGGTGTGGCTGAGCGGTGCGGTGAGGTCGGAGTATGGCCCGGGCTCCCCGGCCCGTACGAGATTGACCACCGACACCGCGGCCAGCGCGGCGGCCTTCCAAGCGCCGTCGAGCAGCGGCAGCGGGAGCGCCACGGACAGCAGGGCGGTGACTGCGCACATGACCAGCATGGCCGGCCCCAGCCGCAGCCACCGCCGCCAGTAGAACGACCCCAGGCCAATGCGCCCGGAACGGGCGTACTCGGCAACGAGCAGCCTGGTGATGACGAAGCCGCTGAGTGTGAAAAAGACATCCACCGCCACCGAGCCTCCGTGCACGGCCTCCGGCTCCAGGTGATAGACGATCACCAACATCACCGCGACCGTCCGCAATCCGTCCAGCCCCGCCACCCGCCCACCACGCAGCGCCGACGAAAAGCCCCGCCCACCACCTCTTCGCCGTTCCGCCGACAACGGGACGAGCTCCGGCGCCGCCTGCACGCCCGGACTCCGCTCCGTGTCCTCGTCTGCCGTGCCCGGGTGGGGGATGCTCATAACAGCGGCGTCTGCCCAGCCCGCTCAGAGATCACACATATTCTCATGTTCACCACCTGATCAGTCCGCCGCGGCGTGCCCGCGGCGGCCGGCGTAGACCAGATAGACGGCGATCTGGGCGTTCTCGATCCTGCCCGCGGTGCCGGTGTACTGCCGCTGAGCACCGGCAGTGTCGGTGCCCCTCTTCACGTCGCCGGTCTCGTCGACAACCAGGACTGCCTCGTCGTCGTGCAAATGCTCGACCACGTAGGCGCGCACGTCGTCGCGGACCTGGTCGGCGTCCCACTTGGCCCGCCCGAGCAGGTGCTGCATGCCGTCCGGGGTTTTGTCCCCGGCCCACTCGGCGATGGTCCACCAGTTCGTGCGCGGCAGGTCGGACAGCAGGCCGAGTACCAACTTCCGGGCCCGGCGGCGGGATTCCACCCGCGTGAACCGTCCCGCTATCCGGCTCATCAGGCCCTCGAACGCCTCCTGCCAGCGGGCAGGGTCTACGCTGTGACCTGCGGCCACCGCATGATCGTTTGTCTTCCCACACCGATGATCAACGGTGACCGCGCCCGTCTCCACAGCGCGTCAGGGTCGCGCAGCGTCTGCCTGCCGTCCTGTATTTGGAGGACTCGTGCAACGTGGCGAAGTCTGGTGGGTTCAGTTCGACGAGCGGAGGTTGGTCGTACTGCTGTCGGGAGAGGACACGTCCGGGATCCGGGTGATGCAGGTCGTCGCTCCGGCGGGCGTCGACATCAGCGGTCTGGGCATCGAAGTGATGGTGGGCGCCGGTGAAGGACTGCCGTTCGAAGGCGTGCTGCGGCTCGCGTTCCCGCGTCCAGGCTTCACCCCGTGCACGTGGCTGACCACTGTGTCCCGGGACGACCTGATAGCGAGGGAGGCCGTCCTGTCCTCCCTGAAGCTCGGCGAGATTGACGACGCCCTCCGACTCGCCGAACAAGGGCACGAGCGTACCCCGGCAACGACCGCGAAGCTCAGCGAGATACGGGACGCCCTCCGACTCGATGAACTCGGGTAGACGAAGAAGGAGCCGACGCCCGTGACGGCGTGGGCGATCTCGGGCGAGATGATCCACGCTGGCCTCGGCACCCCTCACCATCGAGATCACGATCTACGGCTGGAGTGGTGCCCGGCTCCCCCGTCAGGCGGCCACCAGGTCAGCAAGCCAGAACGCCTCCGCGCCCAATGCTGACCATTTGCTGACCCGAGCGGCTCGATCATGCCTTTGGCCTGCATAAATGCCCAGATGCTAGATCTTGGACTTGAACAGAGTGCGCAGCATTTCAGTGCTCCCGAAATTCGCTCCCTGCCTGCTTTCTGACTTTCCTGACACTCACCAGCCAAGCGCTCAAGGCCGCTCCACAGGCTTCCGCCCCACTCTCCACCATCGAGTGCGATCAGAATAGGAATCGCGGCGCCGGAAGCACAGCGAGATCCGCATCACGTCACGGCGCTCCAGCCGCCGCGGTGTCGGGTGACGCTCGCGCGGTCCACAGGTAGCGCTGGCCATCGGGCATTTCGGCGATCTGGACGTGGATGCGGCCGGGGGCCGCGAACGCCTCGTAGATGTTCCACAGCGGGCAGGCGCCGCCGGCCCGGGAGAAGTGGAAGCCGGTGGCCGACTGGCAAGCGCGGCGCCCACAGCATCGGCGGCATGGCCGCGCAGGGGCCGGACAGGGACCCGGCCGCCCACGAGGCCACTCTGGCCAGGGTCCGGCTGGACAAGGAGAGCGAGGCGGAAGACGGCTTCGAGGCTGAGCGAACCGGCGACATGGAGGGGTTCGTGGTGCTGCTCCGCGCGACGGCCGGGTGAGGCGTTACGTCAGGCGGCGTGTGAATTGCGCTGGTGTCACATGGTATTGCTTCTTGAAAGCGCGGATGAAGTGGCTGCTGTCGGTGAAATGCCAGAGTGCGGCGGCCTCGGAGACGCTGAGCTGTGATCCGGAGGCGGTGAGTGCCTCGGCCGCTTCCTCCAGGCGTCGGCGGCGGATGTAGGCGCTGAACGACTCGTCCAGACTCGCGAAGGCCCGCTGCAGGGTGCGTACGGAGACGTGCAGTTGCGCGGCGACCGTGGACGGTGACAACTCGGCGTCGGTGAGCCGGGCATCGGCGAGGCCCTTGGCCGCCTGTGCCAGCGCCGGGGTGAAGGTGGGCTCGCGGTCGTCGAAGTGGTCGAGGATCAGCCCTTCGGCGAGTTCGAGCAGGGCGTTGCGGGACGCGTGCGCCCCCGCCGGGCTGAGGTCGCTCACGGTCCGCTGCACCGTGCTGGCGTGTGCCATGAGGATCTGCGCCGCGGGCGAGGTGGCCTGGCCGGTGCGCGGTTTCCCGGCGACCAGTGGCCGCAGATCGTCGCCGGGAAAGATGAAGATGCGGGTGCCGATCACGGGGGTGGTGTGGAAGTGATTCTCCGTCACGACGTGGTGCATGAAGTAGCTGCCGGCCGAGACGTACGCGTCACCGCCCTGATCGTGCGGGTCTTGCAGGGCCACCGCACCGCGCAGCCCGACGTACAACCTGACCTGATCGTGCTCGTCCATCCCGACTGCCCGGGTGCTCACGGATGAGGACGCCCAGAGTTCGTTGACGGCGGTGTCCTCCAGGACCACCGAGCGCATCGTTCCCTGGAAGCCGTCGACGGTGGAAGCGCTGAATTCCGGCAGCGGGTACAGGTCTCCCATACGGTCGTTCCAGGTGTCGATGAACGGCTCCCACGTTCCCCGGCCGGTGCCGGCGGAGTCGGCGTCGACGGTGAACGTGCCCACTTTGCCGCCTGGCCCTAGGAAACGCGGCCTGCTCGTCATGTGCCCTCCGCCCCGATGAGGATGTCGCCGGAATCCCACCCTGTGTCGCGAAGGTACACCCGTTCTACGTACACCTGTTCATACGCTTGGTGGCGCTACGACCTCCCAGACGATCTACCGCCTGCCGGCCGTGCCCGGCGCCGCAGCACCGTGTCTTGCTTCGCGCGGGGCGCAAGGCGACCGCGACCCCGCGGGCGAAAGTGAGAAGAACCATGAAGGCAGTGCGCTTCCACCAGTACGGCGACCCCGACGTCCTGCGTCACGAGGACGTGGAGCAGCCGGTTCCCAGCGCCGGGCAGGTGCGGGTCCGTGTTGCGGCGACCTCGTTCAACCCCGTCGACGCCACCATCCGCGCCGGGTTCATGCAGGGACCGATCCCCGTGACGCTGCCGCACACACCCGGCATCGACGTCGCGGGTACGGTCGACGCGCTCGGCGAGGGCGTGACCGGCATCCGGGCCGGGGACCAGGTCATCGGCTTCCTGCCGATGGCGGGACCCGGCGCCGCCGCGGAGTATGTCCTGGCGCCGGCCGAGGCTCTGACGCCGGCGCCCAAGAGCGTCGCGCTGCCCGACGCGGCCGCGCTGCCGCTGGTCGGCCTGACCGCATGGCAGGCGCTGTTCGAGCACGCCAAGCTGACCGCCGGGCAGCGCGTGCTGATCAACGGCGCGGGCGGAGCGGTCGGCGGCTACGCCGTGCAGTTGGCCAAGCATGCCGGCGCCTACGTGATCGCCACGGCCGGACCGCACAGCAGTCGGCGCGTCACGGCCGCGGGTGCGGACGAGGTCATCGACCACACGACCGCCGACGTCGTCGCGGCGGTGAGCCGGCCGGTCGACGTCGTACTCAACCTCGCACCGGTCGAACCGGCACAACTGGACGCGCTCCCCGGTCTGATCCGCCCCGGCGGTGTCCTGGTGAACACCACGGTGTGGATGCCCGCCCCCACCGACGAGGAGCGCCGTGTACGGGGCATCGACCTGTTCGTCCGCAGCGACGCGGAGCAGCTGTCGCACTTGGTGAAGCTGATCGACGGCGGCGAGCTGCGCGTCGAGGTCGCCCGGCGGTTGCCGCTGGCCGAGCTGCCGGCCCTGCACGCCGACGCCGCCGCCGCGGGCGTACTGCCCAGTGGCAAGGTCGTCGTCACGCCCGGCGCCTGACGCCCACCCGACTCACCCGACTCACCCGACTCACCCGTGAAGGAGACGACCTCGATGATCCCCGACGACGATCCGTCCCGCTCGCTGACCGTGGCGCACCCCGACGACCCCGGCACGACGTACATCTCACTGGTGGGCAACACCTACGGCATGCTGGTCACCGGCGAGCAGACCAACGGCCGATACTGCCTGCTCGACATGCACGTCCCCGACGGCGGAGGCCCGCCGCCGCACCGGCACGACTTCGAGGAGATGTTCACCGTCCTCGAAGGCGAGGTCGAGTTCACCTTCCGCAGCGAAAAGCACACCCTGCGGGCCGGGTCCACGATCAACATCCCGGCCAACGCACCGCACAACTTCCGGAACGCTTCGGGCGTGCCGGCCCGCATGCTGTGCATGTGCACCCCCGCCGGACAGGACGAGTACTTCATGCGCATCGGCGATGTCGTCGCGGGCAAGGATGCGCCGCCGCCGCAGTTGTCGGAGAGCGAGCTCGCGGAACGCCGCCGCCGCGCGGCAGAGTTGGCCGCGACCTACCGAAGCGAGTTCCTGTAGCTCGCAGGCCCGGCAGGCACCGCACCGGTCTGCCGTGGGCCATCTCGCCCTACCTGGGAGATCGTCAAGTGCGCCAACGACATGACAGGGTTCGTGGTGCTTCCCAGACGCTGGGGGGCAGAGCGCACGTTCGCATGCTTGATGAACTCCCGCCGTCGGCCCGGGACTACGAGACGTTGCCGGCCGGCAGCGAGGCGGTGTTCCGGTGGTCGATGGTCACGCGGATGAGCCGGCGTCTGACACGGCCACGGGCCACCGGCCGGCACTGAACCCCGATATGCCTGCAGGAGGAGCCACCCGCGTTCTGCCAGGCGCCTGGCCGCCCTGGAACGCGCCTCCTCCACCTTCGCCGGCGTCGTCCCAAGGCCCAGCTCCCACCGCGATCTCCCCGGCCTTCACCTGCCCATTGCCCGCGGACCGCCGCTCCGGGCGCCTCGTCACACAGGCCGTTCGGGGATCGTCGGAAGAACCTTCTCGGCGATGCCGAGGAGAACGCTGTCGTCCGGGAGGGCTCCGGACGTGCTCCACACAGTGATGTCGTAGAAGCCGCCCCGGTCTTTCCCGTCGAGGGCCACGGTCAGCGTTCTGGCCTGTGGGCCTTGCTCGACGGGTCCGCCGGATCCGCCGCTCCCGAGATTGATCTCGATCTTCATGGTGTGATCCGAGAAGAGGACCGCGGGGCGGCCGAGGACTGAGAGCGTTCTGACGTCCGTCTCCTCACCGAACTCCATCAGTTTCACGTACTGGGCAATCGACAGCTTGTTGTACGTGGCCGAGACGTTCACGGTGTAGGTGTCGAACTGGACCTCGGCCTCCGGCCGGGCGACCTTCCCGTCGGTCAGGGGAGCGGTGTTGCTGGTGCCGGATGCCACGGTCGCGGTCTCCGCGGGCGTTCCGAGGAGTTGGGCCAGGTCGGACCTGTTGAGCGCCTTGCACAGCTCGTCGCCGGTCACAGCCTGGGCCGTACGTTCGTAGGCGCTCGGCAGTTCCTCGCCTTCGCCGCTCGGACACGAGGCGGCCTTCGGCGCGCTGTCGCTGCCGCTGTCGGAGGGCAGGAGATGCGGCCCCAGCCACAGTGCGGCCCCGAGCGCCGCGAACACGGCCACGGCCGCGACTGCCTGGCCCCACGCGTTGGGTTCCTTCTCCGTAGCCGCCGGGGTGGGACGCTGCCCCGCTGGAGCCTGCGGCTGCGGCTGCGGCGGCTGCGGTTGGGGTTGGGGTTGAGGTTGGGGTTGGGCGGCAACGTCGGACACCGCCCTGGCCGCGGAGGCCGCCGTGCTCGGGTTCCGGCGTGCGCGCAGGGCCCGGACCACCATGTGGACGCGCACCGCGGTGAACACCAGGAACGCCACGCCGATCGCGGCTGCCAGCCATTCCTCCTCGCGGAGGGCGAGATACATGATGCGTACGCCGAAAACGGATCCGACCACGATGAGCAAGGGCTCACGGACCCAGAAGGGCAGGAGACGGAGGAGTAAACCGAGCATCCGGCGATCACACCAGGGCAAGATCACATTGGCTGTGACGGAAGCCACAGTTCCGGCTCGGGACTCAACCGTGATCAAAGAGGGCGCGTGGCGCCCTCGAGCCCCGTGGGGCCGGGCTCTCCTTTCGGTGAGGACGGTCCGGTAGAGCGTCATGCGGGACTTCGGACGGTCCAAGCGGTGATCGTCTTTTCCATGCATCCGGTATCGCTGCTGAGAGGCGGCGGCATGGCAGATACGGGGTTCCCCTGTCGTACGTACGGGTCGGGCGCCGCCCGCCCCTCACTCCAGCGCCTGGTCGAGCAACTCAATGGCCAGAGCGGGGTGTTGAGGGAGGCCGGGCCGAGGCCGTGCAGCCGGTCGGGCGCCTTCGCGCGGAGCTCGGCGGTGCCGTGCCCCGGTCACCACGACCGGTCGGCGGCCCCGCCGTGGCATCCCCGCCCGGGGAGGGGTGTTGATCATACGGATGCCCCGCTATACGGGATTCGGATCGCTTGCAGGATGGCGAATCGGGCGCCGGGCCACCCATAGTCGTCCCCACCCCGCACGCCGCTGTCCGGACCAGCCGCCGACGTGCGGTCGTCCACAGCATGCCGTGCCCGCCAGCGCCCGCACCGCGGACGCCGGTGAAAGGCATGCCCGCTCCCGCACACCGTCCCCTGGAGTCGACATGCCCGGTTACGTCCCGCCGCCGTCTCCCACCACGGCCGACGCCGTTCCCGCCTCACCCGTGACCGTCTCGGGCCCGGCCCATCTGCTGCGTGTGGCCATGCTGATGGCAGGCAGCTGTCTGCCGATCCTGGGCACGGTGCTGATCGCCCCGGTACTGCCCAAGATGCAGGACCACTTCGAGTCGGTGCCGGGGGCCAAGGCCCTGGTGCCCCTGGCACTCACCGTGCCGGCGCTGGCGCTGGCGCTGCTGGCCCCTTTCGCCGGCGTGCTCGTGGACCGGCTGGGCCGCAAACGGCTGCTGATCGTGGCGACCGTGCTGTACGCCGGGTTCGGCACCGCACCGCTGTGGCTGGACTCCCTGGGCGCCATCATCGCCAGCCGTGCCCTGGCCGGGGTCGCCGAGGCTGCGATCATGACCTGCTGCACCACGCTGATCGGGGACCACTACTCCGGTCGGCAGCGGGTGAAGTACCTCGCCCTGCAGACCGTGTGCGCCTCCGCGTCGGCCACCGTCTTCTTCGTGATCGGCGGTGCGGCCGGATCGGCGGGGTGGCGGGCGCCGTTCTGGGTGTACGCCGTGAGCCTGGTGCTCGCCCCGCTGATGGCCATGGCGCTGCCCAGCCCGGCGGGCCGCGCGACCGCCGCGGAGGCCCCGGCCGCGGGGACGGCGGCCCGACGGCCCTTCCCCTGGCGGCAGCTGGGGGGCATCTGCATCCTCACCTTCTTCGGAGCGATGGTCTTCTGGTCCCCTACGGGGCCGCGAGCGCGGCGGACGTGGACACCCTGGCCGGGGAACTCCTCGCGGGCGGCGTCCAGTTGATCTCCCAGCCGGGAAAGGTGGGCACCCCCGGTGGCGGCTACGGCTTCCGTTTCTTCGACGTCGACGGGCGCACCATCGAGGTCTCGGCCGACGTGGAGGTACGGCAGCATCGCAGGATCGAGGAGAAGGAGGCGATCCCGGTCAGGCTGTCGCACGTCGTGCTCAACTCCCCCGATCTGAACAGGACTCGGGAGTGGTACGAGCGCCACCGGGGCTTCCGCCTCTCCGACACGCTGCACTCGCCGCACATGGGCGAGGTCATGCACTTCATGCGGATCTCCAACCAGCACCACTCGATGGCCATCGCGCAGGGCCCGCACACCGCCCTGCACCACGTCTCCTTCGAGATGCGCGGCCTGGACGAGTACATGCGCGGCTCCGGCCGGGTCATGCGGGCCGGTGTCCGCAAGGTCTGGGGCCCCGGCCGGCACATGGCGGGCGACAAGACCTTCACCTACTTCCTCGACCCGCACGGCAACACGGTGGAGTACACGACCGAGCTGGAGGAGCCGGACGAGGACACCTGGCACCCCCACGTCTACGACTTCTCCCAGCCCGAGGTCACCGACCAGTGGGGCACCGCGAACCCGATGAACGAACTGGTCGCCGAGGAGTCGTTCAACGACCTCGACCGCGGCGTGTTCGTCGCCCCGCCGGCCTGACCGGCACGGCGTCCCCAGTCGCCGGGGGCGCGGCAGCCCTGTCACGCCCTGACTCCCCGCCGCTCCCCCGGTCCGGCTCCGCCCACCCTTCTGCCTCCCCTGCGACTGGACCCTGCCATGCGTTTCGCCACGTACGAGTACCGCAACCGACGCCAGGTGGCCGTCGCCGAAGAGGACGGCACGCTCTTCCCCCTTCCCGGCGTCACCTCATGACCGGCCTGCTCGCCGAGGGCGGCGGGTTGCCCGAACTGCTCGACGCGGGCGCCGCGATACCCGACGTCGCGGCCGGCCCGCATGTCTCCGAGGTGCGGCTGCTGCCGCCGCTCCAGCCGCCCACCGTGCGGGACTTCGTGACCGTCGAAGAGCACGTCGAGGGCGTACGGCGGTCCGTGGACGGGGCGGCGGGGGTGCCGGAGCGGTGGTACCCGGCTCCGACGTTCTACTTCACCAACCCGTACGCGGTGTACGGCCCGCACGACGACGGCCCCATGCCGCCCGGGTCGCACGTGCTCGACTTCGAGCTCGAGGTGGCCGCCGTGATCGGCGAGGAGGGCCGGGATCTCATCCCCGAGCAGGCCCGCGAGCACATCGTCGGTACTGCGCTGCCCCTCACATGCCGGTGGCTCTGTCGATCGAACACACTCCCGCGCCGAGCAGGGCACTAGAACACATGTACACACACTCACTCTTCGTGAATTCACGCAAGTCTGTTGACGACGCTAACAAGCTTCCGCCATGCTCGGTTCGACAACGGCCCACCGCCCCCTCGCGTCGCCTTGGGCACGCCCGCCGCAGCCGCCCAGAGGGCCCAAGGAAGCCGAGCCATGAGCGACACCACCAGTCTCGTGAACTGCTCCGCGTCCTGGCCGCCGCCACCGCCTGAACCACGCCGCGCTTTCCCGTACACGTGAGGAGCTGGACGATGGACGCCCGCCGATACCGCATGGTGGTCACCAGCCGGACCGATTACGTGCGGACCGGTGCACTCGTCGACGAGCAGCTGCGCCACTGGCTCGCCCAACCACCCAAGCGCTACAACGTCGACGCCTTCGCCGAGGGCCGCAACGAGATAGCGCGCGGAGTCACTCTCGACCACGACTCCGTCACGGCTGTCACCGGCACCTACGGACGATGGCGGCTCCGGGAGACCGCGCCCGACGGCACCTGGCAGACCACGGTGGTGACGCGGCAGATCGCCGACGGGCCGACCTGGGTCCAGCTCGACGTCGAGCACCTCCCCGACGACGCCGAGGCGGCCCCCGTGCCCGCCAAGACGCCCCGGCTCGCGAGACACCTGCTGGAGGCGCTCGACGCACACGACGGCCTGGCGGACGTGACAGCCATGCCCCAGGTCGTCGAGGCGGAGGATGTGGAGGCCGTCATCGACGAACTGTGCGACGCCGGCCGGCGCCTTCCCGTCGTCATGGCGAGCACACCGTACGACGTCGACTTCGACGCCTGGCTGGAGGGGACGGTCGACCCTCTCGTCCGTCCCCTGGTCGGGCTGGCGATCCTCTACGTGCTCACCCCGGGAGCCGTGTCGGTCTTCAACCGGGCGTTGGAACACCACCGCGTGTACAACGGGGGGATCCGGACCTACCTGCCCGGCGTCGACCCGGCCTGGCCCGCCGACGGCCAGCGGCACCGTGTGATGTCGAAACGGCTGATCACCGAGAACCCCCGACTGGCCGCCCGCATCCTGAACCAGCTCCCTCAGGGACTCGCCACCCGGCTGCCGCTGCCCGACGCCCTGGATTCCGTGCCGCTCATGCGTACCCGGGCCAGGGACGGCGTCGGCGGCTCCGAACAGGAACGGCTGCGCGACGAGAACGACGCCCTGCACGAGATCCTGGAGGAGGCGGCACGCGAACAGCGTGTCAGGGCCGACGAGATCCGTGACCTCAAGCGGGAACTGCGTCAGGCGGAGAGCAACGAGGCCCAGGTCGTCGTCGACTACGACGAGCAGTACAAGGAACTCCACCGGGCCAAGGCGCAGATACGGGAACTGCAGAGAGAACTGCTGAGGCTGGGCGCGGCCGAGCAGGCGTACGCCACGGTGGACCCCTCGGTGGACGCGCCCACGTCCTTCGCCGAGATCCTGGACCGGATCGGCGACATGCGACGCGTCCACTTCACCGGCCGACGCAAGTACACCCTGGAACTCGACGACCAGGCCTACGGCTCGTCCTGGGTCCGGATGGCCTGGGACGCCCTGCTGGCACTCCAGGACTTCGCGGAAGCCGTCGCGAGTGGCAAGGCGAACAGCGACTTCAAGCAGTGGTGTGCGGACGCGCCCGAGGGAGCGCACGTCATCTCGCCCCGCAAGGTCGTCAGGGACGAGTCGAAGTCGGTGAAGGCGAACGGCGACTGGAGCCGGGCGCGCACGTTCCCCGTGCCCCGCCACGTGCATGCGGACGGCAGGCTGTTCATGGGCGCCCACCTGCGGATCGGCGGAGGCAACACCATCGCGCCCCGCCTGCACTACTACGACGGAGCCTGCACCGATCACGGAATCTACGTCGGCTACATGGGCCCGCATCTGACCAACACCATGACCTGAGACGTCCACCCGCAGCGACCGCCGCACCCCGGCCGACGCCCCGGACCGCACGAGTCCAGGCCCGGACCGGGCCCGGCCCAGTCCGTACCCGAGGAGCACAGCCCCAGGTGAATCCTTACAACACCCCTCCCCCGAGCCGGCCTTGGTGGAAGACCACCCCCGCCGTGCTCGGGATCCTCGCCCTCGTCGCCCTGCTCGGCGCGTTCAGCTTCGGGCTCGGCTTCGTCGTGATGATCGCCGCCATGGTGGCGGTGTGGGTGCTGCCGCCCTGGCGCCGGTTCGCCAAGATCGGCGCAACGTTCGGAGCCTTCCTTCTGCTGACGGTCGGCGCTGGCCTGGGCGGGCAGCTCGACGAGAGCGGCACGAAGCAGCCCGACGTACAGGCCCGCGAAGACAGCAAGGCGAGCGCCGAGGCCGCGTCGTCCCCGACCCCCGCGAAGGTCGCCAAGGCCGCCGACTACACCGGCAAGCCACTCAACGAGGCGGAGAAGCTGGCGCGCTCCGCAGGCTTCACCACCGGTCACCACGACGCGGCCGAGGATGACCGCTCGATCATCATGCGGTCCGGATGGACGGTGTGCTTCCAGGAGGCCGACACAGCCGCTAAGACCATCGCCTTCGCGGCCGTCAAGAGCGACGAGCGGTGCCCCGGGAAGGACGGCGGCCCGCTCCCCTGGCCGAAGATGCCGGATGTCGTAGGCGCCACCTACACCTCGGCCGTCAGGAATCTGAAGCAGGCCGGCATCGGCCTCGACGACGTCACGCTCGATGACGTCTACCTCGACATCGACACTCCCACCGCCGAGGAGGCCGCCGAGGACGGCGACGAGTGGCGCGTGTGCTTCCAGTCCCCGGACGCGGGAGCCAAGGTCACCTCCACCACCACGGTCCGTCTCGACCTGGGCCGGTGGAGCGACGCCGACCTCGTCCAGGACTGCCCGAAGGCGAAGGACACGACGTACAAGATCCCGGCCAACGATCCCGACCACGACAGCGGCAACAGCACCGGCGAGGACGACGGTTCGGCAAGCGGCGGCTCCTCGACCTCGACCGGCGGCTCCACCGGCGGCGGCAGCGTCGGCACCGTCCACCCCGGCTCGTTCTGTTCTCCACAGGGAGCGACCGGCGTCACCAGGGCGGGAACGCCCATGGTCTGCGGCCCCGGCTCCGACGGCCGCAACCGCTGGCGCTCCTCCTGACCCCACACGAACCCGGAACTTCACAGCCGGCCGGTCCGGGGCACTCCACCGCCGGGGAGCCCCATGCCGTACACACGCGTGTCCTGGCCCGGGTGGCGGCCGGGGAGACAGTGACGCTCTCCGTCAGCTGTCCGGGGTGAGCGCGCCGTTGCCGAGCCCGTCCCTTGCCAGGGTCGCCGCGTCCCGGCTCAGCTCCACCACTCTGCGCGCTCGCTCCTCGAACTCCCGAAGCGCTCGGAAGGCCGCCCCGTACCGCCGTTGCTCGGTGATGTCCATCTGCGGGATGCGGGCGCCCTTGCCGTCGAGGCGGAAGGTGCCGCTGGTGCTCGTGGAGCGCCGGGTGTTGGCCGCGCTGCGCAGGAAGCCCTGAAGATAGTCGGTGTCGAGCTGGTCGCTGATGGACACCGGTTCCGGATCGCCGTACTCGACGAGCCCCGCACGCGCGAGGTCGGCGACGCTGACGGTGGGTCCGTCCAGCGAGCTGGGGCCGTCTCCGGCGACCAGCACCGGCAGCAACTCCGCGAGCAACCGCACCTGTTCGGACAGCTCTTCTCGCAATGTCCGGTACTCCGCCGCGTAGTCGCGTCGGACATCCTCGACATGACGCCCGGGCGTGAGGTCGACGACGTCGTCGAGCAGATCGATGAGGGGAACGTCCGCCACCTGTTCGGGAGCTGGTTCCAGTGTGCCGTCCGGCTCGCCCGCCGTGAGATCGACCATGCGGACAGTGGTGACGGCATCCCCCGGATTTCGCGGGCGGCGCAGGTGCCAGAGGTGGACCGGAAGCGCGTGCGAGGCCGCCGTACCGGACGGCAGGGCGATCACCTGGGTGAGAACGCCCCGTCGTACGAGCTCGGCGCGGATACGGCGGCCCGCCTTGCGGTAGGCGACCGAGGCGGGCAGGACCATGAGGACACGACCGCCGGGCGCGGTGTGCGCATAGGCGTGCTGCAGCCAGGCGAGTTCGCCCTCGGCACGAGAGGGTGTGCCGAACTCCCAGCGCGGGTCCAGCAACAGGTCCTCACGCCCCCAGTCGGGTTCACCCACCGGGGGGTCACAGACGACCAGGTCTGCTTTGAGGTCCGTCCACCGGTCGTCACGCAGGGAGTCCCCCGTGGCGATGCCGGCACCGATGCGCCCGGTGAGGTCGGCCCTCAGCTGCGCGAACTCGGCCCTGCGGGCGTCGGACTCCTGCCCGCAGCGCCTGGGGCCCTGCCCGGGGCCGACGGCGAGCAGGAGGGAGCCGATACCGCAGGCCGGGTCGAAGAGGGTCGCGTCAGGTGCCACCTCACCGGCGAAGCGGCGTACGGCCCGGACGGCCCGCGACGAGGTGACCTGGTCCGATCCGGCCCGGCGGACGGAGTCGGTGAAGCGCTCCGCGAGGACGCTCACCGCCTCTGCCGCGCCACTGCTCCCGGCCAGATCCCGCGCGAGCCGGACGACGTCCGCCGGAAGCTCCTCAGGTGCCTCTCCCCCGGTGAGGAGACGGGCCACGTCCACGAGCCCGCCGAGCATGTCGTCGCCGTGCACTCCGCGCAGCGCCTGCCACAGCTGCACCTCCACGGAGACTTCCTGCCCCTTGCGCTGCCTGTCCAGCCAGACCTGCACCTCAGTCAGGTCGAACAGCGGACTGGTGCCACCTCCGCCGGCCGGCCTGGGGAAGTCGTCGTAACGCCGCCGCCAGTTCGACACGGCGGCCCGTGTGACGCCCGCCAGCCTGGCGATCTCGGAGCCGGTGACCAGCGGGGTGGTCTCTGGGGCGGGGGTGTCCGTCATACGAGCAACGGTACACAGGGCTTATCCCGCTATCAATGCATGCATTCGTTGACAGCGTTAACAGTCGGTGGGCTCGCTCACCTCGTGTACCGAAGGTCATGGCCGTATCGACAGCCTGAGTCACCGGCCGCTCCTGGCCGCCTCGACCGCCGCCCGGACGGTGGGATAGACGTGCCTCAGTTCCGCCCTGGCATCGGCGGTGCGCAACACGTCCCTCACCTGACCCACGTCGCGGGCGAGGAGGAGCCGGGTGCCGAGGGCCTCGAGTTCCCCGGTCAGGCCATCGAGCATGCGCACGGCGCTGACGTCGATGAAGGGCACCGTCTCGGCGTCGATCACGACGGCCCCCGCCCCTTCCCGGGCGGCTGCCTCTCGTACCTCGGACTCGATCCGCTCGGCGTTGGCGAAGTAGATGCCGGCCTCGACCCGCAGCACGATCACGCCCGGGATCCTGCGGCTCTCGCCGTGTCTGTCGAGTGAGGTGAAGTGCCCGTTCCCGGGCAGCTGTCCCAGTTCGCTGATGACCGGGCGCGAGGAGCGGTAGAGGAGCAGCAGGAGGGAGACGCCGATGCCGATGAAGAGTCCGGGCAGCGTGTCGAAGGCCATCACCCCGAGCATCGCCGCGATCGCGGCGAGGAAATCGGGCCGTGCGGCGACGCCGTAGGCCTGGCCGAGCCTGTGGGTGAAGACGCGGTAGAGGGAGACCAGCGCGGGGATGTCGACCAGCTCGACCACCGCCGCGATCACCACTCCCGCGAGGACCGCCTCGGGGAGCTTCTCGAAGAGCCCGGTGAGGAAGAGGAGCGTGATCACGGTCAGGGCGGCCGCGAAGACGCCCGAGAGCTGGGTGCGCGCGCCCGCCGACCAGTTGACGGCGGTCTTGGAGAGGCTGCCGTTGACGACCATGCCGCTGGACAGGCCGGCGCCCAGGCCGGCGGCTCCGAGCCCGATCAGCTCGCGGTTGGCGTCGACCTCGTAGTGGCCGCGGGCGGCGTACGTGCGCGCCGCTCCGAGTCCCTCGGCGAAGGCGACGAGCAGTACGCCGACGCTCCCGGCGGCGAGGCCGCCGAGCTCGTCGAGCGAGACGTCGGGGAAGCCTGGCGAGGGCAGGCCGGCCTCGACACTGCCCACGACGTCGACGCCGTGGTCCTCCAGGCCGAAGGCCGCGGCCGCCGCGATGCCCAGCGTCACCGCGACGAGGGAGCCGGGCACCATCGGGGCGACCCGCTTGAGAACGAGGATGAGGACGAGGCTGCCGGCGCCGGCCAGGAGGGTGGGGCCGCCGGTGCCGCCGAGGTCGCCGATCAGGGCCCAGATCTTCTCGAAGAAGTTCCCCGGCCCACCCTCGACACCGAACAGCTTCGGCAGCTGTCCGGCGATGATCGTCAGCGCCAGGCCGACGATGAAGCCCTTCAGCACGGGCTCGGAGATGAAGGCGGCGACGAAGCCGAGGCGCAGGAGTCCGGCGAGGAGCGCCGCGAGGCCCACCGTGACGGCCAGTGCCGCCGTCATCGCGGTGAAGTCGGCGCTCGAACCGCCCGCGGCATCCGCGACGACCGCCGCCGAGAGCGCCGCCGTCGCCGCCATCGGCCCGGCGACCAGGTGCTTGGAGCTGCCGAAGGCGGCGTAGAGGATCAGGGCCGCGGGAGCGGCGTAGAGGCCGACCACGGGCGAGACGCCGGCGATGGTCGCGTAGGCGAGCGCCTCGGGCACGAGAACCGCCCACACGGTCGCCCCGGCCAGCGCGTCCCGCCCCAGCCAGCGCCGCCGGTACCCCCGCAGTGACGGGAACAGCCAGTGCATGGTCACCCTCAGGAGGAGAGGTCACTGATGGCGCCGCCCACCAGCTTCGCGGCGAGGATCAGGCAGAGCACGGCCATGATCGCCGAGTTGTTCCGCTCCATCCAGAGCTTGAGGCCGTCGAGGAGGTGCTTCGAACGCTCCTTGAGGGCGAAGTAGAGCACGACCGGCGTTCCGGTCCCGAGCGCCCCGATCACCACGAAGACGGCGAGTGCCAGAGCCTGTGCGCCGGCGGAGGTGTCCGTGCGCGCGATCGTCGTCGCCGCGGCGATCACGAGCAGGAGGTTCTTCGGGTTGAGGGCGGACAGCGCCATCCCGAGTGCTCCCGCCTTGACGGGGGTGAACGAGTCGACCGTGTGCATCCACTTCGGCAGCGTCACCTCCTCGTCGCCGCGCGGCCGGTGGCGCCACTCCGTCACCGCCACCCACAGCAGCAGCACGCCGAGCGCCAGGTCGAGCGCGCTGACCCAGTCGGCCGGCTGCCCCTGCTCGCTCGGTCCGGCGCCGCCGGAGAGCAGCAGCACGATCGTGCCGGCCAGGGACAGTCCCAGGATCCAGCCCAGGAGCAGCGCCGGCCCGTTGGAGCGCGCCCTGGGGGTGGCGAGCATGAGCACCACACCGATGATCGGGAAGGGGCTCAGCGCCACACCGACGCCGTAGGACAGAATCTGACCGATCGCCTCGCCCACGGCCCTCTACCTCACGCCGGTTCGATCTCGCCCGGCCGCCAGCTCTTGTCGAACCAGCTTTCGAGTGGACCGTAGAGTCGGAGCACCACGAACCATCCCTTGCCGGGAACCGTCCTGATCCAGTTCCCCTCTCTGCCCTCGGGCGCCGTGGGGCCGAAGTGGACGATCGTGTCGCCGTCGTCCTCGGTCCGGACGGCGTCCGAAAGGCTGTTCACGCTCGGGTAGGGGTCGTCGGTGCGCAGCAGTGACCGGGTCTGGGGGTCGTAGGCGGTGACGGCCCAGAAGTTCTTCACCGGGATGCCGCTCGGCAGAGTGAGCGTGTAGTGGCGTCCCCCGTCGAGCAGTGCGCCGGTGGAGTCCTCCGCCGTGTAGGCGTACTGCGATCCCGCCCCGACGGCCGCCGCCGCCATCGCCGGCGAGGTGCCCGCCGCGAAATAGTGGTAGAGCGCCCGGGCGTCCAGCAACCGGGCTCCCTCCGGAGACAGGAACTCGTGGTTGTGTGACGGCCACGGGTTCTTCCAGGAACTGCCGGGATAGACGTAGAAGCCCGGGTCGCGTGGCTTGAAGCACAGTGTCCGTACGATGCCCGAGGCGATCCTGGCGGCGGTGTCGAGGATCGAGCGCATACGGTCGTCCGGCCGGAACGGCGTGCCGGGCACGATGCCGATCGCAGCCAGCTGGCCTGCACGTTCGGGGTCGAGCGCCTCGGGCGGCTCCTCTTGGACGAGGGTGTCGATCTCCTCGAAGAACGAGAAGTCGTTCGCGTGAATGGTGTTGAAGTCCGACTCGGCGAAGTCGACGAAACGCTGCTCGGGCGGGTCCGCCGCGGCCGAGAGCGGATAGATCCGCGACTGGAGCAGGCCCTCCGTACCGCTGAGCGCCCGCAGCAGCACCCAGGAGGAGAAGGTCGGCGGCCTCACGACGAAGTACCCCTCGGGCACCTCACCGTCGTGGCCCGGGGGAAGGAAGAGGTATTTGCCGCCTTCTCCCCTGTCGGGTCCGGCGATACCCATGTCGGTGACATGGCGCTGCCAGAGGTCGTTGACGAAGCACAGTGAGTTCTCCGGCGCCTCGATGACGGTGGGTCCGTCCTGGGCGAGCGCCAGGCAGGTCATCCCGTACGCGGTCTCCGTGTTCGCCGTGAGCACCAGCGGCGCCGAACTGCAGCGCGGGGCCAGGCAGCCGATCGTGCGGGAGTCGATGCCGATGTCGCGCAGGCCGCGCCGCATCGCCACCATCGAGGCGCCGGGCACGCAGTTCAGGAACACCTCGATCCCACGCAGCAGATCCAGCGCGTCATAGCTGCGGGTGACCGTGTCGGACAGGGGCATGCCGTCGAAGAAGTCCATCGTGCCGAAGACCGTCTCCAGCCGGTCCGGACTGCAGATCGACGCGAGGGCGTCGGCTGATACACCCGGGCTGGGGCCGTCACTCACCTGTGGCATCGCGTTCCTCCGGAAGTGGTCGTGTCTTGAGCACCGTGTTCCAGTCGTTCTTCATACTGACCGTCGTCCAGCCGCACCTCTCGGCCGTCGCGCGTGCCCTCTGCGTGGCGTCGGTGTAGGCGTACTCCCGCTCGTCGTCGTCATGCACGACGAGCAGGGCGAACTGAGCGGAGCGCAGCATCTCGACGTCCACGTCGTCGTTGCCGGCCGCGAAGCGCGGCAATCGGCCGGTGCGGGCGAGGACGTACTCCGGCTTTCCCGGCCCGAGCGCGACGGGGCCGTGCAGGACCGCCCGGCGGACCAGCACGCCGTCCCGGTAGGCGCATTCCGGGGCCGAGCCGATCACGTTCTCCCGGGGCAGGCCCCAGGTGTCCTCGCAGATCACCCGCATGAAGTCGCGCCCGCCGCCCGAGCAGACGAACAGCCGCCAGCCGTACGCCCTGAGGTAGTCGAACAGCTCCAGCATCGGCTGGTAGACGAGGCCGGTGGCGGGCAGTCCGAAGCGCTCGTGACGCCAGGACGCCAGATACCGGGCGGCTTCCGCCTCGTACTCCCCGAAGGTGGTGCCCTCCCAGGCCGAGCCGATGGCCTTCACCATCGACGCCACGGCGTCGGGGTCCTGGTCGTTCAGCGCGCGGAAGTACGACTCGTCCCGCTCGGCGATCGCCCGGTAGGGCCACTCGCCGGCCAGCGACGGGTCCGCCTCCAGCCGCGCGGTCAGTTTGGCGAGGACGAACGGCATCTGCACCGGGCCGGGCTTCTCGACCCACAGGGTTCCGTCGTTGTCGAACACGGCGATCCGGTCCATCGGCGCGACGAAGCCCGGCGAGCCCTCCGCCGCCGCGGACGTCACGAACCCGACGATCGCCCGCTTCGCGGCACCGTCGTTCCAACTCTCCAGCGGAGTCGTGCCCATGGCCACCTCACCGTCCGGGCCGTCGTGCCTGCGGAGCACCGCGGGGCGGGGTCAGTCCACCCGCTCGACCTCGCCCGGCCGCCAGGTCTTGTCGAAGAACGGCTGCAGCGGGCTGTAGAGCCGCAGGACCACGAACCACCCCCGGTCCGGCGTGGTCTGGATCCAGTTGCCCTCCGGGACGCCGTCGGGCCGCTCGGGAGCGAAGTGCACGGTGGTCGTGCCGTCCGCGTCGGCGACCGCCGCCGGACTGGGGTAGCTCTGGCTGCCGGCGCGTGGGAACCGCTGCGGGGTGTCGATCATCGACCGCGTCTGGTTGTCGTAGACGGTGACCGACCAGAACCGGGCGGCGGGGATGTCCGGCGGGAGCACCAGGCGGTAGTGCCTGCCGCCGTCGAGGGGCCGGCCCTCGTGGTCCCCGAACGAGAACACGTACTGCGAGCCGACTCCGGTCAGCCGCGTGGCGAACGTCGGGCTGATGCCCACGGCCAGGTACCACCACCAGCACCGCAGGTTCAGCTTCCGGGCACCGCTGCTCGGCCGGGGCTCGACACCTCTGTCGGTGACGTCCGCGGGCGGGGTCATGAAGTCGTAGCCGGACGCGAGCAGTCCGTTCACCCACTGCGAGGAGGTGCCGTAGTAGTGCGCCCCCTCGACGGGGCGCGGACGGCAGGCAAGGGTGCGGGCGGTGGCGTTGCCGACCGCGGCCGCCTCGGTGAGGATCTTCCGCATCCGCGCGTCCGGACGGAAGGGCTGGTCCTTGACGATCCCGAGGGCGGCCAGCGGCCCGGCGATCTCGGGGTCGAGCGCCTGCGCCGGCTGGTCCTGCACCAGCTCGTTCGCGAAGTCGAAGTACGTCTCGTCCGCCGGCGGGACCGTCTTCATGGGGAGCCCGGAGCCTTCGATGAAGCGCGGCGGGTCGGCCCTGCGGAGCGCCGCGGTCCAGGTTTCCGCGGTCCACGGCAGCGGCGGGGCGGTGCCCCCGGTGACGATCTCCGCGACGCTCGTTCCGTACAGGCCCGGGACGTAGCGGTGGATGCGCAGCCGCTCCCTGATGCGCTCGACCGCGGGCTTCGGGTCGCCGTCCTCCAGGAACGCCCGCCCGGCCAGGATGAGCCGCGTGGTGCGGACCCGGTGCGTGAAGTACCCGGCCGCGGGCAGCGGGCCGTCGTATCCGGGCGGTACGAACAGGTAGGCGCCGCCGGTTCCACGGTCGGGTCCGGGCATGCCGGGGTCGGTGACATAGCGGAACCACATGTCATTGACGAAGCTGAGGGTGAGGGGCGGCATCTCCACCACCACGGGCCCCTCGGTCAGGTCGAGGAACGTCACGAAGTAGACGGTGTCCGCGTTCCCGGTCAGCAGCACCGTCTTGGGATCCATGAACTCCGAGAAGACCAGCACGTCGTGGTCGTTGACGCCTGCCTCCAGGAAGCCCTTGCGGGCGGCCCACACATTGACGCCGGAGTACGCGTCGAGGAACGCGCGGACGCCCTGCAGATGGTCCAGGTGGTCGTAGAGGCGTTCGGCGGTCTCCTCGGTGGGCATACCGAGGGGGAATTCCAGGGAGCCCAGGTGGGTCTCGACCTGCTCGGGAGTCGAGACCGACCCCATGTCCCGTGGTGAGATCCGTGTGGCTCGCTGCAAGACTCGCTCCGTTCTCGATTCCCGCGGAAAGGGCGTCCTGTCGACCATGAGCCCTGCCTGCCGCAGACCACCACTGCGCTTAGGCCGTCGGAGGGCCGGACGGCAGTGAGAACGCTCGCCGGATACCAGGGCCGACCGGTGCGCCGTGTCGGTGGTTCAGTTGCCCGGCCGGGCCGGTGGACGGTCGCCACCGGCCCGGTCGAGCTCCTGATCAGGTGAACGGGATGGTGAGGATCGAGCCGGTGCCCACCTGGAGGGTGGACGGGCCGTTGCCCAGGGCGCTCCAGACCTCCACGCGGACGGTGCCGCCGGTCAGGTCGCCCAGAGTGCCCGAGGCGGAGTGCAGCCCCTGCCGGGCCGCGGAGTACTCCTCCCAGCCGGTGATCGGGTCGGTGGCGAAGTAGCGGAACGTTTCGACGCGGTCGAACGTGCCGTCACCGGTCAGGTCGTACGACACCCGGGCCTGCTGGGCGTGCCCGACGGAGCTGCCCGCGTCCACCTTGAACGTGAAGGCCGTGCCGGAGCCCGGCTTCAGGGCGCCCTTGACGTTCTCCACCTCGTAGACGAGCGGGTTCTTCGGTGTCCCGTCGTTGTTCGTGCCACCGGCGGACGGGACGGTGTCGGAGGAGCCCGTCGCGGCCGCCTCGGTGGTGAGAGCGCCGCCCGGACGCAGGTAGAAGGTGTCGCCCGTGACGTACGGCGGAGGAGCGTCACCGGTGGTGGTGACGGTCACGGTGCCGCCGGCCGGACCGACCTGGCCCGCGGTGTCGCGGGCCTTGACGCTGTAGGTGTACTCGGTGCCCGGGGTCAGGCCGGTGTCGGTGTGCGTGGTCCCGGTGACGGTGGCGACCTTCGCGCCGCCGCGGAAAAGGTCGTAGTTCTTGACGCCCTTGTCGTCGGTCGCGGCGTCCCAGGTCAGCTTGACGGAGGTGTCGGTGACGTCGGTCGCGGCCGGGGTGCCGGGTGCGGTGGGCTTCTCATCGGCCGGGGGAGGCTCCTCCCCGCCGCCCGCGGCGCCGCAGAGCGTCCCGAGCCGGGTGTCGTCACCCGCTCCGGACCCGGTCGACGTCCCCGGGACGTTCAGCACGGCGCCGTCGGAGAAGAGCACCGAGCACTCCTCGGCTCCGTAGTTGTGGGCCGCGTACGTCCTGGTGCCGTTCTTGTCGAAGGCGACGGCCGTCGGCATGTTGGCGGTCACGGTCATGTCCGGCGCACCGAGGGAGTTCAGCGTGCCGACCCAGTGATAGGTGTGGGCCTTGGTCTCACCTGCCTCGGGAACGTATCCGCCGTTGCCCTGGTTCCAGGCCGCCATGGCCTTGGCCGGGTCGTACAGCGCCTGGACCTGCCAGAAGACGTCCCGCCACTCGACGGCCGGGCCGCCGTTCTCCCTCTCCATCTCGGCCACACTGCGGCGGAGCATGTCCTTCTCCCTGGCCAGGTGCAGCGAACCGCCGGTCACGGGAAGGAAGTTGATGCCATGGATCTCCTCGGGGTTGGCGGTCCACCAGGTGGCGTAGGCGCCGCCGCTGCTCCAGACCATGCCGACGACGTCGTGGGTGAAGTCCTCGGGGTAGACCTCCTGGTCGGCGTCGAACCAGTACTGCGCGATCGACTCCGACTCGGTCGTCAGCATGTAGACGCCCTGGTCGCGCAGCGCCTTGTCGCCGAGGGCCGAGCCCCACATGATCAGGCCCGCGCTCAGGTTGATCGACTCCGAGGACGACTCCTGGTTGTTGCCCGCGGCGAAGGCCTCGTGGCCGGCGGCCCAGCTGTGGCCGGCGTAGACGTCGAAGCCGCGCAGGAACGGGTACTTGGCGTCGTCCCTGGCCGGGTTGGCGGCGTCCTTGACGAGCTCCTTCACCATGCCGCCCCACTCGGAGCCGGCGGCCCACTGCGGGTCGTACTGCGCCACGATCGCCGCGGCCAGCACGTAGTACGAGTAGTGGAAGTGGTGGTCGTTCAGCTCCTGGTCGCTGCCGTACGAGGCCGGGTAGCCGATGAGGGTGCGCCAGTCCTTGTCGTAGGAGAACTCCGACGGTCCGCCGACGGTGAACCACTCCTCCATGCGGCCCTTGATGAGCTGGAGGAGCGTGTCGCGGTCGGCCGTCTCGCCGAGCTGGTCGGCGATCGGCACGAGCTGGGCGAGCTTGCCCAGGGCCTTGCCGGTCCAGTAGGTGTCGACGGCACCGCTGAACGGATCGCCCTGCGTCAGCACGTCGTTGATGTACGACTTGAGCTTCGCCTTGTCGACGCCGGGGGCGCTCGGCAGCCCCGGCAGGACGCCGTTCACCTTCTGTGTGGTCGTGAAGGACGTGCCCTCACGGACCTTCATCTCGCCGCGGGAGGAGACGTAGCTGTGGTCGGTCAGCGGGTCGGAGGTGTGCAGCCACTGGTGGCGGTAGAGCGCCTGGAGGGTACCGGTCTCGTCGCCCTCCTTGGCCTCGGTGGTCAGCGTGTAGGTCGCCTCGACCTCGCCGTCGCCTTCTCGGTAGTCCCAGTCGACCTCGGAGCCGGTCACGAAGCTGAAGGCGTACTTCTCGTAGTCGGGAAGCGCCTCCTTGGAGGGGAGGACCGCCAGGGAGAAGTAGTCCTCGGCGCCGAGGTCGGCGCTGATGTCGTTGCCGGAGACGGTCCAGTCGCTGCCGCTCGGGGCGAACAGCGCGTAGTGGTGGCCGGAGATGGTGACGCCGAGAACGTTGCCCTGGTCGGCGAAGACGGTCGGCGGGGCCGTGGCGCTGATCCGTGCCGCGCCGCCGGTGCCTTCCGCGTAGACGTACGGCAGGCCGTGGCCGATGGTCGCCCGCAGGGTGCGCGCACCGTCGTTCCAGTACGGGGTGACGGTCCAGTCGCTCCACCCGTCCGCCTTGGCGTCGGGCGAGTTGAGACCGGCGAGGCCGAGGGTCAGGTCGGCCCTGTGCGGGAACTCGTACTGGCGTCCACCGCCGACGATCTGATGGGTGGTCGGGTAACCGACCTCCAGTCCGCCGGCCACCGCCTTGTAGGTGAGGGGGTGTCCGTACATGTTCTCCGACCAGGGATTGCCGGCGAACCGCTGGAAGATCAGCGAGGACCACCAGTCGTTGGTCGGCACGGGCTGGTCCGCCACGGCAGGCGTGACCTTGGGTTTGACCGGTTGGCCGCCACTGCCGGAGGGGCCCTGCCTCCCGGCCGGCCGGACGTCGCTGTAGCTTCCCTTGCCGACCTCGATGGTGGCGGCGGAGGCGACACCGCTGCCGACGGTGACCGCCAGCCCCGTGGCAGCCAGGGCGGCCGCCGACAGCAGCGCCAGATGTCTGCGGAATCTCATGCGCAACCCCTTTGAGAGCGCTCTCAAGACGCGGTCAACGTAGGCTCGTGACCGAGGACGGTCAACACTTCAAGCCAACATCGGTTCCTGGCGCGCACTGCGCGACAGCCGCGTCCACCGCTCGGGGCAGGGACCTTCGAAGGAGTCCGAGACGGCGACGACCGCGTCGCACCGGGGCTGCACGCGGTCGGTACCGGGGGTGTCGTGGCGTGCCGGGCGCTGCCGCAGGGGTCGACCGACGTGCGGTGCCAGGCGGCCCGGGACGGGGTAGTGCCCGCCTCGATGCCTGAACACAAGGACGACTGACGGCCGGTCGGCTTCCGGGCCATGACACGGAAGTCCACCCAAGGTGCCGCCGTCTTCGCCCCGTACGACCGGACGGCCCTCGGAATCTTGAAAGACGCCGCGGGGCGGGGCGGCCCCCAGGCCGGCGCACGTCCATGACAGGCGGTCGCTGGGACGCGGCAGCGAGCAGTGGGACGGTCGCGTCCGATCGCACCGCTGCGCCCTGAGAGGTGCTTGCGGGCACACCGGGACCGCGGTGGCGGCTCCGGTCGCACGTATGCGCCCGCGTACGCCGCATCCGGCTCAGGACAACAGCCGGCGGCAGTCCACCCCGCCGTACGAGGAAAGCGGCATCTCTCTCGTTCAGCCGGTCGAACAACGCTACTTGCGGAGCGGGCCAAGGCACCCGCGTGCCCGACACCCGTATCTCCGAGGAGACGGAACGGGTTCCCACATCCAGGTGGATTCACTTTCGCACATTCACTGAATCGTTTTCTGGCAACGTTCGGCAATCCCGTCCGGTGGCCGACAAGGCCAACCCCTGCAGGTAGAGACCAACCACTGGACCCCCTCCACGCTCGATAACGGTTCTTGTTTGATTCCGTTATTTATCGATGGAGTGTGTTGACTTTACGAACCGTTAACAGTCAAGGTTGTGCGCACCCGCCACTCCGGGACCCGTAGCGGAGCGGCACGCACCCGAGGAGACGCCATGTCACTACGGACCCATCGCCCCGCGCTTCGCCGGGCCCTGGTGGTCTTTGCCGCCTTCCCGCTGCTCGCCACCGCAGCGTGCGGCGGCTCCGGCACCGAGGACAGCGCCTCGGGCGAGCGGACCAAGTGCGAGAAGAGCGAAGGCAAGGTCAAGCTCACGTACTGGTCCTGGATCCCGGGTGTCGAGAAGGCGGTGGCCGAGTGGAACCGCCAGAACCCCGACATCCAGGTGTCCGTCAAGTCGACCCCCGCCGGCAACGCCGGCACCTACCAGAACATGTCGAACGCACTGAAGGCGGGCAACGCCCCGGACCTCGGCCAGATCGAGTACGACTCTCTGGCGAGCTTCCGTCTCCAGGAAGGCCTCACCGACATCGCCTCGTGCGCGGGCGTCAAGGACGCCGAAGGTGACTTCGTCGACTGGACCTGGTCCCAGGTGACCTTCGGAGCCGGCGGCGAGGACGGCGTCTGGGCAGTGCCGCAGGACACCGGCCCGATGGCCCTCTTCTACCGCAAGGACCTGTTCGAGAAGCACGGCATATCCGTCCCGAAGACCTGGGAGGAGTACTACGAGGCGGCCAAGAAACTGAAGAAGGCCGACCCGAAGGCGTACATGACGCACTTCTCGCAGACGGACCCGAACTGGTTCAGCGGTCTGCTGTGGCAGAAGGGCGCGAACATGTTCGCCCAGGACGGTGACGCGTGGAAGGTCGACGTCGACAACCCGGCCGCCGTCGAGGTGGCAGACTACTGGCAGAAGATGATCGACGAGAAGCTGGTCGCGACCGATCTGCAGGGCTTCTCCCCGGCGCTCTACAAGGCGTGGAACAACGGCGAGGTGGCGACCTGGGTCAGCGCCGCATGGGGCTACAGCACCATCCGTGACAACGCCAAGTCGACCGCGGGCAAGTGGGCCGTGGCTCCCATGCCGCAGTGGTCCGCGGGAGAGAACAAGGCGGGCAACTGGGGCGGCTCGACCACTGCGGTCCTCGGCAAGAGCAAGCACCCCTACGAGGCGGCGAAGTTCGCGCTGTGGCTGAACACCGATCCGAAGGCGCTGGAGATCCTCAACCGTGAGGGCGGCCTCTACCCCGCGGCCACGTCGGGGCTCGAGCTCGAGGCGCTGAAGCAGCCGGTGGACTTCTACGGCGGCCAGAAGGTCTTCGACGTCTTCGCGGACGCCTCCAAGAACGTCACCACGGACTGGACGTTCGGTCCGACGATGACCGACACCTACCGCTTCATGGGCGACGGCATCGCGGGAGCGCTGGGAGGCAAGGGCACGCTCGAGGACGCGCTGAAGTCCACCGACGCCAAGACGGTGGACTCCCTGGAGAAGCAGTCCCTCGAGGTCGCCAAGTAGGTCACCGGGGGCCGGCGGCGCGGGTGCCCCGCCCGCCGGTCCCGCTCGCCGGCCCTTTCCCCCTCGCCAGCCAGCCAGCCCAGGAAGAGACCACGACATGACCGCCGACCCCATAGCGGCCGCAGCCGCACCGCCGGCGCAGACCACCCCCGCGCGTGTCCCTGCCCGCAGACGGAACTGGGCGCCCGTCTTCTTTCTCGTGCCGTTCTTCGTGCCGTTCGTCCTGTTCACCCTGGTGCCGGTCGGCTACGCCTTCTACCAGAGCCTGCTCAGGACCGAGCGGACCGGCGGCACCTTCGGCCGCAAGACCACCGTGTTCGCCGGCCTCGACCAGTACAAGGAGGTGCTCGGCGATGCCGAGTTCCTCGGCAGCGTCGGCCGGGTGCTGCTCTTCGGGCTGGTGCAGATCCCGGTGATGCTGCTGCTGGCGCTGGTGCTCGCGCTGCTGCTGGACTCGACGGTGGCCCGCCTCAAGCGGTTCTTCCGGATCGCCTACTTCGTGCCGTACGGCATCCCGGGCGTGATCGCCGCGCTCATGTGGGCCTTCCTGTACGACCCGCGGCTGTCGCCCATCGTGGACCTGCTCGACAAGGCCGGCTCCCCGCCGGACTTCCTCGGCTCGTCGATGATGCTCTGGTCCATCGGCAACATCGTGACCTGGACGTACACCGGGTACAACATGCTGATCATCTACGCCGCGCTGCAGGCCGTCCCGTCCGACATCTACGAGGCGGCCCGCATGGACGGCGCGAGCGAGGCGACGATCGCCTGGCGGATCAAGGTGCCGATCCTGCGTCCGGCCCTCATCCTGACGGGCGTCTTCTCCATCATCGGGACGCTGCAGCTGTTCACCGAACCGCAGGTGCTGCGCTCCATCTCCACCAGCGTCACCAGCACCTACACACCCAACCTGGCGGCCTACTCGCTCGCCTCGGCGAACAACTACAGCGAGGCCGCGGCCATGTCCGTGACGCTGGCGCTGGCCACGTTCGTCCTGTCGTTCGGATTCCTCAAGCTCACGGGGCGAAAGGCCGAGTCATGAGCCTCCTCACCGACACCGCGGGCGCCCACGCGCCCCGTCAGACCTCCAAGGCCGCACCGCGAGGTCCCCGGGACAGTCGTCTCTCGGTGATCGCGGCCACCGGGTTCCTGGTCGTCATGGCCGTCTACATGCTGCTTCCGGTGTTCTGGCTGATCGTTTCCGCGACCAAGAGCCAGGGCGACCTCGTCGACTCGTTCGGGCTGTGGTTCTCCGACTTCCACCTGTTCGACAACCTGCGAGCGCTGTTCTCCAAGCAGGACGGGGTGTACCTGCCCTGGCTCCTCAACAGCCTCCTCTACGCGGGGGCCGGTGCGGCCGTCGGCACGCTGCTGTCCGCGATGGCCGGCTACGCGCTGGCCAAGTACCGTTTCCGGGGCCGGGAGTTCCTATTCTCCGTGGTACTCGGCGGCGTCCTGGTCCCCGCCACGGCGCTGGCGCTGCCGCTGTTCCTGCTGTTCGCCGAGGTGGACGCCACCAACACGTTCTGGTCGGTCTTCCTGCCCAGCATCGTCAGCCCGTTCGGCGTCTACCTCTCGCGCATCTTCGCGGCGGCGTCGGTGCCCGACGAGCTCCTGGAGGCCGCCCGGATCGACGGGGCCGGCGAACTGCGGACCTTCTTCACCATGTCGCTGAGGCTGATGTCGCCCGCCATGGTCACGATCTTCCTCTTCCAGTTCGTGGTCATCTGGAACAACTTCCTGCTGCCGCTGGTGATGCTCCAGGACGACCGCCTCTACCCGGTCACCCTCGGGCTGTTCACCTGGCAGTCCCAGGTCAGCCGGGACCCGTCGCTGCAGATCCTGAGCCTCACCGGCTCCCTGGTGTCGGTGGTGCCGATCGTCATCACCTTCCTGGTGCTCCAGCGGTACTGGAAGGCGGGCCTCGCGGCGGGAGCGGTGAAGTCGTGACCGACGGGCTCAGGCACCTGTCCGACCGGCTCGGCGGGATCGCCTACGGCGGTGACTACAACCCGGAGCAGTGGCCGCGCGAGGTGTGGGACGAGGACGTCCGCCTCATGCGGGAGGCCGGCGTCAGCCTCGTCACCGTCGGTGTCTTCTCCTGGGCGTTCCTGGAACCACGCCCCGGGCAGTACGACTTCGGCCTGCTCGACGAGGTCCTGGACCTGCTGCACGCCAACGGTATCGCCGCCGACCTGGCGACGGCCACGGCGTCCCCGCCGCCGTGGTTCTCGCTACGGCACCCCGGGGCACTGCCGGTGACCGCCGACGGCGTCCGGCTCACTCACGGCTCACGGCAGACGTTCTGCCCGAGCAGCCCCGCCTACGCCGAGGCGGCCGGCCGGCTCGTCGAACGACTCGTGCAGCGGTACCGCGACCATCCCGCGCTCGCGCTGTGGCACCTGCACAACGAGTGGGGAAACCACAACGCGCACTGCTACTGCGACACCAGCGCCGAGGCGTTCCGGGACTGGCTGCGGGAACGGTACGGAGACCTCGCCGGCCTCAACCAGGCCTGGGGGACGGCCTTCTGGAGCCAGCGCTACGGCGACTGGGCGGAGGTCATGCCGCCACGCGCCACCGCCGCCGTACCCAACCCGACCCAGCAGCTCGACTTCCGGCGGTTCTCCTCGGACGCGCTGCTGAGGCTGCACCGGCGCGAGGCGGAGATCGTGCGCCGCCTCTCCCCCGGTGTGCCGCTCACCACCAACCTGCTGGTCACGCTGGAGAAGAAGGTCGACGGGTTCTCCTTCGCCGGGGAGTGCGACTTCGTCTCCGTGGACCAGTACCTCACGGCCGCGGACCCCGAAGCCCACATCGGGCTGTCGCTCGACGCCGACCTCGCGCGCGGCATGGGCGGCGGCGCTCCGTGGCTGCTGATGGAGCACTCCACCTCGGCGGTGAACTGGCAGCCGCGCAACGTGGCGAAGACCCCGGGGCAGATGCGGCGCAACAGTCTCGCGCACGTGGCACGGGGCGCGGACGGCGTCCTGTACTTCCAGTGGCGCCAGTCGTGGGCCGGTGCCGAGAAGTGGCATTCGGCGATGCTGCCGCACGGCGGCACCGGCACCAAGACCTGGCGTGAGGTCACCTCTCTCGGGCAGGACCTGCGGGCCCTCGCCGAGGTGCGCGGCAGCCGAGTCGAGTCGGACGTGGCCCTGCTCTTCGACTGGAACGCCTGGTGGGCGCTGGAGATGGACGCCACGCCCTCGCGTGACGTGCGCTACCTCGACCTGGTGCGTTCCTGGTACGAGGCGCTGTGGTCGCTGGGCGTCACCTGCGACCTCGTGCATCCCGCGAGCGACCTGAGCGGCCACCGGCTGGTGCTGGTGCCCAGCCTCTGCCTGACGTCCGACCCGGACGCGTCGTCGCTCGACGCCTTCGTACGGGAGGGCGGGCACGCGGCCGTCGGCTTCTTCAGCGGTGTGGTGGACGAGAACGACCACGTGCGGCTCGGCGGCCACCCCGGGGCGTACCGGGACATGCTCGGCGTCCGCGTCGACGAGTTCTTCCCACTCCGCGAGGCGGAGACCGCACGGCTCTCCGACGGCTCGGCGGCCACGGTGTGGAGTGAACTCGTGGAGCCGCGCGGTGCCGAGACGATCGTGTCGTTCGACACGGATCCCTCGCGCGGCGGGCCGGTCGCGGGACACCCCGCCGTCACCCGCAACTCCTGCGGCGCCGGCGTGTCCTGGTACGTGGCGACGCGGCCCGACGCGGACGCCCTGCGGGGGCTGCTGGCCCGGGTCTGCCGCGAGGCCGGTGTCACGGCCGCGGCCGATGTTCCTGCCGGGGTGGAGGCGGTCCGCAGGCGGGGACCGGACGCGGCCTACCTCTTCCTGATCAACCACACCTCCCGTGACGTGCCCGTCCCCGCGGTGGGCACCGACCTGCTGAGCGGCACCGTCGCCGACGGCAGGACCGTCGTCCGCGCGGGCGATGTCATGGTGATCCGGGAAGACGGCACGCCGTCGTCGGAGGGGTGACCTGGTGCTGGCGAGGCAACGGCAGGAGAGGATCGCCGAACTCGTCCGGGAGCGCGGCTCGATCCGGGTGGGCGCACTGACCGAGCGGTTCGGCGTGTCCCACATGACGATCCGGCGCGATCTGGAGTCCCTCGCGCGCCGGGGCCATCTGGACAAGGTGCACGGAGGTGCGGTCACACCGGAGCCCGGCAGTACCGCGGAACCGGTGTTCGGGGAGAAGCGGTCCCGGGAGGTCTGCGCCAAGGAGGCCATCGCGGCCGCGGCGGCCCGGCTCGTCGCTCCGGGCTCCGCGGTCGCGCTGACCGCGGGGACCACCACCTGGACCCTGGCCCGGCACCTCCTCGACCTCCCCGGCATCACGGTGGTCACCAACAGCGTCCGGGCGGCGCACGTCCTGGAGACCAACCGGCGGCAGACGCAGACGGTCGTCCTCACCGGTGGCGTCCGCACCCCCTCGGACGCCCTGGTGGGGCCGGTCGCGGTCGCCGCACTGGCATCGCTCCGGGTCGACGTGCTGTTCATGGGGGTCCACGGCATGGACGCCCGGACCGGCTTCAGCACGCCCAACCTGGAGGAGGCGGAGACGAACCGGGCGATGTGCCGTTCCGCACGGCGGGTCGTGGTGCTCGCCGACCACACCAAGTGGGACACACCCGGCCTGGCGACGATCGCCGCGCTGGAGACGGCCGACCTGCTCATCACCGACTCGGGCATCGACGCGCACGCCCGAGACGCACTGGAAGCCGGCGTCGGTGAGCTGACCGTCGTCGAGCCGACCGCGCACACCCGACCGATCGAAAGCGTACGTACGTGACCACCGAGCACCTCCTCCACTTCCGAGCCGGGGGCACCAGCCTCGTCCTCGACTGTTCGGGCCCCCGGCTGCCCCGGATCCTGCACTGGGGGGCCGACCTGGGCGACCTGGGCGACCTTGAAGGTGACGCGCCCGGCGGTTCGGGCGTCCTCGCCTCGCTCGCCTTGGCGGGCCGTGCCGAGCTGGGTACCAGCGTTCCCGACGTCCCGGTCCCCGTGAGCGTGCTGCCCGAGCAGTCGGCCGGCTGGCTGGGCACCCCGGGGCTGTCCGGCCACCGCGAGGGCGGCGACTTCTCCAGCGCCTTCACCGTCCGGGAGGTCCGCTCGCCGGCCCCTCGTTCCCTGACCGTCGAAGCCGTGGACGACCAGGCCCGGCTCGCCCTGCGGTGGGAGCTGGAGCTGACCACCTCCGGTCTCGTGCGCCAGCGCGCGGCGCTCACCAACGAGGGCGCCGGTCCCTACACGGTGGACGCGCTGCACCTCACGCTCCCCGTACCGGCGCACGCCACCGAGATCCTCGACCTGACCGGCCGTCACCTGCGGGAACGCTCCCCGCAGCGGCACGACTTCACGCTCGGCACGCACCTGCGGGAGAACCGCCGCGGGCGCACCGGGGTCGACGCCACGCTCCTGCACACGGTGGGTGAGAGGGGCTTCGGCTTCCGCGGTGGTGAGGTGTGGGCTCTGCACGTCGCGTGGAGCGGAAACCACCGCACCTTCGCCGAGCGGACGAACTCCGGGGTCTCGCTCCTCGGCGGCGGTGAGCTGCTACTGCCGGGTGAGATGCGCCTCCGGCCCGGTGCCTCGTACGCGACGCCGTGGCTGCTGGGCTCGTACGGCCGGGGTCTGGACGACATGGCGGCGCGCTTCCACACCTACCTCCGCCAGCGCCCCCACCACCCGGCCACGCCGCGGCCCGTGACGCTCAACACCTGGGAGGCCGTCTACTTCCGGCAGGACCTGGACACCCTCACCGCCCTGGCGGACGCGGCGGCGGAGGTCGGAGCCGAACGGTTCGTCCTGGACGACGGCTGGTTCCGCGGGCGCCGCGACGACCGGGCCGGGCTCGGCGACTGGTACGTGGACCCCGGGGTCTGGCCGCGGGGGCTGCATCCGCTCGTCGAGCACGTCCGCTCCCTCGGGCTCCAGTTCGGCCTCTGGGTCGAGCCCGAGATGATCAACCCCGACTCGGACCTGGCCAGGGCCCACCCGGAGTGGATCCTGTCGGCGGCCGGGCGGATGCCGCCCGAGGCCCGGCACCAGCAGGTGCTGGACCTGGGCCGGCCGGAGGCGTACGCGTACGTGCTCGAACGTCTGGACGCCCTGGTCGGCGAGTACGCCGTCGACTACCTCAAGTGGGACCACAACCGCGACCTCGTCGACGCGGGCAGCGGCCCGAACGGCGCCGGCGGAGTGCATGCCCAGACGACCGCGGTGTACGCGCTGATGGACGAGCTGCGCCGGCGCCACCCCGGGCTGGAGATCGAGTCCTGCTCGTCGGGCGGGGCCCGGGTGGACCTGGGCATCCTCGAACGCAGCGACCGGGTGTGGACGAGCGACTGCATCGACGCCCTGGAGCGGCAGCGGATTCAGCTCTGGACGGGGATGCTGCTGCCGCCCGAACTGATGGGTGCCCACGTCGGCGCCCCCGGCTCGCACACCACGGGCCGCACGCACGGTCTCGACTTCCGCGCCGGCACCGCGCTCTTCGGCCACCTGGGCATCGAGTGGGACCTCACCCGGGCGACGCCCGAGGAACGCCGCCGGCTCGCGGAATGGATCGCTGCGCACAAGCGGCTCCGGCCGCTGCTGCACGGCGGGACGGTGGTCCACGGCGACCATCACGACCCCGCCGTACTCGTGCACGGCGTCGTGGCCCACGACCGGTCCCATGCCGTGTACGCGGTGGTGCAGAAGGCCACGAGCGTGCAGGTGCCGGCCGGTCACGTGCGTCTGCCCGGTCTGGCGGAGGACGCGCGCTACGCCGTCACCCCGCTGCCGCCGGGGAACACGGTCCGGGGCCCCGTCACCAGCCCGCTGCCCTGGTGGACGCCGGAGGGGGTGGAGCTGCCGGGCCGGGTCCTGTCCGTGCTCGGCGTCCAGGCGCCGACCCTCCACCCGGAGAGCCTCGCGCTGATCGAGGTCCGGCGGACCGTGCGCCCGGCATGACGCACCCGTTCGGGGTGTGACGAGGACGCGAGGGCCTCGTCACTTCCCGGGCTCCGGTGCCGCCTGCGGCCGCTCGCCGAGGCCCGCGCCCGACTGGTTGCACCAGTTGCCGACATGGAGACGGCGGTCGTAACGGCCGCCGGCGGCGTAGGCGTCGACGTCCGTCCTCGGGCCGGGACCGGCGGGCCCGGCGGTGCCGCCCCAGCCGTTGCGGGAGGTGTCGATCAGCATGCCGATCCTCGAGTCGAAGCCGACGGAAACCGGCTTCTGGAACACGGCGCCGTTGTCCATCCACCACGGCGTGTTGTCACGGACGGTCGCACGGGGGCCGCAGAGCTTGACGGCGTCGTCGAAGGCCGAGATGAAGCAGTTGCTGATCGTGGTAAAGGGCAGAGCGGGGGTGCCGTCGCCGTCTCCTCCCCGGTTCCCGAGCACCTCGACCCCTTCGGCGGTGCCGCCGAAGGGACTCGTCGTCCGCCACAGCGGTGACCTGGTCGTCCCGGTGACCGCTGATCGTCCAGTGCGGGGAAGACCAGGCCGCCGACCCGGCGAGGATTCATGAAGATCCAGGCTGATCTTCCTGGATCTTGACTACTTGCGTTCGAAGGACCAGATGGTGCTGCTGTCGGTCGATCCGGTGTTCCATTTCACTTCGCCGGCCGAGGTTCCGTACATGTAGTGCCTGCCGGATTGTTCGTTGTTGACCCGGAAACCTCCGGAGACCGATTCGAGCCTCCACAGCGAATCCGGGGTGACTTCGCCGGAGTTCCAGATGACGGCGTTGTTCGGTTCGGAGTCGGTGTAGAACCGCCCGGCTCTGGCGTTCCTGATCGTCCAAGCGCCGGAGGAGTGCTGCGTGACGACCCAGTCCTGGTCGTCGTACGAGCCGGCGGCGGCGAGGATGACCGCGCCGTTCGCGTCCGAGTCCAGGTACGTGCCCGTCGCCGCGTTTCTGATCTTGTAGGTGGCAGACGGTAGGCCCGGGCTGCCACCACCGCCACCAACGCCGCTCATGATGGCGTCAATCATGCCCTGCTGGGTCACCGCACCGGAATGCCGGTTGAACAGCCCGAACCCGTACCGTCCGGTTGTGCCGTTGTCCCAGTAGACCGTGGCCGCTCCGTACTTCTTGGCGGTGGACACGACAGCGCGCACATAGTCCGCGCGATACCTGGGGTTCGATGAATCGAACGATGACTTGTCGATCGCACCGTACTCACCGACGACCACCGGGTATCCCCGTACGACGAACTTGTCGTACATCTTCTTCAACTGCGCGTCCAGATAGTCCTCCTGCCCCCAGGTCGACTTCTTTGACGGATTGGTCGCCGCTCGGCCCCATTGCGTGATGGTGCCGCTTTCTTCTCCGGCGAAGTCCCACGGGTCGTAGTAGTGAACGGAGATCATGATGCGCTGTTCACTACTGGGGATGGAGGGGGAGCGGTACTGGTCGGTCGGCAGCACGAAGCCGTAGTTCCCTGCGGTGTACTCGATGTTCGTGTTCCAGCCCGGAACGAGCAGCCACCTTGAACCGTTGTTCCCACCGGTCCTCCGGACGGTGTCCACGAAGATCTGGTTGTAGCTGTTGATGTTCGAGTAGCACGGCTGGGTGGGGCGGCCGAACTGACCGTCGAAGTTTTCGTTCATGGACTCCAGGATCAGGCGCTGGTCGTAGTTCTGGAACCTGGTCGCGATCTGTTGCCAGACCTTCTGGTACTTGGCCTTGATCGCCGTCTGGTTGGACGAGTCACAGATCAGCCAGGAGCCATGGATGGTCTTGTAGCCGTCGCCGTGCATGTTGATCAGCACGTACAGGCCACGGTTGTAGGCGTAGTTGACGACCTCCTGGATCCTGTTCAGCCAGGCGGCGTTGATGGTGTAGTCCGGGCCGGGGCCTATGTGCCCCAGATAGGAGACCGGGATTCGAATTGTTTTGAATCCTGCAGATTTCACCTTGTCGATGAGGGCCTGCGTGATGATCGGCTGACCCCATGCCGTTTCGCTTGGATATCCGTTGGAGTTGGCCTCCATCTGGTTCCCCAGGTTCCAGCCGGCGCCCATGTCGGCGACGATCTGCGAGGCGTTCAGCCGTGTCGTGCTGTCGGCCGATGCCTGGTTCGTCAGTCCGGCGAAAGATGCGACGACCGCCAACGCAACGGCGAGGAAAACGGCTCTGATCTTCCCCACTTGTGAACCCATGGGTACTGCCTCTCTTCCAGTTTTCAAGTGTCAAAGCCAGGTAGATTCAGCCGTTCGTGCGTGCTGCCGGTGGTCATGGCATAGCCGTACGCCTTTGGTGATCATGAGCGGGAAGCGCCGGAGCATGCGCGGAGCAGCTCGGCGGACTCGGCGTCACTCGAATCGAGCGGCCGGAGTCGCCGGCCTCTTTTCGAAGTGCGGCCCTGCATCAGGCTCGTGAACGTACACGGTCAAACACCTGCCGATGTAAGCGCATGCTGGAGATCGTTTCAAGTGGTGCGCGCGAACTGGTGTGAACGTGCACAGCGCCGTTTCTCGCGGGCAGGCAGGCCGATGACGTCCTGTCCATGTGCCGCGCTTCGAGGGTGACCCGGGCATCGCCGGCAGGCCAGATCCCTCTGATGCTCACGCATATGCTTCACTCAGCCTCCCGATCGGGCAAGCAACTGGCATGCAACTCTGTCAGTCAGGCGACGACTGGACCCATGCCCAGGGGCACATCTGGCCGTCAGGCAGCGTCGTTACAGTGGGACTGCCCTATTCGACGCGTCGGAGTGGATCTTGGCGAACCTGTCCCACCACGAGGAGATCTTCTCCGGCGACGGCACTGGGCCGATGCGGTTGCCGCGCTGGCAGGCCGACGCTTCACCTGCGGGTTTGGCGGTCACCTTGATCGCTGACTACACGTTTCCGGCCCGGGCTTGGTTGCCGGCGGCGGCGATTGTGGCGTTGCTGGGCGAGTTCGACGTGGCCGACGGCGCCGCTCGTACGACGATCAGCAGGCTGGCGCGTCGAGGGGTGCTGGAGGGCAGCCGGCAGGGTCGGTACAGCTCGTACCGGCTGACGCGGGAGGCCGCTGTCGATCTGTGGAGCGGCGGTGGATCCATCGCCACGTTCACCACGCAACCCGACTCATGGGACGGGTGGTGGACCCTGGTCGCCTTCTCCGTGCCGGAACAGGAGAGCACGCGACGGCGTGCGCTGCGCACCGCGCTGAGATGGCGGGGATTCGCGCCGCTGTACGACGCGGTCTGGGTGTCGCCGCACCCGCTCACCCCCAAGGGGCGTGCCGAACTGGCCGACCTGGCGCTGGGGGCGGTGAGCGTGTTCCGCGCGCGTCAGGTGGATCTCGAGACGGAGGCCAACCGCAACCCGGTCCAAGCATGGGACCTGCCCGGCATCGCCGATCAGTACGAGATCTTCATCCGGCGGTGGAGCAGCCTGCTGCCCCGTATCAGTGCCGGTGGAGTCACCGGCGCGGCGGCGGTGCGCGCCCGCACCGAGGTGATGAACACCTACCGCCATTTCCCGGTGCTGGACCCCCTGCTGCCCATCGATCTGCTGCCGGCGGCCTGGCCCCGGTCCCGGGCGCGGGGGGTGTGCGTCGCGGTGTACGACGGCCTGGCCCACCCGGCCCAGGAACACGTCCGTTCGGTGGCGGCCCGATCCGTGGACGGTCCGCACCTCGACATCAGTGCCCACACGATCGCCGGCATGAGTGCTGGTATCGGTCACAGTCACGGCTGAGTTCAAAGGGATTGGGTCGCAGCGATTGACAGATGAGGGTCCGATCGCGACTCTTCTGTCATTCGAAGCGATGTGGGAACGTTCACAATCGTGTGCCGCACAACGGGTGGATTGCCTGCCCCGCCCCACGCCGCCTCGGGCCTTTGCACCTCCGCATCAGTGGTGACAGGAGGCATCTCCATGGGTGAGTCAGGGCTGGTCGGCTCGACGGTTGCGGTGGTTCCCGGACCAGGGTGCGAGTTGGAGCCCCCGGCGGCCGGCTGCACGGCCCGTTCGCCGCTTGGGGCCTGGACCGCCTCCGGCACGACAGGTGCTCGCCCGAGGGCATCACCAACGACCAGGTGGCTGTGTTCGCGTGAATCACGAAACGGTGGAAGACCGGGTTCCTCCGCCAGTGGTGGACGGTGCGGCTGCCGGTGCTTCGCCCAGAGCCGGCGTTCCTGAGGATCTTCGGCTTCTTCCATGTCTGGAACGACTACGGCCCGTGATCGACGGCGCGGAGCAGCCACCGAGCGGCGCCTTCACCCTGACCGCCCACCGCGCCGTCGAGCGGCCGTCCGTATACCGCTGCGCGACGGTGGCCCGGTGAAGTTCGTCCGGTCGGCGAACCCGACAGCGGCGGTGAGTACGACGTCGTCCTGGACCGCCATCGCCGCAGGCACTCGAGGCCTACCGGCGCGACGGGCAGCCCCCCTGGTTGGTCAACATGGGGCCGAACAGCACCAACCAGAACAACATCGAAGGCGGATCGTCCACCCTCGATCACCCGACGAGCACCAGGTTGTACACGCTCGCGCACAACCCCGCCTACCGCAACGCCATGACGCTCAAGGGAACGTGCAGTCCCACCACGTCGACCACTTCCTCGGTGCCGGCATGACCCGGCCACCGCGGCCCAACATCACCTACGCCGGGAGAAGACGCTGTGAGAACCGCGAAGTTCGTCACCCCTGCCCTTCTGCTCTCGGTGGTCACGGCGAGTTCCATCGCGATGGCCCCCGGCTCGGCGTCCGCGAGCGGTGCGGCTGCCGGAAACACCTACTACGTCGCCCCGAACGGGAATGACGGCGCAGCGGGTACGCAGGCCGCTCCGTGGGCGTCGATCGCCCGTGCGCAGGCCGTCGCCAAGGCGGGTGACACGGTCCTCCTCCGGGGCGGCACCTACGCCTACACCCGTGCGAACAGCGCCTGCTCGAGCCAGACCGCCAGAGTCGACGCGATCACCCTGAACAAGAGCGGCAGCTCGGGCAACCCGATCCGGTACTGGGCCCATCCGGGCGAGAAGCCGGTCTTCGACTTCTCGCGCATGACGGACGACTGCCGGATCAAGGGCTTCAACGTCACCGGCAGCTGGATCCACCTCAAAGGACTGGAAGTCACCGGCGTTCCCCAGAACAACAACCGGAACGCCGAGTCCTGGGGAATCTGGGTTTCCGGCAGCAACGGCGTCTTCGAGCAGATCGACACCCACCACCACATGGGAACCGGCCTGTTCATCAACGGCGGGGGCGGCAACCTCGTCCTCAACTCGGACTCGCACGACAACTACGACCTGCGCAGCAACGACGGGCCCGGCGAGAACGCCGACGGGTTCGGTTCGCATTACACGCCGGCCGGCCGCGCCGCGAACGTGTTCCGGGGTTGCCGCGCGTGGTGGAACGCCGACGACGGGTTCGACCTCATCTCCACGTACTCGCCTGTGATCATCGAGAACTCGTGGGCCTGGCGCAACGGGTACGTGCCGGGGACGACGACGCCCTCCGGCAACGGAGTCGGCTTCAAGTCGGGCGGCTACGGGGGCGACTACGAAGCCAACGCGCCGAAGCACACCGTCCGCTCCTCGGTGGCGTTCCTCAACAAGGCGGCCGGCTTCTACGCCAACCACCATCCGGTGGCCAACGACTTCTTCAACAACACCGGCTACGGAAACCACCCCAACTTCAACATGCGTGGCGTCGACCCGCGCGGCACCGCCGTCGGCCGGGGCAACCTGCGCAACAACATCGCCTACACCGGAACGCCGACGTCGTACATGACCGGCACGAACGCGGCGTACAACTCCTGGAGCCTCGGCGTCCCCCTGTCGGACTCCCAGTTCCGGAGTGTGTCGGCGTCCGGCTGGGACGCTCGCCGCCAGACCGACGGGAGCCTGCCCGTGCTGCCCCACCTCCGTCTCGCGGCGAGCAGTGCCCTGATCGACAAAGGCACCGACGTGGGGCTGCCCTTCAGCGGAAGCGCGCCGGATCTCGGCGCCTTTGAGAACGATGGAAGGTGACATCGTGAAGCAAAGATCGCGTGTCGTTTCGAAGTACTGGAAGGTGGCCGCCGCCGCACTGTTGTCCGTGGCGTTGGCGGCACCGCTCTCGGCGGGCACCGCTGCGGCGGAGACGCCTGAAACGAAGACACCGGCGGCGAAGACATCGGCAACGGCGCTCCAGGACCAGGGTGCCGCCGCCGCACCGGTGGCGGATCGCGGCCTCAAGTACCTGGTGTCCGACTACCGGACGCGCGCTCCGTCGAAGTACACGGCTGACTCCTGGAAGCCCTTCGCCAAGGCGTTGACCGCCGCGGCCGATGTCGCCGACGACACGTCGGCCGGCACGTCGGAGGTCGCCTCCGCGAAGACGGCACTGATGACCGCCGCCGCCGACCTGGAGGCCGCCGACGAAGGCACGTTCCAGACCATCACGAACAACACCTTCTGGAACGACACCAGCGGAAACCCCATCTATTCGCAGGGCGGTGGGGTCTTCAAGTTCGGCGACACCTACTACTGGTACGGCGTGCACTACACCGGCGCCGAGCTCTACCGGGCCAATCCGACGAGGAAGTACGACGGCAACGTCAGCTTCGTCTCGATCCCCGTGTACTCGTCCAAGGACCTGGTGAACTGGAAGTTCGAGAACCGGGTCGCGACGCGCTCCACCGGCGTGGGCAGCGGCGCCAACCTGGGTGGTGCGGGCTGGGTCGGGCGGCTCGGCGTCTCGTACAACGAGAACACCGGCAAGTACGTGCTCGCCGTGCAGATGTGGCACACGGGCAGGGGCGGGCACGGCGTTCTGCTGCTGCAGGGCGACTCACCCACCGACACCTTCGACTACGGCTACTTCCAGACCCAGATCACCAACTCGCCCACCACCGGAACCGGGGATCAGACCGTCTTCACCGACGACAACGGCAAGGACTACCTGATCTTCTCCAACCGCGAAGGACGGTCGCGCGGCTTCGTGGCCAAGTTCCGGGAGTCCGACTCGCTGCGGATCGAGCCAGGCGTGGAGATCCGCCGCGGCGCCGGTCGCGAGGGCAACGCCATGTTCAAGCTCGACGGCAAGTACTACCACGCGGCGTCGGACCTGCACGGCTGGAACACCTCGGTCAACTACGTCAATGAGTCGACCAGCAGCAACGTTCAGGGCTCGTACAGCAGCGAGTACGTCCTTCCCGGCACCGAGATGGACTACAGCCACGTGACCCAGACCGGGTTCTTCGTGACGGTCAAGGGCACCAAGCAGAACACGGTGATCTACGCCGGCGACCGCTGGGCCGACTTCGCCTGGAACGGCATCGGGTACAACCAGTGGGTGCCGATCACCAAGACCGGCGCGAGGCCGCAGTTCCACTCGGTGAGCCAGTGGCAGTTCAACGTCACGACCGGAGAGTGGCGTGTCGGGCAGGCGAACAACTACATCCTCAACCCGGACATCCAGGCTGACCGCATCATCGTCTCCAGTGTGCGGGGATGGCGGAACCTCGGCGGTTCGGTGACCAACGTCAACGGTGGTGTGAACGGGTCTCGCTTCGCCCTCCAGGTGAGCAACAGCGGCGGCGTCGAGCAGCGGATCGCGTCGGTGCCCGCAGGCACCTACACCCTGTCCCTGCACGCTCGGGGTAGCGCCGGCCAGGTCGTGATCACCGGTGCCAACGGCAGCCAACGCACCCTCAGCGTCCCGTCGTCGAGCGGCTGGGCCAAGCGCGAGCTCACCGGCATCGCGCTGCCCAGCGGGGCCGCCACCGTCACCGTGCGGGCGTCGGGTTCGGGCGGCGTCATCGTCGACCAACTCTCACTGGTCAAGACCTCCGCCGACGCGCCATCGGGACAGCGATACGAGGCGGAGACCGCACCGGCGGTGTGCCAGGGCACGATCGACTCGAACCAGGCGGGCTTTTCCGGTAGCGGGTTCTGCAACGGCACTGCCGCCGCGGGGGCCTTCGCGCAGTTCACGGTCACCCCGGCGACCGCCGGCACGGCGACGGTGGCGGTCCGGTTCGCCAATGGCTCCACCAGCGGTACGAGGCCGGCGAACCTGATCGTCAACGGCTCCACGGTGGGGACCGTTTCGTTCGAGTCCACCGGTGCGTGGACGACGTGGGCGACCAAGACCGTGACCGTCCCGCTGAACGCCGGCAGCAACACCATCCGATTGGATCCGACCACGGCTGCCGGACTACCCAACGTCGACTACCTCGATGTCGGTGCCGCGGCTGCCTGACATCCCCTTCTCTGCCGGTCCTTTCGACCGGCAGAGAGCACGGAGCCGCGTCCTTGAGACCAGGACGCCGCGTGACCACGGTGCGCTGTGCAACGAGCAGTGCCCCCGTCCCCGGCCGACCGCGTGCAGAACAGCACTCGCCGCACGTACGCCACATCGTCAGGAGGAGACATGAGCAGCAGGCGTCGGGCCCGCGTCATCGCGGGCATGACGACGTCGGCCACCATGGTGTCCGCGACGCTACTCATGGTGCCCGCGCCGGCCCATGCGACCTTCGGAACCGCGGACATCAAGCCGATCGAAAGCAATATCGCCGCCAAGCCCTGGGCCTCGGCGACGGCAAGCAACGGCTCGTCGAACGCCGGGCTGGCCATCGACGGCGACCCGACGACGTCCTGGCGCCCCGGTCGTGCCGGCGCCCGGCAGTGGCTCACCGTCGACCTCGGTGGAACCTACGACAACCTGCGCAAGGTCAAGGTGATGTTCCCGGACCGTGGCGTGGCCTACCGGTACGGCATCGAGGCTTCATCCGACGGCCGCCGGTGGAAGACCATCACCGACAGGTTCCACAACCGAGTCGTGTCGCGAGGGGAAGTACACCTGTTCACCCGGCCGGCAACGCGCTTCGTCCGGCTGATGTTCACGGGCGGGCCGGGCCGTGCCCGGGCTGGTGTCAGTGAGCTCCAGGTCTTCAACTACCTACGCGACGACCTCACCCTCGGCGCCGATCTGTCCTGGATGGACGACGTCCAGGACCAGCAGTACTGGGTCGACCCCCTGGCCGAAGACCGCGGGGCCGGGCCACACCTGCTCGACGTGGCCAAGGATCGTGGCACGCAGCACACCCGGCTGCGGATATGGAACGCACCGCGCAGCGAGAGCACCGGCCGACCGACGCCGATACCGCGCCAGGGCCCGGAGCGCTCACTGGTCTCAGCGAGGTGGATCAAACAGCGAGGCATGGGCCTGGGTATCGACTTCCACTACGCGGACTCATGGGCGGACCCGAGCAAGCAGCCGAAACCACGCGCCTGGGCCGAGCTGGAGTTCGCGGACCTGTCCCGCGCCGTGTACGACTTCACCGCCGGCTATCTGGACCGGTTGATCGAGCAGGGCACCACGCCGGAGAAGGTCGCCGTCGGCAACGAGATCATCAATGGGTTCATGTACGGCAGCGAGGCGGCCCACATCGGCACGACGAATCCGCCGTACTTCGTCGACCAGGCCGATATCTACCAGTCGAAGCCCGGCGGTGGCCTGCTGTGGCGGTACTGGCGGTCAACCGACCCGGTGGAGCAGCGGCTCTACGACCAGGCGTGGGACCGGTTCACCACGCTGGCCGCGGCCGGGATCAAGGCCGTCCGCGACGCCTCGCCGACATCCAAGGTCGAGATACACGTGATCGTCGACAAGGACAAGCTCGCCAAAACCATGGAGTTCTGGCACCAGTTCCTGACCCGGGTGAAGGCGAAAGGCCAGAACCCCGATGTGCTGGCCGTCTCGTACTACCCGGAGTGGCACGGTACGCCCGAGGCGCTGGATCACAACCTGAACACCATGGCGACCACCTATCCCGACTACGAGATCGACATCGCCGAAACCGCCTATCCCGCCTCGGGCGGCGACGGCTCGCCGCTGCCCAACTCACCCTACCCGCGCACGATTCAGGGGCAGGCGGACGCTGTCCGGAGGGTTTTCCAGGCCGCCAACGACGTGGTCGGCAACCGAGGTTCAGGTGTGCTGGTGTGGGAGCCGGCCGGCTACCAGCCGATGTTCCGGGCCGTACCCGGAACGGCGAGCACCTGGGAGCCGCACGCATCCATCAACGTCTTCGAGGCCAGCCGCGCCAAGCACATCCTCCAGGACACCGTCCACACCGCCGCCGTGGTGGGCGCCATCCCGAAGCTGCCCTCCTCCCTCCACGTGCTCACCACCGCCGACAACACGATCACCCGTGTCCCCGTCCGCTGGCAGCCGTTGCCACCTGGCGCGACCGACAAGCCGGGTGAGGTGACGGTCACCGGGACGACCGGCAAAGGACCGGTCACGGCGGTCATCGACGTCGTTCCCAGCCGAGGTGATCACGCCTCCACCGCCTCATGACCCCGGCCACCGGGCCCAGCCGAACACTCATCGCTACACCCATCCCTGCACCCAAGGAGACATCCATGACCGTGCAACGACGGACATTCCTCAGGATGAGCGCGGCCGGAGCGACGGGCGTGGCTCTGTCCCTGCTCGGCTCGGGGCAGGCACCAGCCGCCGTCGGGCCGTTGGACACGGCGCCGACCACACCGTTCGCGGTCGGCGTGCGTCGGTATGACTGGACCCGTGGCAGCCGCCGGTGCACCACCTACGTCTACTACCCCGCCACCGGCACCCCCGGCGGCAACCCGGTGACGAACGCCCCTGTCGCAGGCGGTGTCTTCCCCGTCTACAACTTCACCCACGGCTTCCAAAGCAGCCCGCAGAACTCGCTGTTCATCATCCGGGCCCTGGCCTCGGCAGGCTTCATCGTCCCCGCCCCGCACTTCAACCACAACTTCGACGACGTCAACAACGGCAACACCTCCAAGGACGTCTCGCAGATCCTCACCAACACCCTCGCCCTCAACACCAGCGGACCGCTGGCCGGGCACATCAACACCGGCATCGGCGTCGGCGTCTCGGGCCACTCCCTGGGCGGCATGGTCACCCATGGCCTGCTGACCTCCTGGCCCGACAGCCGGATCATCTCCGCCAACCCGCAGTCCTGCGTGGACATGGGCAACCCCGCCGCCTCGGTCTCCGCCAAGGTCCTGTTCGTCCACGGCGACCGGGACTCGACCACGTCGTACTCCTCTGCCCGGCAGGCGTACACCGAGATGGCCTGGCCCAAGGCGTTCCTCACCTTCGTCGGCGGCAGCCACACCAGCTTCTGGAGCGACCGGCGCTTCCCGAACACCGTCGTCGACTGGGCCCGCTGGACGATGTACGGCGACACCGCCGCGCGGGACCGCCTCCCGGCCGACGCGGCCGGGTCCAACACCAGGTGGGAAGCCCGGCTGGGTGACTCACCGGGCGGCCCGGCCGCCTACACCCTGGTGGCCCAGCACAGCGGCAAGGCCGCCGACATCAACGAGGCATCCACCGCCGCCGGCGCCCGGCTCGTCCAGTGGACCACCAACAGCCGCTCCAACCAGCAGTTCGAATTTGTGGACGCCGACGACGGCCACGTCCGCGTCAAGGCCCGGCACAGTGGCCTGTTCCTCCAGCCCACCGGCACCGCGACCGGCGCGGACGTCGTCCAGCAGGCCGGCACCGGCGCCACCGGCCAGCAGTGGCGCGTGGTCGACCACGGCGGTGACGTGATCAGCCTCGTCAACCGGGAGTCCGGCCTGGCCATGGATGTCTGGGAGCACTCGACCGCCGACGGCGCCCGCATCTCCCAGTGGACCTACACCGGCAACCCCAACCAGCGCTTCACCCGCCGCCGCGTCTGACCCGGCGGCCTGTCGGGGTACCGCCCGGGCAACAGGGCGGGCGGTGCTCCGGCATGGCGCCGGCACCCCTTCGCGACCACAGGGGACGGGCCCCTCTGGTCGATCTCGAGCATGACCACAGCGTCCGGCGGCGGCCGTCCAACCGGGCCGCCGGGGCCTCTGGGGACGCCGACCGGCCGTCTTCGCGACGATCGTTCGGGAGTGGTCGTGGCCCGGGACGGCGTCCCGGGTTCAGGAGGGGGTGGTGGCGAGTGTGCGGTTGAGCGCGCTGTCGGGGCGGCTGGTGAGTTCCTCCCAGGTTCCCTCCTCCGTGATGCGGCCGTCCTCGAGGACGGCGACGCGGTCGGCGCGGCGGACGGTCGCGCGGCGGTGGGCGATGACGAGCGTGGTGCGGCCCTCCTCCCGCAGTGCGGTGGCGAGTTGGGCGTCACCGGCGTTGTCCAGGTGGGCGGTGGACTCGTCGAGGATGAGGACTCTGGGGCGGACCAGCAAGGCGCGGGCGAGGGCGATGCGGGCCCGCTGGCCTCCCGAGAGCGTCGCGCCGCGCTCACCGACGAGGGTGTCCATCGGGGCGATCCGGTCGACGCCGCACAGACGCGCTGTGGCGGCGAGCAGGCCGTCATCCGCTTCGGGCGCGGCGAGCCGCAGGTTCTCGGCGAGGGTGCCGTGGAAGAGGGGTGTCTCCTGTCCGACGAGTACGACCGCGCTGCGCAGTTCCGCGTCGCTCACCTCCCGCACGTCCACGGGGCCGCCCTGGGCGGGCACCAGCTGGACCGCTCCCTCGGACGGGTCCCAGAACCGGGCCAGCAGGTGGGCACAGGTCGACTTGCCGGCGCCCGAAGCGCCGACCAGGGCGAGTGTCTGCCCCGGGGGGACGGTCAGTTCGACGCCGTCCAGCACGGGCCGGCCTCCGTAGTCGAACCTCACCCGGTGCAGCCGGACGCCCAGCGGTCCGGGCGGCAGGGCCCGGGGCGCGGCGGGCGGCGGGGCGAGGGCGGGAGCTCCGGCGGCCGCGCCGACGCGGGCTGCGGCGGCGCGCAGTGCCACGGCTTGGCTCAGGGCGCGGGCCGATTCCGCGACCGGGCCGAGGACGGACAGGGCCAGGGCCATCGCCGCCGGGGCCCACGCGCCGTGCAGCCGTCCGGCGGTCACGGACTGTGCCGCCGTGGCGACCACGCCGAGGACCGCGGCCACGATGAGGAGGTCGCGGACCGCGGCGGCGACCGCCTCCCAGGTGGCCTCGGCGCGCTGGGCGTCACCCACCTGCCGCCCCCGCTCTGCCAGCTTCCGGCGGCGGTCGGGCAGAGCGCCGAAGGCGAGCAGTTCGCGCAGCCCGTCGACGGTCTCCACCGTGTCCGCCGACAGTCCCGCCACGGCCGTTCGCGTGCGGCTGCCGCGCGCCGCGCGTGCGCGCGCGTCGGCGAAGGGCGCCGCGGCGAGCAGGGCCGCGGCCGGCAGCACGGCCGTCAGCAGCCACGGCTCCACCGTGGCGAGGACCATGGAGCCGCCGGTGAGGACCGTTCCCGCCGCCAGCAGCTGGGCCGTGGTGTGGGCGTAGAAGAACTCCAGTGCCTCCACGTCGGCCATGGCGGTGGCGGCGAGGTCGCCGCTGCGCCGGCCGGCGACCCGGGCGGGCGCGCTGCGGGCGAGTCCGTCGAAGACGCGGACCCGCAGTGCGGCCAGCACCCGGTAGGCCAGGTCGTGCGAGAGGTCCATCTCCCGCCAGGTCGTGAGGGCGCGTACGAGGACGAGGGCGACCAGCGCGGCGACGGTGGCGGCCGAGGGAGCGCGCCCTTCGATGACGGCGGTGCCCACGGTGTGCGCGGCCAGGGTCAGCAGCGCGACGAGGGAGCCCTGTTCGAGGAGCGCGGCGGCGCAGGTGCGGGCCGTCATGGCGCGATGTGCGGCGAGGGCGGGGAGGAGGGCGCGCAGTGCGCCTCGCGCGGGTACGTCCGTGTCGGGCGTGGCGGTGTCGCTGGTCGTGGTGCTCATGCGGCGAGTTCTCCTCGGTGGGCGCGGCCGGCCTCGACGAGCCGTGTGTAGACGCCGCCGGCCTCGACCAGGTCGGCGTGCTCGCCTACGGCGTCCACCCGTCCTTGGTCGAGGACGACGATGCGGTCGGCGTGCCGGACGGCCGCCAGCCGGTGGGCGACCACCAGGACCGTCCGGCCGCTCGCGGCGTTCAGCAGCTCCCGGACGATGTCGGCCTCGCGGCGCTCGTCGACCGCGCTCGTGGCCTCGTCGAGGACGAGCACCGGGGCGTCCGCCAGCAGGGCCCGCGCGAGGGCGAGCCGCTGGCGCTGCCCGCCCGAGAGGGTGGCACCGCGTTCGCCGAGGACGGTGGCGTAGCCGTCCGGGAGGGCGGCGATCTCGTCGTGGACGCCGGCGACGCGCGCCACCCTGGTCAGGTCGTCGTCCGTGGCGTCGGGCCGGGCCAGGCGCAGGTTGCCGGCGATGGTGGCGTGGAAGAGGTACGTCTCCTGCGAGACCACGGCGATGCCCTGCCGCAGCGAGTCGAGCGCGTACTCGGCCGTGGGGCGCCCGTCGAGGGTGATCCGGCCCTCCTGCGGGTCGTGGTGGCGCAGGAGCAGGGCCAGGAGTGTGGATTTGCCCGCGCCGGAGGGGCCGACGATCGCGGTGGTCCGTCCCGCCTGCGCGGTGAAGGAGACGCCGTCCAGGGCGGGCGCCGGCGCGCCGTCGTAGGTGAAAGTGACGTCATGGAAGCGCAGTTCGGGCGGCGCCTGCCCGGGTGCGGAGGCCGATCCGGTGGCGGGGACCGTCGGCTCGGCCGTGCGCAGGGCCGCGAGCCCGTCGGCGGCCGACACCCCCAGGTATCCGGCGTGCCACTCGCGGGCCAGGTCGCGGACCGGCCGGAAGCACTCGGTGGACAGCAGCAGCACCAGGTAGGTGCCGGTCGCCGTGGTGGATCCGGTGACGGCCGACCAGCACGCCAGGAGCGCGGCGGCGGCGGTGCCGCCCTGGATGGCGAGGTCGGTGATGCCGGTGTCGACCAGGGACACCCGAAGCTTGGCGACGGTCGCCCGGTGCAGCGCCGCGGACCTCTTCTCCAGGCGTGCGCGGGTGCGGCCGACCGCGCCGGCGGCGCGCAGGGCGGGCATGCCCTGGAGGGCTTCCAGGTAGTCGGCGCCCAGTCCTTCGTAGGTGTCCCAGTGTTCCTTGCCGCGGGCGGCGAGGAGCCGGTCCCAGGCGCGCGGACCGGCCAGGGCGAGGAGCAGGGCGGGGACGAGGCCGAGGAGAGCCCGCGGTTCGGCCGCGGCCAGGGCGGCGAGCACCAGGGGCGGCACCGTGAGGGTGACCAGGAGCTGGGGCAGGTAGCGGGAGACGTAGGCGTCGACGCCCTCCACGCCGTCGACGAGGGTGGTGCGGACGGCTCCGGCCCGGGCTGTGGTCAGGTGAGCGGGCCCCAACCGGCCCAGGTGCGCCAGGAGTTCGTCCCGCAGGGCCACCCTGACCCGGGCTCCGGCACGGGTGGCGGTGCGCCGCTGCCACATGGTCAGCCCGGCACGGGCGGCGACGACGGCGAGCACCGCGGCGAGCAGTCCCGGGAGCCGGCCGGTGTCTCCGCGGGCCAGGCCGGCGAGGGCGAGGGCCAGCAGTGCGGCCTGCGCCAGGTGGGTGAGGGTGACGGCGCCCTGCAGGAGGGTGGCCGCGGCCAGGGGGCGCCGCGCGCGCCGGGCGGCGCGGCGCAGCTCGGGGTGGACGATCACGTGGTGTTCTCCTCGTCGGCGTGGCGGGTGCCGAGGGCCAGTGCGTGCACGACCCAGTCCCGTTCCGGGGCGGCACCGAGGGCGGCGCCGAGGTCCGCCTGCTGCCAGGAGCCGACGGGCCGGGCGGCCAGCCCGTGGCGCCGGGCGGTGATGTGGGCCAGGTGGACGGCGAAGCCGGCCCGCAGGTGGGCGCGGCGGATGTGCGGGGCGTCGGCGTCGGCGGGGCAGCCGTGGGCGAGCAGGACGGCGCCCGCGTCCGCGATCCACGCCTGGCCCGCGGCCCAGGCCGCGAGTGTCGGACGGGTTTCTCCCGCCGCGTACCGCCGCAGGGTCGTGCCGTCGGGGGCCAGTTCCATGAGCCCGGGCCGTGGCGGGCCGACCGCGGCGCACCAGCGCAGGTCGCCGGTGCCGGCCCGTGCGGCGGTGGTGAGGACCGCCCGCAGTGCGTCCCGGGACGGGGCGCCCGGCATCGGCGGTGGGGTACTGCGGCGCGCCAGCAGCTCCGCGGGGGTGGGCGGGCCCCCCGACGGCTCCGGGGCGCGGGGGGTATCAGCCGGGGGCGCCGGGCTCCGCCCGTCGGGCGGTGGGATGTGCACGGTGGCCAGGGGGTTGCCGGTGCGTCCGTCCAGCCGTGCGCGGGGCTCGTCCGCGCCCAGGGCGCGGGCCGCCAGGAACAGCGCCGCGGTGGCGTGCCCGGTGTCCAGCAGCAGCAGGGGCCAGGCGCGGTGGCCGTAGTGGGAGACCGTGCGCCGTGCGGTGACGGAGAGTTCGGCGGTCACACCGGGTGGCGTGCCGCCGGGTTGCCTGCCGAGGTGGTGGACGCGGTGGCGCAGCGGGTCGTAGGCGTAGCGGCCTGGCGGCAGGGAGCAGCCGGCGCCCACGACCAGTGCGGTGTCCACCGGGTGCAGCGCCCCGGCGGAGGGTGCGGGCCTGAGGCGTCCGGATGCGTCCGAGGCCGCCAGGGAGAGACGCAGCAGGGCCGACAGGTCCACTTCCGCCGGGCCCGCCTCCGGGATCGGGAGCGGGGGCCCCGGCCACGTCGGGACGGCCGTTCCGGCGGACGTGGCCGGGCCGGGGCGCTCCGGGGAGCGGGCACGGGCGAGGGCGGCGGCGAGGTCCGGCGGGTGGCCCTCGCGGAGGTGTTCCACGGGACGGTCCTCACATGTGCGGCGGAGGCGCCAGCGTGAAGTCCTCCGGCGCGCTCGGCGGGGTGGTGCGCCATCCACGGGCGACGGCGGCCTCGGTGAGGCGCGGGCAGCCGAAGTAGCCGAAGGCGGCGGGGGCGTTGGGCAGGAGGCCGGAGACGAGGACCCGGGCGACGCGCAGGGACGTCTCGGCTACGTCCTCTGTGGTGAGGTCGAACGTCATGACACGGTGGCCGCCCGCGTGCAGCGCGTCCCCCAGCCGCTCCCGGCTGCCGGGCTCGACCGCGTCGACGGACACGGTCCCGAGGGCGGGCGCGGTGAACCGCCGGGCCTCGGCCGCCATCCGTTCGTCCAGCCACACCTGCACGTGTGCCCCCAGGTCCCGCACGTGCTCGAACTGTTCGCCGCACGCCTCGAGATAGCGGCCGTCGGCCCGGTGCTCCAGGTACAGCCCGCGCGCCAGCAGCCCGGCCTCGACGGCCTGGAACACCCAGCCGTCGGAGCCGGTCAGGCCCTGGGTGAAGACCCAGGTGTGGACGGCTTCCAGGACGGCCTTGCGGGCGGCTTCGGCCGGGTCGTGTTTGCAGGCGAACCCGGCGGCGTACAGGCCGAGGCGCGGGTCGTGCACGAGCGCGGCCATGCAGGGGGCGAACTCCGAGCGCATCTCCACGATGTGGACGTCGAGCGCGGAGCCGGCCAGGTCGTCGGCGAGGCCGGGCACGCTCGCCGGGTCGATGCCGCGGGCGGGGCCGTCCAGATGCCACCACAGTTCCAGGGCGTCGCGTTCGACGATCTCCAGCAGGCCGCGTTCGACGGCGTCGTCGAGGCCCTGTCCGGTGGCGATCCCGGCGTAGTTGAGGTGATGGGTGCGGGGCAGCTCGCGCAACTGGCCCTGGCGCCAGTTGAGGTGGGTGAGCGCGACGGGTGCCCAGACCTCTGCCGTCCGTCCGCCGGGCAGCTGCTCGGTTCCGCGCGTCCACAGGGCCGGGGTCTCGGGGGTGAGGGGTCGGTAGGGGAACTTCTCGCGGGTGTACTGCCAGTCGGCGTACGTGGGCAGGTCCCCGGGGCCGTACAGCCGCAGGCCCTTCTCCGCCAGTTCGGCGGCGGTGGCGCGCACCGGGGCGTCCGGGTGGCCGGGGGGCGGCACACGGTTGCCGCAGTACCGCTCTATCCCCTCGGCTATCGCGGCGACGCGGGCTTGCTCGGGGTCGCCGAAGGTGGTGCCGAGGGAGACCCGGTCGGCGGGCCACAGGCCGTGTCTGCGGGCGTCGGATATCTCGGCCGTGAGCGCGGTGTAGCGGGGTGGGGCGCCCGCGGGGTGCTCGACGGGCTTGACCTTGCGGACGATGCCGCAGACGGGGTCGACGAGTGCTTCCAGCGGCAGCGCCGTCATCGCAGGATCTCCTCGGCGGGGTCGATGGGGGTGGGGCGGGACGGGAGGACGGGCAGTCTCAGGACCACGCTGCCCGCATCGACCTCGCGCCGGGAGGCGAGCTGCCGGTCGGCGGTCACGGGGTCGTCGCCGGTGTGGGGATTGCGGGCGTGGGCGGGGAAGTGGTGTCCGGCGATCTCCAGGCGCAGCCGGGTACCGGCCCGCAGCCGACGTGCGAGCGGGCCGAGGCCGACGGTGAACGCGGCCGCACGGCCGACCGGTTCGGTACGCCGGACGACGCCGACGGCGAGCTGTTCGGCGGTCCCTTCCGGCGTGAGCGCGACGAGCCTGACGGCCCAGTCGGCGGACGGCGTGTGGGCGGTGGCCCGCAGGTGCGCGCTCATGGGGCCGACCACGTCGAGCGGACGCGGCAGCGGCGGGGTGACCAGCAGGCAGCGGTCGGGCGGGCCGTCGGTGGGGACGGTGAGGTCGTCGGAACGGACGGGCCGGCCGGGGTCTGCGGTGAAGGCGGAGCCGTGCAGCAGCCGCGGCCGCTGTGTGCGGGGTTCGCCGCTTGTGCCGGCGGGCAGCCACAGGTCGGCGCCGCCCAGCCCCTGTGCGCCGTGGTGGCCCGGGGCGAGTGCGCCGGTCAGGGCGCGGCGGGCCCAGCGCACGTACAGCTCGCCGAGGTTCAGCCGGTGGGCCGGGCCGGCGTCGGGGCCGGGCGCGGTGACGAGACGGTGCCTCCAGGGGCCCAGCAGCATCCGGGCCGAGGGTCCGCCCCAGGAATGCCACAGCGCGACGGTGTCCTCGGTGAAGTGGTCGTGGTGGCCGCCCACCGCGAGCAGGGGCACGGCGGCGTGTGCCGCCCGCGATACCAGACGGCCGCGGTCGTGGTGCCCCCACAGGCCCGCCCAGGACGGCAGGCTGCGGCCCAGCCGCTCGGGGAGGGTGGTCAGGGGCAGATGGGTGAGGAGCCCGGGGTCAGCGGAGAGGGCCTTGTCCAGCGCGTTCTCGTCGGAGTCCCGCCGGTCACCGTGGGCGGCCCACCATCCGGCGCGGGACAGCAGCCGCTCCACGCCGGACGCCTCGCGGGCCGTCTCCGCGGGCCCGAGGGCGGGCACGGCCGCGATGACGGCGTCGGGCCGGGCGTCCTCGGGCGCCTCGAGGGCGAGGACGAGGGCGCAGTGGGCCGCGTAGGAGGCGCCGGCCGCCACCAGCCGTCCGTCGCTCCACGGCTGCCGCCGGATCCAGCGGACGGTCGCCGCTCCGTCGGCGGCCTCGTCCGCGTACGGGTGCCACTCCCCCGGCGACGCGAACCGGCCCCGCACGTCCTGGACGACGGCGGCGAACCCGGCGCGGGCCCAGCCGCGCGCCTCGGCCCGGTGCCGTGTCCGGTCGTAGGGGGTGCGCACCAGGACGGCCGGGAAGGGGCCCTCGCCGGCCGGGAGACGCACGTCGGTGGCGAGTTCCTCCACGGCCGCGCCGAACGCCGTCATCTGTCCTTCTTCGGCATCGGTGCGACGTCGGGCACCGGGAGGACGGGGTGCTCGGTGACGGTCAGGGTGCGCAGGTCCACGCATCGGAGCCGGCGGCGCGCCGGGAGGCCGGCCGTGCCGGGGGCGCCGGTGGCCCAGCGGCTGAGATCGTCCGCGAGCAGCGCCGCGAGCAGCGTGAGGGCGGGGACGGCGGGCCGGACCGGCGTGCCGGAGGTGCGGGGCCCGCTCCAGTACGCGGCCAGTTCGCGGTGAGCGGGTGTGGCGGCGAGCCGACGGGACCGGACGTGCGCCGACGTGACGTCTCCAGGAGCGGCGGCCACGGGCTCGACGTACGCCTGCCAGCCCTCGCGGTGGCAGCGCAGCCATGCGACACCGTGGTCGGGCAGGCTGTCGGCGGCGTCCCACAGCCCGTCCGGCACGGGTCCGTCGAGGCACCACACGACCGCTGCGGGGTCCCCGTCGAGCAGGTCCTCGATATCCACCGGTGATGTCCCGGGGACGGTCGCGTCCGGAGTCGGGCGCGGCCGCGCGCCGAGGGCGGCCAGCTGCACGGCGAGTTGTCCGGCCAGTGCCGGGTCGCCGAGGATCCGGATGTTCCGGCGAGCGGCGGGCCACGCGGAGCCCGGCGGCTCTTCCGCCAGGTAGCCGGCCTCCTCGAACGCCAGTACCACACGCTCGAGTTCCTCGTCCACGGGGGCTGCGGACGCGCCTGTGAGCAGTGGGCGCAGAGCGTTCTCCTCGGCACCCCCTGTCCTGACGCTGAGGAACTCCCCTTCCGGGGTACGGACAGCGAGCCCTCGCCCGGGTACGGCGACGACCTCGGCACCGGGGACGAGTCGGCTGCGGGACACGGTGATCCTCCTGACGACGGGGCACTGGGACGGGGGTGGGCCCCCCCGGAAGGCATCGGGCGGGCCCACGGTCGAGGGTGGCTGGGCCCTCGCTTACTCCTCGGTGTCCTCGAAGGGGTTCTCGACGAGCGCGTTGGAGTGGGAGGCGGAGTCGTGCGCCAGCTGACCCGGGTCGGCGATCGGCGCGAAGACCTGCTCGTTGTCCATGAACTCTCCTTCATCTCAGGGAGGTCGGCGTTCGGATGAGCGCCGCGATGAACACTAATGAATCTGATTTTCATATTCAAGAGTGGGGAGAGGGTGATCTGGATAACACACCGGCCAGCCTCCCTCGGGGTCCCGGCCGACCCGGCCGGCCACCTTCAGCACGTCCGCCAGCAACCCCGGTGTCACGACCTCCTCCGGCGTTCCGTCGGCCACCACACGGCCGTCGCGCAGGGCGACGACGCGTTCGGCGAACCGGGCCGCGTGGGCCAGGTCGTGCAGCACCATCACCACGGTGAGCCCGCGTTCCTCGCGCAGGCGAACCACGGTCTGCAGCACGTCGAGCTGGTGGTGCAGGTCCAGGTAGGTGGTCGGCTCGTCGAGCAGGAGCACGCGGGTGTCCTGGGCGAGCGCCATCGCGAGCCGGACCCGTTGCCGCTCACCGCCCGACAGCGCGTCGACGTCACGGTCGGCCCACTCCTCCACCCCCACGTCGCGCAGCGCCCGGCGCACGACAGGGTCGTCGCCCTCGCGCAGCATCCCCAGCGGGCCGCGTGCCGCGTACCGCCCCTGACGGACGAGGTGACTCACCGTCATGCCCGGGACGGCCGGAGCGGACTGGTGCAGCAGCGCCACCCTCCGCGCCGTGGCGCGCCTGGAGAGCCGGGCGAGGTCGTCCCCGCCGAGCCGGACGCTCCCCTCATCCGGTTGCAGCAGCCCGGCGGCCAGCCGCAACAGGGTCGACTTGCCGCAGCCGTTCAGGCCGATCAGCGCGGTCAGTTCGCCCGGCCGGACGGTCAGGTCGACGCCCCGCAGCACGGGTCGTCCGGGGTAGCCGAAGTGGACCCCCTCGACGTGGATCCCCACGGACTCGGTCATGCTCTGTCCTCGATTCGGCTTCAGAACGTACGGCTCGGCGTGCGGCGCACGACGACCAGCAGCAACGCGGCGCCGAGGCACGCGGTGAGCGCCCCGACCGGCAGCGTGAGCCGTCCGGAGTCCAGCGCCCCCGCCAGCAGCCGCGAGGACAGCTGCGCCGCCGCGTCCGCCCCGCACACCACGACCGCGCCCGTCAGGGCGGCGCCGGGAAGGCTCATCCGCAGGTCCGCGCCGAAGACGGCCACCGCCAGGTGCGGTACGAGCAGACCCACGAAGCCCAGCGCCCCGACGGCGGCCACCGCGCCCGCCGTCAGCGCCACCGCGCACAGCAGGGCCAGGGTCCGGGCCCGGCGGGCGGAGAGACCGGCGGCGAGGGCGATGTCGTCCCCGCAGCGCAGCAGGGTCAACGGCCCGGCCAGCAGCCACGCCGCGACCCCCCAGACGAGCGCCCACGGCCACAGCAGGTGCCAGTGCTGCCAGACCCGGCCCTCCGTGGTGCCCACCAGCCACTGGACGACACTGCCGAGTTCGCCCGGCTCCACGAGCAGCACCATGGCGGTGAGCCCGCCGAGGACCGCCGACACCAGAACCCCGTGCACGGCGGTCTGCGCGGGATCACCGCGCCCGCGCCCGGCCAGCAGCCACAGCAGGACCGCTCCGGCGCACCCGCCCGCACAGGCTGCGAGGACGACGGCCAGCGGCGAGTCCCACCCGGCGAGTCCCAGGGCCGTGGCGACGACGGCCCCGAGCACCGCCCCCGGGGTCACGCCCGTCACCTCCGGCCCGGCAAGGGGGTTGCGCAGCGCGGACTGCAGGACGAGCCCCGCCACGGCCAGGCACGCGCCCGCGCCGAGGGCCACCAGCAGCCGCGGCAGGCGCAGCTGGAACAGGATGTGGCGCTCCGTCGCGTCACCGCCCCCGTTGAGGACGTCCCACACCACACCCGGGGACAAGCCGCGCCCGGCCACCACTTCCACCCCGGCGCACACGACGGCCAGGGCCGCGAGAACCGCGAATCGACGGGTCACCGTGCGTCCTCCGTTCCGGTCGTCCTGAGCGCGCGCGAGGGGGTGCCGCCTGCCGCGCCGCGCCCGGGGCCGCCCCCGCGCGCGTGGCCCGACGCCCCCGCGCGAGGAACCTCGTCCGCCGCATCGAAAGCGGTCTTCGGCGGTCCGGGCAGCGGTTCGCCCGCCGCGGCCGAAGCGGCCGGCCCCCGCCGGACCGCCCGGCAGCGGCCACCCGACCGCATCAGCGCGACGCCGGCCGGCACCCCCAGCAGGGCGGTCCAGGCGCCGGCCGGTGTCTCCACGGGCGCCAGCGCCAGCCGGGCCGGGACATCGGCGACCATCACGACGACGGCACCCCAGGCGGCGGACCACGGAAGCCAGCGCACCGCCCCGGCCCCGGGGTCGAACCAGCGCGCAAGGTGCGGGGCGAGGAAGCCCACCCACGCGACGGGCCCGCACACCGCCGTCACCGGGGCGATCAGCACCACGGCGATGGCCAGCGCGCCCAGCCGGGCTCGTTGAGCGCGCACGCCCAGCGCCTCGGCGTCCGCATCACCCAGCCGCATCACCGACAGCACCGGCGCGCACAGCACGAGGGCGGGCACCGCGACGAGCAGCCACGGCCACAGGCCCGTCACGTCCTCCCAGGTGCGGGCGGAGAGGGAGCCGAGCAGGTAGCGGTAGATCAGCTGGAGGTCGAGCTGGTCGGCCATGACCATCAGGACGAGCAGCGCGGCCTGCAACGCTGCGGCGACCGCGGCGCCGGTCAGCAGCACGGCGGACGGGCTGCGGCCCAGCCCGGCGACGAGCAGGGTCAGCCCACCGCCCAGCGCGGCCCCGCCGATGGCCGGCAGAGGCTGGACGGCGGCGGGCAGGGACAGGGACAGCACCAGCGGCGCGGCCACCCCCAGCGCGGCCCCGGACGACACGCCCAGCATCTCCGGCACCGCCAGGGGATTGCGCAGCGCCTCCTGGAGCACCAGCCCGGCCGCCCCCAGACAGGCTCCGGCGACGAGCGCCAGCAGCAGGCGGGGCACGCGGAGTTCGGTGACGACGATCCCGGCAAGGGTGGTGTCGCCGTCCAGCACCGCGGCGACCAGCCGGTGCGGGGGGACGTAGGGGGTGCCGAGGCTGAGCGCACAGACCGAGGAGACGGCCAGCAACACGATCACCAGAAGCGGTTGCCACCTCCGCGCACCGCGCGACGGCCGCTGTCCGCCCGCCGCGGCGCGATCGGCCGCGGCGGGCACCGGGAGGGACTTCCTCACCGCAGCGCGGCCGTGGCCTCGTCGAGGACGATGCCCAGTGAGCGGGTGCCGCGCCCCTTGGCCCACACCTCCGAGTTCACCTCGTGGACGTCGCCGTTCTTCACTGCCGGGATCTTGCCCCAGAGCGGGTTCCCGGCCAGCTTCTCCGACAGCTTGCCGTCTGCGCCGCCGAAGCTCAGCGTCTCGACGAACAGCACGTCGACGCCTTGGGCGAGAATCTCTTCGAGGCTGTAACTTCCTTCCACACCGCGGGACTTCCACGGATAGTCGGCGATCTTGGGGAACAGGCTGGCGGCCACGTCGCCCTCCGGGGTCGCGACGCCGAAGTCCTCGTCGCTGCCGTAGATGATGAGAGCGGTCCTCTCACTCGGGGCCTTCTCGGCCGCGGCGAGCTTGGTCCGGAAGGTCCTCTCGGCCTTCTCCCCCTCGGCGGTCCGACCGGTGAGCGCGGCGACGTCGCGCAGGTAGCCCACGCTGTCCTGCCACGTCTCGGGCTGCATGGCCCAGAACGTGGTGGCTCCCTTGAGCGCCGGGGCGAGCTTGCCGTGGGTGTCCCCCAGCCCGATCACGAGATCGGGCTTGTGGGAGAGGATCGCCTCGACCTCCGGGGCGATGAATCCGCCGGGGATGACGTCCACCTCCTTGGCCTTCTCCTCCCCCAGGAAGTCCGGGTGGGCGAGCAACGCGCTGTTGGTGGCCGTCGGCAGGATGCCCAGTTCCGTCAGGATGTCGTCGCAGAGCGCGAACAGGCAGACGATCCGCTCGGGCTCCTTCTCCAAGGAGATCTTGACGCCGTTGGTGTCGGTCAACTGCGTCGACGCCTTGATGGGTTCGACGGTCACCTCGGTCCTCGCAGCGGGCCCGGCCTTGTCGCTCGCGGGTTCTTCGGACGACGAGCCGCAGCCGACCAGGACGGAGCCCACCAGCGCTGCGGTGATCCAACTGCGGACGAATCTCGACGGTGAGCCCAGCATCGATGCCCTCGCTTCTTCTCAGGTACCGGGAACGCACCGAAGATACATGATAATCGTTTTCATAAAACTGGCTTTCGGAGGACCCATGCCCACTGCCGCATCCGTCCTGCTCGTCTCCGACCACGTGGACGGATCCGTCCACGTGCTGACCGTGCCGGACGGCACCGTCACGGGACGCCTCACCGGCCGTCATCTCTCCGAGCACGCCGGGTTCCTGGCGCTTCCGGGAGGACGGGTCGCCTGCGTCGACGACCGCCGCGGGGAGCTGCTGGTGCTCGATCCCTTCACCGAGAAGCTGGTGGAGCGCACCGTCCCGGTCGCCGTGCCGGCCGAGCACCTCGCCTGCGACCCGTCCGGCCGCCGGCTGGCCACCACCACCGGCCTGGGCAGAAACACCGAACCCTGGTCGGACCTGCTGACGGTCCTCGACCTGGCCACCGGAGAGACCGCGCGGGTCCGCACGCGCGTGGGCGAACCGGGCGTCACGGTGCTCGGCGGCGGCGACCCGCTGGTCGTGCTGCGGCACCGGGAGCCCGGCGCGCTGGCCGTCCACCGGTTCGCGGACCTCCTCGCGGCTCCGCCCGGTTGCCCTCCGGCCACCCCTCACGCGGTCCTGCCACTGCCGGACGACGGACACGGGGACGCACAGGCACCCGGCACCGGACACGTGTTCGCGGCCACGGGCGAGGGAGTGCACCGGGCCCGGAGGAAGGACGACGCCCTCACGGCCGAGCCCGTGATCCCGTGGGGGTCACCCGCCCGGGGCTGGTACCTCCGGCTCGACACCCGCCGGCGGGCCCTGTGGACCACGCTGCGCGGCGGTGACCCGGATCCGCTGCGATGGCCGGAGTGGACCAACCAGGCATGGCGCCACGAGCTGGAGACAGGCCGCACACACCTCACGGAGCTGGGGCCCGGCCTGGTCTTCCGGCTGGCCCTCGCCCGGCGCCACACCGCGTTCACCCGCATCCACCCCGACGGCGACGAGCTCATCCTTCTGGGCGCCCATGACGGCATACGGCGCCTCCCCCTGCCCGCCATGGACGGCGCTCCGCTCCGCGGCGGCACCCCATGGGAGGGTGTCCAACGCCGTGCGGTGGGCGCCTCACCGAGCTCCGACTGGGTCGCCGTCACCCGCGGTGGCCACGGCGAAGTGCACCTCGTCGACGCGGAGACAGGCCACGAGGCGACCCGTCTGCGGCTGAGCACGCCGCTGCACCACGGCGGTCACGTGATACTGCGCACCCGGAACGACGGCGCCGAGGGCGATCCCGTGGGCCGGTGACGACGCGTTCGGCCCGGCAGGGTCCAGGCGCAGGAACAGCCGCCACCTACGGGGGAGGATGTCCGGCACCACGCCACGGCCCGCCGGCGGGACCGGCCGGCGTCCGGACGCCACAAGCCCGGGATCGCCGCGGGCGGTACGCGGTGTGCACGGGTGGCCGCCCCAACTCGGCCCCGGGTCCGGTCTCGCAGCCGCCCAGGAGCATCGGCGAGGTGTCGCTGCCGGCCTGGTTGCCGGATCCGGCACGCGCGAGCGCCGCGGTCTCGTCGCACTGTGCGAGCCACTCCTGGACCCCGGCGGCGGCTTTGGTGACAGGTCGCCGCCCGGCGCGGGACCGACCGTGCGCCCGGGCGAGTTGCGTGCGGGCGTCCCGGGCGAAGTCCTCGGCGTCCACCCTGCCCGGGCGTTCGGGGCCGGCGCCGACGACGGGTTCGACGACGGCGGCATCCCTCCGTGAGCGCGCACCCAGCTCGTCCTCACCGAATACCCGGCGATTAGGTTAGGCTAAGCTAAATTTGGACTCCCCCTGGCCCGGACCTCCCCGGCCCGCCATGAAACGGAGTGACCGCGTGACCGTGACAGCCGCCCGAGCAGGGGATCCGTCCCTCCAGGCACTTCGCCGGCCCGCGGAGCTGCGGGGCAGTGTGGTCGTCGTCAAGTTCGGCGGCAACGCCATGGTGGACGCGAGGCTTCAACTGACCTTCGCCCGGGACGTCGTGGAGCTCTGGCACGCGGGTCTGCGCCCGGTCGTCGTGCACGGCGGTGGACCCCAGATCAGCGCGATGCTCGACCGGCTCGGGCTGGAGACCCGGTTCGAGGCGGGCCTGCGGGTGACCACCCCGGAGACCATGGACGTGGTGCGTATGGTGCTGACGGGGCGCGTCCAGCGGGAGCTGGTCGGTCACATCAACGCCCACGGCCCCTTCGCGGTGGGCCTGACCGGTGAGGACGCCCACACCATGACCGCCGTGCGGCGGCAGGCCCGCGTGGACGGCGAGACCGTGGACATCGGCCTCGTCGGCGACGTCGTGGACGTCAACCCGGCCATGCTGCGCGCCCTGTTGGAGCAGAACCACATCCCCGTCGTCTCCCCCGTGGCACGCGGCGCGGACGGGCAGGTCTACAACGTCAACGCCGATCTCGCGGCGTCGGCCCTCGCCGTGGCCCTCGACGCCGAGCGGCTGGTGGTGCTCACCGACGTCGAGGGACTGTACGCCGACTGGCCGCACAGCACCGAGGTGATCGGGCGTCTGACGGCCGGTGAGCTGGACGGGCTGCTGCCCGGGCTGGCGAGCGGGATGCTGCCGAAGATGGAGGGCTGTCTGCGGGCCGTCCGCGGCGGTGTGCGCACGGCGCACGTGGTGGACGGGCGCGTGCCACGGGCGGTGCTGCGCAGTGTGCTCGCCGAGAGCGGGCCGGGCACCACCGTGGTGCCCGACGCGGTCACGACGCCCTGACCAGGACGCGCGCGTTGCGCCGCGGGTCCAGGGACTGCGCCCAGGGCAGCGGCGCGCGGTGCGCGGCCGTCGGCGTGAAGCCGTGGCGGAGAAACAGTCCGGCACCCCCGGTGGTCGCTGTGAACAGGGTGTCGAGCGACTGGGCGTGCGCCGCGGCCAGCGCCGCGCGTAACAGCCCGGCTCCCACGCCGCTCCCCTGCCGGTGCGCGGCCACGCAGAAGTTGTAGACGACGCCCGCGCGTTCACGGCCCTCCCGCGCGTCCGTGGGGTACGCGCGCAGGCCCACGCAGCCGTCGAGAGTGCCGTCGGGCGACTGGAGGACCAGGAAGTCGGCCGCTTGGGCGGCGTAGAGGGTGACGGGGCGTTCGCGCAGCGCGCCCGAGCGCACGAAGGGCCGGGACAGGGCGGCGAGGGCGGCGGCCTCGTCCGGGCGGGCGGTACGCACCGTGGGCGCCGGTGCGACAAGGGCGCGCGGCAGCGCGGCAGGGCGCGGCGTGGCCGTGGTCAAGGGGTTCCTTCCTCGGCTCCGGGCCGGGGATCAGTCGCGCGGACGGCTCGGGCGGCCGTCGACGTACGTCTCGACCACCTCGATGTCGCCGATGCGCGAGGGGTCGGCGCGCCGAGGGTCGTCGCCGAGGACGACCAGGTCGGCGTGTTTGCCCGGGGTGAGGCTGCCCAGGCGGTCTTCCCAGTGGCAGGCACGGGCACCGGCGGCGGTGTACGCGTGCAGGGCCTGGTCGACGGTGATGGCCTCGTCCGGGCCGATGAGCTGCCCGGTGGCGGAGGCGCGTTCGACCATGAACTGGACGGCGCGCAGGGGCGATCCGTCCGCGACGGGCCGGTCGGAGCTGCCCACCAGCGGGATCCCGTGGTCCAGGAACGCCCTGCCCCGGTACATCCAGGGGGCCCGTTCCGCGCCCATGACCGAGGCGTAGTCGTCGCCGAAGTACCGCAGGAAACTGGGCTGGACGACCGCGCTGACGCCGAGTCGCGCGAAGCGTGGGAGCTGGTCGGGCCGGATCAGCCCGGCGTGTTCGATGCGGTGGCGCGCCTCGGGGCGGGGGCGCAGGCGCTGGGCGCGTTCGATGGCGTCCAGGGCGATGTCGGCCGCGCGGTCGCCGATCGCGTGCACGGCGAGCTGCCAGCCGGCGAGATGGCCGTCCACGATGAGGCCGGTGAGCACGTCCGGGTCGTCCTGCAACTGCCCGGCGTGGTCGAGTCCTTCGTACGGGCTGGTCAGTGCGGCCGTACGGGCCATCATGCCGCCGTCGGTGTAGACCTTCAGCGCGCCCACGGAGAGCCGGTCGTCGCCGAACCCGGTGCGCAGGCCGAGGTCGAGGGCGCGCGGGATGCCGTCGGTCTCGTGCGCGGCGACCGGGCGCAGCCGGTCCGCGGACACCATGAGCTGCACGCGCAGCGGCAACAGGTCCTTGTCCACGGCGAGTTGGTAGGCGCCGAGTTCGACGGGGCTGTGGCCGAAGAGGGCGCCGCCGATACCCGCTTCGGCGCAGGCGGTGACGCCCTCGGACAGGCAGGTGCGGGCCGCGCGGCCGATCGCCGCGGCCAGGTCCTCCTGGGAGTGCGGCAGGCGCAGGGCGCGGGCGGCGCCCATGGCCTGCTCGGCGAGGAAGCCGCTCTCGTGCGGGATGCCGGCGGGAAGCAGGTCCAGGACCGCGGTGTTGACCACGCAGCCGTGCCCGGAGTCGTGCAGCAGGTAGAGCTTGCGTCCGTCGCTGACCCGGTCCAGTTCGGCTGCGGTCAGATGGCGGCCCAGGGCCCGCTGGTCGTAGCCGGCGATGCTCACCCAGTCGCCCGGTGCGCGGGTGCGGGCGACGGCCTCGGCCACGATCGCGAGCACGTCGTCGACGCGGGTGCGGCCCGCGATGCTCGGGGTGTTCTGCTTGAACCCGGTCCAGGCGAGGTGGACATGGGCGTCGATGAACCCCGGCAGCACCGTTGCGCCCTGCAGGTCGACGGTCTCCCGGGCGGGCAGGGAGGTCACGGCCTCGTCGAGACCCGCGATCCGGCCCTGCCAGATGCCCAGGTCACGGGCGACCGGGTGGTCCGGATCCATGGTGAGGAAACGGGCGTTGGTCAGCCGGGTGCACAGCATCGGCGGGCTCAGGCGTCCTGGGACGCTGCGAGGGACCGGGGGCGCAGGTCCGTCCAGTGGGTCTCGACGTACTCCAGGCATGCCTCGCGGGTGTTCTCGGCGAAGGCGATCGTCCATCCCCCGGGCACCTCGGCGAAGGACGGCCAGAGGGAGTGCTGGCCCTCGTCGTTCACCAGGACCAGGAATCGGCCGTCGTTGTCGTCGAAGGGGTTGGTGCTCATGTGCGGTGCCTCCTCGGAGGGCCAAGATTAGGTTAGGCTCGCCTAATTGACGGAGCTTAGCCTCTGCCCCTTCCCTCTCACAAGGAGACGTTCATGTGCGTGGCCGCGGTCGACAGGGACGACGCCTTCGCCGCGTTCGGACTGCCGGGCGCGCCCGGCGGTGACGCGTTCTGGGCCGCCGCGGGCGCACCCGTGGCGGTGCCCGACGGCGACGGCGGCTGGGTGACCTTGTTCCTGTGGCGCGGGTCCGAGCCGGTCACCGTCGAGTTCGAGAGCTGGTCGGATCCCGTCCCCCTGCGCCGGTGGGACGGCTCGGACTGCTGGTACGCCGAGGTGCGCATGCCCGCGCGGTTGCGGGCGACGTATCGGTTCCTGGTGGGAGACGCCTCGTACGCCGACCCGTTCAACCCGGCCGGGGCGGGCGGTGACCGGTCCATCGTCGCGACGCCGGACGCGCCGGAGCAGCCGCACTGGCCCGTGGTCGGGGCCGACGCGGTTCTGCCCGTGCCGCGTGCGCGGATTCGCTGGACGAGTCAGCGGCTGGGCGGGCGGCGGACGGTGCGGGTTCATCCGGCGGGGGGTGGCGGGCCGGTGGTGTTGCTGCTCGACGGGGACGACTGGCTGTATCTGCATCCGGCTGTGACCGCGTTCGATTCGGCCGTGGCGGCCGGCGAGTCGCCGCCGGTCACTCTCGTCTTCCTGCCTGCCAAGGACCGGGCAGCCGAGTTCGCGTGCCGGCCCGCGTTGTGGGAGGCGGTGCGGGACGAACTGCTGCCGCTGGTGGCGGAGTCGGGCGTGCCCGCCGACCTGGAGCGGCTCGTGGTCGCCGGGCAGAGTCTCGGAGGGCTGAGCGCGGTGTACGCGGCGCTGGAGTTTCCCGAGGTGGTCTCGCGGGTCGCCTGTCAGTCGGGGTCGTTCTGGTGGACGCCGGATGCGTCGGAGCGGGCCGATCCGCTGGGCGGGCCGGTCGGTGGCGCCGTTGCCGAGCGGCTGCGGGAGGGTGCCGATCTGTCGGGACTGCGGGTGGCGTTCGATGCCGGGGAGCACGAGGCCCGGATGCTACCGCACTGCGACCTGGTGGAGACCTTGGCCGAGCGGGCCGGGGCGACCGTGCGGGTCTCCCGGTCCGCGTCGGGGCATGACCGGGCCGGGTGGCGGCAGGCGCTGCTCAGGGACGTGGCCTGGGCGCTGCGGGAATAGCGCCGTTGTCGGATGCGGGTGGGGGGCCGGTCGCGCCGATCCCCGCGCCCCTTGAGGCATCTTCCCCGGACCCCTCGGACATTCACCGCGCGACCGCCAGGCAGTACGCCTCGTCCCGGGACAGCAGGTTGCGGTGGGTGCCCTCCGCCGCGATGACTCCGTCGTCCAGGACCAGGACCCGGTCCGCGGCGTCCAGGAACGCCGGGCTGCTGGTGATCACGATCGTCGTGCGGCCCCGGCGCAGCTTCGCCACGTTGCGGGCGATGAGTTGTTCGGTGACCGCGTCCACCGCTGTCGTCGGGTCGTGCAGGACGAGGACGTCGGTGTCGGCGGCCAGGGCGCGGGCCAGGGAGAGGCGCTGGCGCTGGCCGCCGGAGAGGTTGGCGCCCCGGTCGCGGACGCCGTAGTCGAGGCCCTCGCGGTGCAGGGCCACGACGTCGGTCAGCATGGAGGCCTCGACGGCGCCGGGGACCGTGCGACTGGTGCCCGACGGGTCGATGTTGGTGCGGAGGGTGCCCGCGAAGATCTCCCCGTCGTACGGGTTGACCAGCATGTGCTCGCGGACCGCCTCGACGGAGAGGTCCGCCAGCTCCCGGCCGCCGATCCGCACCGTTCCCTCGTACGCGTCGGGCGGGACGCTGACGGCCAGGACGGCGGCGAGGTCGGCCGCCGCGCGCGGCTGGTAGGGGGCGATGGCGACGAACTCGCCCGCCTTCACCTGGAACTTCAGGTCGGTCAGGGTGCCGTGGCGGACACAGTCCATCTCCAGGTCGCCGCCCGCGGGCGGGCGTTCGGAGCCCGGGGTCATCACCGGCGGGGCCGACAGCACCAGCGCCATCCGCTCGGCCGAGGCGCGGGCGATCATCACGTACTTGGGCATCTCCGAGAACAGCTTGAGCGGCTCCATGATGAACTGCGCCAGGCCCACGGCCATGACGAGCTCCCCGACGGTGATCCGGCCCTCGAACGCCAGCCAGCCCGCCGTCAGGGTCACGGCGCCGGCGAGGACCGCGTTGAGGGCCAGCGCGGTACCCGCGTAGACGCCGTTCACCTTGGCCACGGTGATCGACTGGTGTTTCGCCTCGGTGCTGACCTTCCGGTAGGACCGGAACGCCGCGTGGTTGCCTCCGAAGCCGTGCAGCGGGCGCAGGCCGGTGATCAGGTCGGCGACCTTCGCCCCCGCCCGCGCGACCCGGGCCTGCTGCTCCTGGGTGCTGCTGCCGATCCGCTTGGACATCACGCTGAGGATCGACAGGATCGCGACGGTGCCCGCGATCACCAGCAGACCGAGCCGCATGTCGGCCAGCCCCAGGGCGACCGCCGCGACCAGCACAGCGACGAGTGAGCTGATCAGCAGCGGCACCACCTCGATGATGTCGGCGGTCTGGTCGGCGTCCTCGGTGGCGATGGTCAGCACCTCGCCGGACTTGAGGTCGACGTCCCTGGCCACGGGCTGCAGGCCGCAGGCGGCGACCTTCACCCGCCAGCGGTGCGCCTCGGTCGTGTTGGCCTTCTGCAGGATCCGCATGCCGAACCGCCACGACAGCGACACCGTCGTGATGATCACGGCGAGCGCGCCGATCGACACGGCGAGCGCCTGGAGGCTGCGGCCGTCCCGCATCGTGTGCTCGACGATCAGGCCGAGCGCGATGGGGAACGCCGTCTCACCGGCCTGGTAGAGGCCCATGAGGAGGGTGCCCCAGGCCATGGCGCCGATGTTGCGGCGCAGGGCGGTCCGGAGGATGGCGGCCCCGTGGCGGGGCCGCTGCGTGTCAGTTGTCATCGAGGTGGCGGGCAATCGCTTCCGGGGTTCGCAGGGTGAACAGATCGCGGATCGTGATCACGGGACCGTACTCGCGGCGGAGCAGCCCGACGAGCCGTACCGCCAGCATGGAGTGTCCTCCCAGGGACACGAAGTCGCTCACCGCGCTCACCTCGTCGTCGTCCAGGTCCAGTGCCTCGGCGAAGTACTCGCAGACCACGGTCTCGGTCTCGGTCTGCGGGCCCCGCTCCCCCGCCGTGGTCAGCGCGCCCAGCGGCTTGGCCTCGGGCAGTGCCTTGGTGTCAGCCTTCCCGTTCACCGTCAGCGGGATGCTGTCGACCTGGGCGTAGTGCGTGGGCCGCAGGAAGTCCGGGAGCCCGGCGCCCACTTCGGCGGCGACGGCTCCGAGCTCCGCGCCCTCCAGGACCAGGTAGGCGGCCAGCCGGTAGGCGCCGTCGACCTGCGGGTCGGGCTGGGCGACCGCGGCGGCGAACCGCACCGCCGGGTGCGCCGCGAACACCGCCTCGACCTCGCCGGGTTCGACCCGGTGACCGCGGATCTTGACCTGCTGGTCGGTGCGGCCCAGGTACATCAGGTTGCCGTCCGGCCGGCGGACCACCAGGTCACCGGTGCGGTACATGCGCTCGCCGGGCTCGCCGAACGGGCAGGCGACGAAGCGGTGCGCGGTCTGGGCGGGCTGCCCGAGGTAGCCGCGTGCGATGCCGACGCCCGACACGTACAGCTCGCCGGGTACGCCGTCCGGCAGCGGCCGCAGCCACGGGTCCAGGACGTACACGTCCGTGTTGTCGATGGCCACGCCCACCACCGGGTCCACGCACTCGAAGGTGCCGACGCCCAGGGTGTTGATGGTGTACTCGGTGGGCCCGTACAGGTTGTAGCCGACCGTGCCCTCGGTGTCGGCGAGCCGCTGCCACAGCGTCGGGGTGACGGCCTCACCGCCGAGCAGCACCAGCGCCGGGCGCCGGGCCGGGTCGTCGAGCAGGCCCTCGGCCACCAGCTGCTGCGCGTAGGTCGGGGTCACGTTGACGACGTCGATCCCGTGCTCCAGGCAGTACGCCACCAGCCGGGGCGCGTCCCGGCGCAACTCCTCGTCGCAGATGTGCACTTCGTGGCCGTCGGCGAGCCACAGCAGTTCCTCCCACGACATGTCGAACGCGAACGACACGGTGTGCGCGATCCGGAAGACCCGGTGGCCGTGTTCCGCCAGCACCGGCTCGAAGATCCGGCGCTGGTGATTGATCAGCATGTTGGTGAGCCCGGCGTACTCGGTCACCACGCCCTTGGGCTTCCCGGTCGAGCCGGAGGTGTAGATCGTGTACGCGGGGTGACGCAGCCGGTCCGGGTCGTCCGGCGCGAACGTCACGAACGGCTCGGCCTCGGGAAGCGGCCGGTCCAGTTCGATCAGTTCGCCCGTCAGCCGGGGCGACACGGTACTCACGGTGAGGATCACGTCCGGCCGGGCGTCCTCGACGATGGCGGCGATCCGCTCGTCCGGGTGGTCCAGCTCCAGCGGCACGTACGCGGCGCCGACCCGCAGGACGGCGAAGAGCGCCGCGATCCAGTCGAGGGAGCGCGGGATGGCGAGGCCCACGGTCGTCTCCGGCCCGATCCCGCGCGCGGCGAGCACACCCGCCACGGCCCGGCTGCGGTCGCGGAGTTCGGCGAACGTCAGCGTCGAGCCGTGGGCGACGAGCGCCACCCGCTGCGGGTCGCGGTCCGCCGCCCGGTCGAACCGGTCGACGACGGTGTCCGTGCCGACGCCGGTGCGTGCGGCCCGCTCGGGAACCGTGCCCAGACCCCGCAGCGCGCCCACCGGCCCGGTCGCCCGGGCCAGGTCCTCGAGCACGCTCAGGTAGTCGTCGAGGAGACGGCGGGCGTTCCCGGTGTCGCCGTCGCGGTACTCCAGTTTGACCGTGAGCCGGTCGCCGGGCGTCACGACCCAGGTGAACGGATAGTGGGTGGAGTCGTCGGCCTTGACCGAGGTGATGCCGTGCCGGGCGTTCATCTCGGCGAACGCGTCCATGTCCAGGAAGTTCTGCAGCACGAACAGGTTGTCGAACAGGGTGTCGTGTCCGCTGGCCCGCTGGATCTCGCCGAGCCCGAGGTGCTCGTGCTCCATCGCCTCGACGCGGGCCGCCTGGACGGCCGACAGGTAGGCGCGGACCGTGTCGTCCGGGCGGGCCCGGGTCCACATCGGCACGGTGTTGAGCAGCACGCCGACGATGCCGGACAGTCCCTCGCCGTCGCGGCCGGAGACGGTCACGCCGAACACGGCGTCGCCACGGCCGGTGTGTGCGCCGAGCAGCAGGCCGAACGCGCCGGTCAGCACCGAGTTCAGGGTGACGCCGTGCGCCCGGGCCGCCTCCCGCACCAGGGCGGACTGTTCGGCGGACAACGTGTGCACGAGAGCCTTCGGCAGGTCGTCCGAGAAGGACGGCGCCGGCCCGGCGAGCAGCGTCGGGCCGGGCAGAGCCGCCAGATGGTCCGCCCAGAAGCGCTCCGACCCCGCCGCGTCCCTGGCGGCCAGTGCCTGGGCGTACTCCTCGAAGCCCGGCGAGGACGGCGTCGGATCGAGGGGCTCGCCGGCGAGGACGGCACGGTAGGCGTCGAACAGGTCGCGCAGGACGATCTCCCGGGACCAGCCGTCCCACAGCAGCAGGTGGTAGCTGAGCAGCAGGCCGTCCCGGTCACCGGGCAGGTGTACGACGGTCAGCCGGATCAGCGGCGGCTCACCCGGGTCGAACCCCCTGTCCCGGTCCCGGGCACGCAGGGCGTCGGCCTCCGCTTCCGTCGGCAGGGTGACCGTACGGACGTCGACCCGCCGGCCGGCCTTGAGGACCTGCACCGGGTTCCCGTCGTCGTCGGTGCCGAAGCCGGCGCCGGCGACCGGGTGCCGCGCGATCACGTACGCCATCGCCTCGGCCAGCGCGCCGGTGTCCAGGCGCCGATCGAAGGTGAACCAGTTCTGCGCGACGTAGTGTCCGGCGGAGCCCGCCATCTGTGCCTGGAAGAACAGGCCGCGCTGGAGCGGGGTGACCGGTGCGGTGCGCTCGGCCGTCGCCGCGGCGTCCGCGAGGTGCTGGAGCGCGCCGCGCCAGTGCTCGGTGATCTCGTCGGGGATACCGTCGGCGAGGACGAACTCGGCGAGCAGACTTCCGGTCGCCTCGTCGGTCCACGCGTTGACCTCGACGGCGTACGGGCTGCCCTGGTCGCCGCCGGTCAGGTGCAGCGCCTGGGACTCGCTGCCCCGGCCGAGGTAGTTGAACAGCACCTGCGGGCGGGCGGTCAGCAGCGGGGCCGTCTGCGGGTTGAGGTACCTGAGCCGGCCGTAGGCCACGTGCCCGGCCTCGTCCGGCTGGCGCGCGACGATCTCGCGCGCGGCGGCGACCGGGTCGGTGTGCGGGGTGAGCCGCACGGGTGCGATGGAGGTGAACCAGCCGACCGTACGGGTGTAGTCGTGCTGTGCGAGGACCGGGACCCGGCCGTGCCGCTCCAGGTCGATCGCGAGGTCGGTGGGCGAGGGCTGGATCCGGGTCAGCGCGGTGCGCAGGGCGCCGCACAGCAGCTCGGTGAGACCGGCGCCGAGTGCGGCGGGCGCGGTGCGCGTGAGACGGTCGCTCACATCGGGGGCGAGCACGACGGTGGTCTCGCGCAGTCCGCCGGGGGCGGGCAGCAGTTCGGGTGCCTGGAGTGTGGTGACCCAGCGGCCGAGGTCGTCGGCGGCGTGGGCCGACCGCAGCGTCAGGGCTTCGGCGTACTCGGCGTAGGACGTGGTGGGCGGGGCCAGGGCCTGCCCGCGCAGGGCCGCCGCCAGGTCGTCCAGCAGGATCAGCCAGGAGACCGCGTCGACGGCCAGGTGGTGCACCGTGACCACGAGGGTGCGGCTCGCCTCCAGCCACACGAACGCGATGACGTCGCTGGACCCGGGGTCGAGCCGCCCGGCGGCCTCGTCGGCGACGGCCGTCGCGTCGGTGGTGTCCGGGCGGGCGACGGTGATGTCGCGGGCGGGGTCGGTGCGCAGGGCCCATACCCCGTGTGCGGTGTCGAGGCGCAGCCGCAGGACCGGGTGTGCGGCGACCACGGCGTTCGCGGCGCGTACGGCGTCGGTGTAGCCGGTGCCTTCGGGGGCCTGGAGGGTTCTGGCCTGGGCGAAGCGGGTGAGGGAACCGCCGAGTTCGCGCTGGCGGAGGATGATCGGGGTGGGGGGCAGGGGGCCGTCTTCGCGGTGGACCGGCTCCGGCGTGGGCGGGTGTGCGGGTGTTCCCAGGTGTTCGGCCAGTGCCCGGGGTGTCTTGAGCAGGAAGACGTCCCGGGGGGCTATGGGCAGGCCCAGTGCCCGGGCCCTGTTCACGACCGTGATGGCGATGATGCTGTCGCCTCCGGCGCGGAAGAAGTCGGTGTCGGCGGTCACGTCCGAACCGGGTAGCGTCCGCGTGAAGATCTCGACGAGCGTGGCCAGCGCCGAGTGTTCGCCTGCGGGTGCGTTGTGGCTTGTCGCACCCCGCGGCGGAGCGGCACATGGATACAGCCCCGCGCCCCCGGAGGAACGCTCCACCAGAGCCTTGCGATCGAGCTTGCCGTTGATCGTCAGGGGCAGGGCGTCGATCGGGAGCACTCGGCCCGGGACCATGTGGACAGGCAGCTTCTCCGACAGCCGACGTTCGAGATCACCCGGCACGCCGCCCACGACGTGCGCCACCAAGTGGTCGCCGCTCCCCGCCACCGTCACGGCCACGTCGGTCACGCCGTCCAGGGCCCTGATCGCGGCCTCCACCTCACCCAACTCGATGCGGAATCCCTTGAGTTGCACCTGGTCGTCCGCACGGCCGGTGAAGACCAACTCGCCGTCGAGAGCGCGGATCGCGAGGTCGCCCGTGTGGTACATGCGGGAGCCGTCGGCCGTGAACGGGTCCGCCACGAAGCGGCCCGCGGTGAGCCCGGGCCTGCCCAGGTAGCCGAGCGACACCTGGTCGCCGGCGACGTAGATGGCGCCCTCCCGGCCGGGCGGCACCGGGCGGAGCCGGTCGTCGAGCAGGTAGGTGACCAGGCCCGGGATCGGTCCGCCGATGGGGCTGACGTCGTCGCCGGGGCCGAAGTCGGCGTCGGTCAGCACCCGGTGGGTGACGTGGACGGTGGTCTCGGTGATGCCGTACATGTTGACCAGCTCGGGGGCAGCCGTGCCGTGCCGCTCGACCCAGCCGCGCAGCCGTCCGGGGTCCAGTGCCTCGCCACCGAAGATGATCCGGCGCAGGGCGGGCAGCGGTTCGCCGGCGAGCCGGTCGGCCTCGATGAACTGGTAGAAGGCGGACGGGGTCTGGTTGAGCACGGTAACGCCCCGCTCGCGGACCAGCCGGTGGAAGTCGACCGGGGAGCGCGTCAGCCCGTACTCGGGTACCAGCAGTTCACCGCCGTGCGCCAGCGCGCCCCACAGCTCCCAGACGGCGAAGTCGAAGGAGAAGGAGTGGAACTGGACCCAGACGTCGTCCGGGCCGAAGTCCATGTCGGGCCGGGTGTGGGCGAGCAGCGACACCACGCTGGAGTGCGGGACGACGACGCCCTTGGGGCGGCCGGTCGATCCGGACGTGTAGATCACGTAGGCCGGGGTGTGCCGGTCGGGCTCGGGCACGGGGTCCGTGGGGGCGGCCGGGGGCTCTTCGCCCTGCACCAGCACCCGGGCGGGCACACCCGCCCGGGCCAGGAGTGCCGTGCAGCGGTCGCGCTGGTCACGGTCCACGAGGACGACCTGGGGGGTCGCGTCGGCGAGGATGTACTCCAGCCGTTCGTCCGGGTAGGCCAGGTCCAGCGGGACGTACGCGCCGCCCGCGCTGACGATCGCGACCAGGGCGACGACCTGTTCCAGGGAGCGCGGGACGGCCACGGCGACCCGCTTGCCCGGGCCGGCCCCGGCCGCGCGCAGGGCGGAGGCCAGGGCGTCCTTGGCAGCGGACAGTTCGCCGTAGGTGAGGGAGCGGGCGGCGCCGTCGAGGCCGCACTGGGTGACGGCTGTGGCCGCCGGGTCGCGTCGGGCGGCGGCGTCGAACAGGCCGCCCAGGGTGGCCGGGGTGGCCGGGGTGATCGGTGCGGGACGCCGCTCGCTCTCGGGCGTCAGGCCGTCGACCGGGGTCTCCGGGTGGGTGAGCAGGCCGGTCAGGGCCCGGGTGAACGCGCGCAGGATCGCCCGGGCGGTCGTCTCGCGCAGGAGTTCGGCGTCGTAGATGAGGTTGAAGCGCGGGCGGCCGTCGAGTGTGCGCTCGGCCACCAGGGTCAGCGGGTAGTGCGGGGCGCCCTCGTTGACGAGGTCCGTGATGGCCAGCGTGTCGCCGGGCCGCCGCAGGGAGGTCACGTCGGTGGCTACGTCGAACACCACGAGCGTGTCGAAGAGGGCACCGGCGCCGCTCTGGCGGCCGATGCGCGCCAGGGAGACGTGCTGGTGCGGCAGGACCGCGCTCTGGTGGTCGCGCACCGAGGCGAGCAGGCCGGCCGCGGTGGTGCCGGGGGTCCAACGGGCGCGTACGGGGATGGTGTTGATGAACAGGCCCACCATGTCCCCGATGCCGGGCACGTCGGCGTCGCGACCGGAGACCGTGGAGCCGAACACCACGTCCCGGCCCTGGAGGAGGCCGCCCAGGGTGAGGGCCCAGGCGCTGTGCACGGCGACGCTCAGCGGCACCCCGGCCTCGCGGGCGGCGGTGTCGATGTCGCCCTCGGGCTCCACGGCGGTGTCGGCGAAACGGTCGGAGGGGGTGTGCCCCTCGGCGATCAGCGAGGGGCCGGGCAGGTCGGCGAGTTCCTCGCGCCAGACGCGGTCGCTCTCGGCGGCGTCGCGGCCGGCGAGCCAGTGGACGTAGTCGGCGAAGCCGCCCAGCGGGTAGACGGTGCCCGGTGCGTGGTACTCGGCGAGCAGCGCGCGGAGCATGGGCGGAACGGACCAGCCGTCGGCGATGATGTGGTGCACGGTCTGCACCAGGACGTTCCGTCCGGAGCCGGTACGGATGAGGGTGTACCGCATGAGGGGGCCGGTGGCCAGGTCGAAGCCGGTGCGGCGGTCCCGTTCGGCGAGGTCGCGTATCTCCTCGTCGGTGATGCCGGGGCGGTCCAGCGTGGTGAAGGGGGCCTCGGCGCCGTTCTCCAGGACCGAGACCACGCGGCCGTCGGCGAGGGCCGTGAAGCGGGCGGCGAGGTTCGGGAACAGGGTGAGCAGGCGGGTGGCCGCCGTCGCGAGCCGGTCGGCGTCCACCTCGCCGTCCAGCGTGAGCAGTTGCTGCTCGACGTAGGCGCCCGCCGAGTCGTCGTCGAAGACCGAGTGGAAGTAGAGGCCTTCCTGCAATGGGGTCAGGGGCAGGATGTCCCGCAGCGCCGGGCCGTCCAGGGCGTCGACGTCGGTCTGGGTGAGCGGCACCAGGGGGAAGTCGCTGGGCGAGTGGCCGCCCTGGTCGAGCGCGGCGAGCCCGGCCAGGGCCGTGCGGAAGTAGTCGCCGAGTGTCGTGATGTCGGCGTCGGTGAACATGCCGTCGGGCCAGGAGATGGTGGTGACCAGCTCGTAGGCGCCGGAGGCGGCGGATTCGGCGATCGCGTTGAACTCCAGGGCGCGCGGCAGCCGCATCCGTGGATCGCGCTTCTCGCCCAGCTGGCCGGTGGTGCCCGCGAGTTGCCAGTCGCCGGGGGCGCCGGCGGCGAAACGGCCGAGGTAGTTGAAGAGCACCTGAGGGGCGGGAGTGTCGAACCCGGTGTGGGTGAGGTAGCGCAGGGCGCCGTAGGAGACGCCGTTGTCCGGTACCCGGGCGAGGTCTTCCTTGACCGCCTTGAGCGCGGCGGTCAGGTACTCGGGGGCGGTGAGGTCGGGTGCCGTGCCGGGGTCCACGGTGACCGGGAAGAGAGTGGTGAACCAGCCCACGGTGCGCGACAGTTCCGGCTCGAAGCCGGCGGAGCCCGCCACGAACCGCCCTTCGCGGCCGTGGCCTTCGAGCTCGATGTGGGCGAAGGTCTGGTCCTGGCCGAGGTCGCGGCGCCGGCGGGCGAGGGCGACGGCGAGCGCGGTGAGCAGGACGTCGTTGACGCCGGCGTGGAACTTCGCGGGGATCTCGTTCAGCAGCGCGGCCGTGACCTCGGGGCCGACCGCCACGGTCCGCAGGCGTTCGTTCGCCACGATGTCGGTCCCGGACAGGGCCCGGCGGGCCAGCGGATGGTCCTCGCCGGGCAGGGGACGCCAGTAGTAGGAGCTGTCGGCGTCGAAGGCCGCGCGTTCCAGCAGCTGGGTCCAGCGCCGGAACGACGTGCCCACCGGGGGGAGTTCGATGGGGGCGCCCGAGGAGAACTGCCGCCAGGCGGTGGCCAGGTCCTCCATCAGGACGCGCCAGGAGACGCCGTCGATGACCACGTGGTGGGCGACCAGGACGAGTTGGCGGGCCTCGGGGCGCCAGACAGCCCGGAGCATCGCGCCGTTCGAGGGGTCCAGTCCGGCGGCGGCGAGGGCGACGCACTCGTCGAGCGGCCGGTCGCTCTGCTGCGCGCCGGGTACGGCCCGGTCCGCCTCGGGGATGTCGAAGCTCCAGCGGCTGCCGCGTACCAGCCTGGCGCGGAGCATGTCGTGCCGGGCGACCAGGGCGGTGAGGATCGTGTCGAGGGCGTCGGCTGTCAGGTCTGCGGGGGTGGTGAGGACGACCGACTGGACGAAGCCGTCGATGGCGTCCGTGGTCTCGCCGAGCCACTGCACGACGGGCGAGCCCACGACGGTGCCGGTGGCGACATCGGCGTGGTCCACGGCGGACACGTCCTCGCGGCTCGCGACCGCTGCCAGCGCGCCCACGGTGCTGTGGGTGAAGATCTGCCGTGCCGTGACGTGCAGGCCCTGCTCGCGCAGCGCGCTCAGCAGGGAGATCGCCAGGATGCTGTCGCCGCCGAGCTGGAAGAAGTCCTGGTCGACGCCGGCCTCCGGGATGCGCAGCACCTCCGCGACGGCGGCGCACACCGCGCGTTCGTCGTCGGTGGTGGGGTGGACGAGGGAACCGGTCTCGATGCCGGGCTCGGGCAGGGCGTTCCGGTCGAGCTTGCCGTTGGCGGTGAGCGGGAACTCCTCCAGCACGACGATGTGGGCGGGCACCATGTACTCGACCATGTGCGCGCCGGCCCATGTCTTGACCTCGTCGGCCCGCAGCTCCTCGCTGCCGGCGGCGGGTATGACGTAGCCGACGAGGTAGGTGCCGCCGGCCGCGTTCTTCTGCGCGACGACGCAGGTGTGCCGGACGCGGGGGTGTTCGGCGAGAGAGGCCTCGACGTCCTCGATCTCCAGCCGCATGCCGCGGATCTTGATCTGGTTGTCGGCGCGGCCGAGGAAGTCCAGCGATCCGTCGGGGGCGAAGCGGGCGAGGTCGCCGGTGCGGTAGAGGCGGGAGCCGTCGTTCGCGAAGGGGTTGGCGACGAAGCGGGAGGCGGTCAGGCCGGGCGCGTTGACATAGCCGCGGCCCAGGAGGAAGCCGCCGACGTAGAGTTCACCGCCGACGCCGACCGGGACCGGGCGCAGTTCCTCGTCCAGAACGTAGAGCTGGGTGTTGGGGTTGGCCTTGCCGATGGATGTCGACAGCCGTTCCGCGGCGCCCCGGTAGATGACGTGCGAGACGCCGATGGTCGTCTCGGCGGGGCCGTAGCCGTGGTACATGGGGATGTTGTCGAGCTTGGTGCGGAACCGCTCGTACAGCTCCGGGGTGAGCACCTCCCCGCCGCACCACACGTGCCGCAGGCTGTCCAGGCGGCCGGAGTCGCCGGCCATCTCCAGCAGCACGTCCAGCATGGACGACACCAGATACGTGAAGGTGACGCGGTGTTCGGCGATGACGCTCAGCAGGTGGTGCGGGTCGCGTTCGCCGCTGGGCCGCAGGACGACGAGCCGGCCGCCGGAGACCAGCGGCAGGAAGATCTCGTTGATGGAGATGTCGAAGGACAGCGGCGCCTTGAACAGCGAGGCGTCGTCGTGGCCGAAGCCGAGGATCTCGTTCACCTGCCACAGCAGGCGCTCGCTGATCGCCTCGTGCCGGATCATCGCGCCCTTGGGGCGTCCGGTGGAACCGGACGTGAAGATCACGTAGGCCAGCGCGTCGCCGAGGACGGTGACGTCGGGCCCCTGCGCCGGGTACGAGCCGTACCGCCAGTCACCCAGGTCGACGGCCACGGCGTCCGGTTCGGCCGGGTCGTGCTCGCCCGAGGTGTTGAGCTGGACGACGACCCGGGCGTCCTCGATGACGACGGCCCGGCGCCCGGCGGGCCACTGCGGATCCAGCGGTACGAAGGCGCACCCGGCCTGGAGCACGGCCAGCAGCCCGATGACCATGTCGGCGGAGCGGGTCAGGGAGATCCCCACCACCTGTTCGGAACCGAGTCCGCGCGCGAGCAGGTGGTGGGCCAGCTGGCCGGCGCGTTCGGCTGCCTCACGGTACGTCAGCGACCGGTGCTCGTCGATGACGGCCACGGCGTCCGGCCGGGCACGCGCCTGCTCGTGGAACAGCTCCACGATGGTGGGGCGGACCCGGTCGGCCCGGTTGTCGTTCCACCCGGCCAGGGTCCGGAGTCTGTCCGCGACGCAGGACGGGCCGATGGTGCCGAGGGGCCGGTCCGGGAAGTCGGCCAGGTCGTCCAGGGCGAGCTGGGCGTCCTCGGGTGTGACGCCGTCGGGGACGGTGATGCCGTGGCCGTCCGGGGTGACGTCCCAACCGCCAGGCGCGGCACGGCCGTTGTCGACCCAGCCGAGGACGTCGGCGAAGAGGGTGCCGGGGGTGAGGTCGATGCCCTCGGGGCTTCGGCCCGTCGCCCAGTACGACAGGCCGATGGCGCAGGCCTCGGTGATGGTCCTGTCCGGGTAGTCGCCGATCCGCCGGCGCACATCGGCCAGGCGCGTGGGAGACAGCAGTGCGAGACGAGCGTGCGGTTCCATCATCGAAGACTCAGCGTCCCTTCCAGAATGTGGAGTTAGGCTAACCTAAATAAGGGTTGCCTAACTACCCTCTCGCCAGGCCCGCCACAGTCGTGCGTACCGGCCGCCCAGAGCCACCAGTTCCTCGTGCGTCCCCTGCTCCACGACGCGTCCCGAGTCGAGCACGGCGATCCGGTCCGCGGCCATCGCCTGGGTCAGCCGGTGCGCCACGAACAGCGTGGTCCGGCCCGCGCACGCGGCCAGTACGGCCCGCTCCAGCTCGGCGGCACCCTCGCTGCCGGCCTCCGCGGTTGACTCGTCGAGCACCACCACCGGCGCCCGGCCCAGCACCAGCCGCGCCAGGGCGATCTGGGCGACCTTGGTGACGTCCAGGCGCTCACCGCCCTCGCCGACCGGGGTGTTCAGCCCGTCGGGCAACGCGGCGACCCAGCCCTCGGCACCGACGGTGCGCAACGCGTCCATCAACTCGGCGTCGCTCGCCCCCGGCGCGGACAGCCGCAGGTCGTCGGCGAGCGGGCCGGAGAACACGTGCGTCTCCTGCGTCAGGATGCTCACCAGGGCCCGCGCTCCGGCCTCGTCCAGATCGGCGAGGTCCGTCGCCCCGATGCGCACCGACCCGGACTCCGGAGTACCGATACCGGCGATCAGCGCGGCCAGCGTCGTCTTGCCCGCCCCCGTGGCACCCACCAGGGCGAGCGAACCACCACCCGGGATCGCCAGGTCGACATCCCGCAGCACCGGCTCCTCGGAGCCCGGGTAACGGAACGTCAGCCCCTCGACCGTCACCGGGTGCGTTCCGGCCCGGGCCGCCGTGACGGACTCGTCGCCGACCAGCCGCTCCTCGGCGGACTCCCCCAGCACCCCGACCAGGCGGGTCAGGCTCGCTCCCGACTTCTGCGCCTCGTCGAAGGTGAACATGATGGCGCCCAGCGGGGTGAACAGCCGGTGGAACAGCAGCGGGGCCGCCGACACCTCGCCCAGGGTGGCCGCGTCGGCCTCCAGCAGGGCGTACCCCACCACGAGGATCAGGACCAGGCCGATGAACTCGGCGCGGTTCTCCCGGCCGACGAACCGGCCGAAGAACCGGAACACCTCGATGCCGAGCTCGCGCACCCGCCACGACTCGGTGGTGACCTTCTCGCGGAAGGCGCCCTCCAGGCGGTAGGCACGGACCGTGTCGATGCCGTTCAGGCCGCTGATGAAGGCCTGGGCCCGGTCGGCCTGGGCCACGCGCTGCTTCCGGTACAGCGGTGCGGACCGGGGCAGGTACCAGCGCAACGCCAGCGCGTACGCGGGCAGCGCGCCGGCGCCGGCCAGGCCCAGCCGCCAGTCCAGTCCGAACATGCCGAGGGTGGCGATGACGACCAGGACGCCCGCCGAGAACACCGTGGGGACGGCCGTGCGGATGCCCTTGGAGATCACGGCCACGTCGTCACCGACCCGGGAGAGCACGTCACCCCGGCCCACCTGCTCGATCCGTGCGCTCGGCATGCCGAGCACCGCCCGGACGGCGCCTTCACGCAGCCGCGCGAGCAGATCCGCGCCCAGCCGTCCGATCAGGTACGTCGACACCGCGGTGGCCGCCGCGCCGAGCAGCGCGGCGGCACCGATCAGCACCCCGATCGTGACCAGGACCGAACGGTCCTCGCCCCCGACGACCCCGTCGACCACCCGGCCGAGCAGGAGCACCGGCAGCACCTGGAGCGCCGCCCCCGCGACCGTGGTGAGCACGGTCGCGGTCGTCAGCCCGGGCATCGTGCGGCAGTGTGCCGCGACCCAGCGGGCGGCCTCGCGTCCGGTCGTCGTGCGCAGGGCCGCCGGGGCGACGCGCGTGTCGGTGGTGCTCACTCCCTACTCGACCGACTTGACGAGCTCGTCGATCGCGTACGGCATGGACAGCAGGGTGCCCTGGGAGATGGCCGCGCCGACCGCCGGACCCTCACTGTCGAGCAGGTAGGACACGTTGCCCTTCTTCACCGCGTCGAGGTTGGCGAACAGCTTGAACTTCTTGAGCGCCTCGGTGTCGGCCTTGTCGTTGATGACGAAGATGTGGTCGACGTCGACGAGGTCGATGCGCTCCGGCGAGAGCGTGGTGTAGAAGTTGCCGCCCGCGACCTTGTCGATCTCGGTCTGGTACTTGTAGCCGATGCCCGTGACGAGCCGGCCGCGCACGTCGGTCGAGGTGAAGGGTGCCACCGAGTCCTTGTACCAGGACAACGCGACGGCGGTCTCCTTGCCGAGCTCGGGGTGCGCCTTCCTGGCCGCGTCGAGCTGCCCCTGGATGCCGTCGACCATCTTCTGGCCCTCATCGGCCTTGCCGAGGGCCTTGGCGATGTGCAGGGCGTTGTCCTGCCAGGGCGCGCTGAAGGGCTCCTTCTCGCCCTTGGTGCGGGCCACCGTCGGGGCGATCTTGGAGAGCTTGCCGTAGGCGGCCTGGTCGATCTCGGAGTAGACCGCGACGATCAGGTCGGGGCGAAGGGCCGCGATCTTCTCGTAGTTGGGTCCGGAGTCGCCGTTCTTCATGACGACCTCGGGCTTGGCGTCACCCCACTTGTCCTTCACCCAGGGCCACTGGGTGTTGATGTCGGGGCTCTTGCCCGGCGGGTTCGGATACTGGTCGACCATGCCGACGGGCTTGATGCCGAAAGCCAGGACGGTCTGGTCGTCGGTGTAGCCGACGGAGACGACCCGCTGGGGTGCCTTCTCGACCGTCGTGGATCCGAACGCGTGCTCCACGGTGACCGGGAACGCCCCTGCGGCCGCGGCCTGAGTGCCCTCGTTCTTGTTGTCCGCCGTGTCCGCCGAGTCGGAACCGCATCCCGCGAGGAGACCGACACCGAGGGCGGCGGCGGAGAGGACCGCCGCCAGCCGCCGCCATGGCTTCCCGGGCGTCGTTCGATGGAGGAGCATCCAAAACCCCTTGCTTTCGCGCTAGTTCGCTGCACCCTCGCCTAAGGGCAGGCAAACCTTATCGCGAGTTAATGAGGTGAGCCTAGCCTTACTTTTGCTCGGGCGCCGGGAGGTGTCCCGGCACCACGTGTGTCCGCCCGATCGGCACGATCAGCGGCCGGTCGCCGACCGGGTCGTCGATCACCCGGGCTCGCAACCCGAAGGCCTCGTGCAGCAGTTCGGCGGTGATGACCTCACGCGGATGCCCCTGCGCCAGGATCGAACCCTCCCGCATCACCACGAGGTTGTCGCTGTAGCGCGTGGCCAGGTTGAGGTCGTGCAGCACCATGACGACGGTGCAGCCGGACTCGTGCAGGTCGTCCACCAGATCGAGGACGTCGACGGCGTGCGCCAGGTCCAGATACGTCGTCGGCTCGTCGAGCAGCAGCAGATCGGTGCCCTGAGCCAGCGTCATCGAGATCCACACGCGCTGCCGCTGCCCGCCGGACAGCGCGTCGACCGGGCGGTCGGCGAGGTCGGACACCCCGGTCATGGCGAGTGCGCGTTCCACCACGTCGGCGTCGTCGGACGACCACTGGCGCAGCCAGCTCTGGTGCGGGTGACGGCCCCTGGCGACCAGGTCGGCCACGGTCAGCCCCTCCGGTGCGACCGGAGCCTGCGGGAGCAGGCCGAGCTTCTTCGCCACGTCCCGGGTCCTGAGCCGGCCGATGTCCTCGCCGTCCAGGACGACCGACCCCCTGGCCGGCTTGAGCAGCCGCGACAGCGTCCGCAACAGGGTCGACTTCCCGCAGCCGTTGGGACCGATGATCGTGGTGATCACGCCGGGCGGTATCGCCACGTCGAGTTCGTCGATGACGACCCGGCCGCCGTAGCCGACCGTGACGCCTCGGGCTGCCAGCCGCGAGGCGCCGCCGACCGCGGCCTCGGTGACGGACTGTGCGACCACGGGTCCCCCCTTGCTTAGGTTCACCTGACTCTTGTACATCTACCGGAGGTTCGCACGCACCAGCAGATAGACGAGGAAGGGCCCGCCGATCGCGGCGGTGACCACGCCGACCGGGAGCGAGACCGGCAGCGCCGTGCGCGCGATGAGGTCCGAGCCGATCAGCAGCAACGCACCCACCAGGCCCGAGGCCGCCATCGGCGGGGTGGGACAGCGCGCCAGACGCATCGCCACCTGCGGTGCCACCAGCGCGACGAACGGCACCGGGCCCGCCGCGCTCACCGCCACACCGGCCAGCAGCACCGCGCACAGCAGCAGGACCGCCCGCACCCTCGCGTACCGGACGCCCAGGCCCGCGGCGACCTCGTCGCCGAAGTGCATCGGCCTGAACTGGAAGGCGACGCAGGAGACGACGGCCAGGAGGACGAGCCCGCACCACAGGGCGGTCCGGACCTCGCCCCACGAGCTGTCCTCCAGCGAGCCGACCAGCCACACCTGGGCCCGGGCGACATCCCTGATGTCGGCCGTGACCAGCAGCCAGGTCGTGATGGCCTCCATCACGGCGCTCACCGAGATGCCGATGAGGATGAGCCGGAAACCGTCTACCCCGCGCCGCCACGCCAGGAAGTACACCAGCAGGCCCGTGCCGAGCCCGCCCGCGAGCGCCGCTGCCGAGAGGCCGACGGAGTTGACGATCGCCGCGGCGGTCCCGCCCGAGACGGTCACCAGGAACACCGCGACCGCACTGGCCCCCTGGGTGATCCCCAGTACGTCCGGGCTGGCCAGGGGGTTGCGCGCGATGGACTGCGTGATCGCCCCGGACACCCCGAGCGTGACGCCCACGACGAGCCCGGCCAGGGCGCGCGGCATCCGCAGGTCCATGATGACGAACTGGTCGACCCGCTCGCCCCGTCCGAGGATCGTGGCGATCACCTGCGGAAGGCCGATCGGGAAGTCCCCGACGCCGATGGACACGCAGAACACCAGGAAGGTCGCCGCCGCGAGCAGCAGCGTGACGCACACGATCCAGGGCCGCCAGACGAACGACACCCGGCCGAGCCGCACGCCCGGCGGCAGGGACGGCTTCACATCGGTCACGTTCATGCTTTCCTGAACTTTCCGCGCCACACGAGAACCGCGAAGAAGGGGGCGCCGAGGAGCGCCACGAGGACGCCGGCGTCCAACTCGCCCGGCCGTACCACCAGTCGGCCGACGATGTCGCAGAGCAGCAGCACGACGGCCCCGAGCAGACCGGCGTACGGCACGAGCCAGCGGTAGTCCGGCCCGGTCAGGTACCTGGCGACGTGGGCCACCATGAGTCCGAGGAAGGCGATGGGCCCGCACGCGGCCGTCGCCGCGCCCGCCAGCAGGGTGATGGCGGTGATGCCGACGGTCCGGCTCAGCGCGGTGTTCACGCCCAGCCCCCGGGCCACGTCGTCGCCCAGGTTGAGCAGGTTGAGGGAGGGCAGTGTGGTCAGGGCCAGCACCAGCCCGGCGCCGATGAAGGCGGTCACCGGCCAGATGACGTCGAATCCGGTACCGGCGAGGGAGCCCGCGTTCCAGAACCGCAGGGCGTTCAGCGCCGCCTGGTCGGACAGCGCGACGGCGGTGGTCATCGCCGCGAGGAACACCGTGACGCCCTGGCCGGCCAGGGCGAGGGTGAGCGGATTGCCCGCCCCGCGCCCGATGCTCGCCAGCCCGAACACCACGACACCGGCGACGGCCGCCCCGGCGAAGGCGAACCAGACGTACTGGAACGGGTCACCGAGCCCGAACACGGAGATCGCCACCACGACCGCGAACGAGGCACCGGAGTTCACCCCCAGCAGGCCCGTGTCGGCGATCGGGTTGCGCGTGAAGCCCTGGATCAGCGCCCCGCCGACGCCGAGGGCGACGCCCGCGACGATCCCGAGGACCGTGCGGGGCACCCGCACCGTCTCGACGATGAGTCTGATCTCCGTGAGCCGCCGGCCGGCCTCCGGGGCGCCGAACAGCCCCTGCCACACCTCGGTGGGGCTGAGCGCGCGTGCGCCGACGGCCAGCGACAGGATTACGGCGATCACGAGGACCGCCAGGAGGGTGCCCAAACCCACGACCCGTCGCCGGCGGGTCAGTGCCGAGCCCCTGGGCGCGGGGCGCTCCACTGCAGCAGTCGTGCCCATGTCGACGTACGTTATCCCTTGCGCGGTCGGCGACTTGACCGGACGGTGCCTCCCTGCTGCCGCAGCAGGCGACGTTCGCCCCGTCACGGCACTAGCGGGTCGTGCTGCCCGTACCGTCGGCGAGCGTCCGCGTCCGGTCCGCGACGGGCGCGGCACCGCGGCCGAGGAGCGAGTCCAGGATCTCGCCCACCCTGATGGCGGTGTTGGAGAGCAGGGACGAGGTGATGCCGTGCGTGTGTTCCGTGCCGCCCTGCAGGTAGATGCCGCACCGCAGAGCGGCGTCGGTCGCGATGCGCCAGTCGCGCTCGACGCGGACGCGGCCCTCGTCGTCGCGGAGGCAGCGGTCGGCGACCTCACCGAGCAGGCCCGTGGGGTCGACGGGGCTGTAGCCGGTGGCGAAGACCACGACGTCCGCGTCCAGATCGGTCTCCTCGCCGGTGACGAGGGATGTGACGGTGGCCCGGACGCCGGACGGGGCCTCCTTGACGCCGGTGACCCGGGAGACGTTGAGGAACCGCAGCCGCTCGGTGCCGAGAACCTTCTCCTGGTACGACTGCCGGTAGAGGTCGTCGATCAGGTCGATGTCCACCACCGAGTAGTTGGTGTTGCCGTGGTATTCCATCAGCCGGCGCTTGATGTCCTCGGGCGCCGCGAAGTACGCGTCGACCGCCTGGGGGTCGAAGATCCGGTTGGCGAAGCTGCTGTCGTCGGCGGGGCTGTAGCCGTAGCGGGAGAAGACGGCGCAGACCTCGGCCCGGGGGAAGCGCCGATGCAGGTAGGCGACGTTCTCGGCGGCGCTCTGACCGGCACCCACGACGACGAACCGGGAGGGCGAGGCCTCCTCCAACGCGTCGACTTTCGCGAGCAGTTCGGAGTTGTGCCAGACGCGTTCGCCGCGCTCCACGCCCTCGGGCAGGAGCGGGCGCAGGCCGGTACCGATGACGAGGTTGCGGGCCCGGTGGACTTCGAGGCCGCCGCCCGACCGTACGGTCACCTCCAGGTACTCCACGACGCCGTCCCGGGTCACGGGCGCGACGCCGACGACCTCGTGGCCGTAGGAGACCATGTCGTCGACCTGGGCCGCGGCCCACTCGAAGTAGTCGTGGAACTCCACACGCAGCGGGAACAGGTTCTTGTGGTTGATGAAGTCGATCAGCCGGCCCTTGCTCTGCAGGTAGCAGAGGAAGCTGTACTCGCTGGCCGGGTTCCGCAGCGTCACCAGGTCCTTGAGGAAGGAGACCTGCATGGTGGCGTCGTCGATGAGCATGCCGCGGTGCCAGCCGAAGCGGGGCTGCTGCTCGAAGAAGTGGGCGGTGACCGCCTCCTGCCTGCCGACGCGGGTGTTGTGCTCGCGCAGCGCGATCGCCATGGCCACATTGGACGGCCCGAAGCCGATACCGATCAGGTCGTGGACCGGTGGTGCGTCACCAGGAAGAACCTGCGACATGTCACTCCCATCGTGCGGGGCAGCCGCGTGTCAGGTGTGGAGGGAAGGAAAGGCGGGCATGCCAACGAGGCGGCACCCCAAGGAACTTAGGTGAGCCTAAGCTAAACCCGTGGAGGTGTCGACAGGACAAAGCAGACACCCCTCGGACCGAGGATCCGCCAACTGCACCTTCTCGCACACCCGTTGCGCACTAAGGTAAGCCTTGCTTTACTTGCCTCGGCCAGTACCTTGCTCTGAGGAGGAACCCCATGCGGGTCGTCATGTTCGGTTACCAGACCTGGGGGCACCGCACCCTGCAAGCCCTCCTGGAGTCCGAGCACGACGTGGTGCTGGTCGTGACCCACCCCAAGAGCGAGCACGCCTACGAGAAGATCTGGAGCGACTCCGTCGCGGACCTCGCCGAGGAGCACGGCGTCCCGGTGCTGATCCGCAACCGCCCGGACGACGACGAGCTGTTCGAGCGCCTCAAGGAGGCCGATCCGGACATCATCGTGGCCAACAACTGGCGTACGTGGATCCCCCCGCGCATCTTCGGCCTGCCCCGCCACGGCACACTGAACGTGCACGACTCGCTGCTGCCGAAGTACGCCGGGTTCTCCCCGCTGATCTGGGCTCTCATCAACGGCGAGCCCGAGGTGGGCGTCACGGCGCACATGATGAACGACGAACTCGACGCCGGCGACATCGTCCGGCAGGAGGCCGTGCCGGTCGGGCCGACGGACACCGCGACCGACCTCTTCCACAAGACCGTCGACCTCATCGCCCCGGTCACCATCGGCGCGCTCGGCCTGATCGCCTCCGGACAGACGGAGTTCACGCGGCAGGACCGCTCCCGGGCGTCGTTCTTCCACAAGCGGTCCGACGAGGACAGCCGCATCGACTGGACCTGGCCGGCAGAGGACCTGGAGCGACTGGTGCGCGCCCAGTCCGAGCCGTACCCGAGCGCCTACACCTTCCACCAGGGCAAGCGGCTCGACGTCCTGGCCTCGTTCGTCTCCGAGGGCCGCTACGGCGGCACGCCCGGCCGCATCTTCTACCGCGAGGGCGAGGGCGTGGTGATCGTCGCCGGCGCCGATGCCCGCACCGGACGCAACCACGGCCTGGCCATCACACGCGTACGGACCGAGGACGGACGGGAGTTGCCCGCGGCCGAGTACTTCACCTCGATGGGCGGCTACCTCACCAACCGCCCCTGACGCGTCATCCGCCGGACTCCAACCAGCCGCCGCCCGGCCGGCGTTCACAGGAAGGGCACAGCCGGGCTACGGTTCACGCATGACGCCCCCCAGCGTGCTGAACCTCAGCGCGTACCTGATGTACGCGACGGGGAAGGCCGCCCGCCGTACCCTGTCGGAGAAGCTCACCGCCAGAGGCTTGCGGTTGTGGCATCTGACCGTCCTGACCCTGGTCGCCGACCTCGGTCCGCAGCCCAAGGGTGTGCTGGCCGCGCGGCTGGACATGAACGCCAGTGACCTCGCGAAGATCGTGAAGGACCTGGCCGCGGCGGGACAGGTCGAGTGCGTGCGCAGCCTCGCCGACCGCCGCCGCGTCGACGTCCGCGTCACCCCGGAGGGCAGGACCGCGCTCGACCATCTCAACGCCGACATCGCGTCCGCGGACGAGGATCTCCTGACGCCGCTGAGCGAGGCCGAACGGGAGCAACTCGCCTCTCTGCTGCGGCGCGTACACGCCCACCACGAGGACATGGGCCCCGCGGCCGGGGCCCGGTTGGCGGCTCAGGCCCGCCACCCGTAGCGGCGTTCGGGCCGGCCGGCGGCGCCGTAGCGCAGGGACACCTCCGCGCTGCCGGTGCCGTGGAAGTACTCCAGGTAGCGGCGGGCACTCACCCGGGACACACCGGTGACGGCGGCGCACTCGGTGGCGGACAGGGTGCCGTCGGCCTCGCGCAGGGCCCGCTCCACGAGTTCGGCGGTCTCCACGCTCATGCCCTTGGGCAGGCCGGACGCCGGTGCGGGGGCGAACGCGCCGGCCAGGACGCGGTCCACGTCCGCCTGGCCCCGGACCACCGTCGTGAGCAGCCGGCCCCGCTGGGCGGCGTAGCGCTCCAGGCGCAGGCGCAGGTCCTCGAAACCGAAGGGCTTGAGGAGGTAGTCGACCACACCGCGGCGGACCGCGCCGCGAACGGTGTCGGCCTCCGTCGCCGCACTGATGACCATCACGTCGCAGTCGTGCCCGGCGGTGCGCAGCCGGGGGATGACGTCGAGTCCGAAGAGGTCGGGGAGGTACAGGTCGAGCAGGATGAGGTCGGGACGCAGTGCGTCGACCGCCTCGATGGCCTGTCCGCCCGAGTGGGCCGCACCGACGACGCGGAACGGCTCGACGCGTTCGACGAACGCGCGGTGGACTCTGGCCACCATGAAGTCGTCGTCGACCACGAGGACGTCGATCGTGCCCGCCTTGTCGCTTGCCGCGGTCATGGGGCCGCTCCTTCCCTCACCGTACCGGCGAGGTGGCTGACGGTCATGCGTGCGGTGAACACGGCCCCTTCGGGGGTGTTGGCCACCGAGATCTCTCCCCCGTGCCGTTCGCAGACCAGCTTGGTCAGAGCCAGTCCGATACCGCTCTCGCCCTCCCGCGCGGCCTTGGTGGTGAAGCCGTGGGAGAAGACCTCGCGGGCCAGTTCCGGAGCCACGCCCGGCCCGGAGTCGCGGACCGCGATCTCCACGCTGGAGGCGTCCTGCCGCAGCGCGACCTCCACCCAGGCGTCGTCCCGGGCGGCGGCGGCGTCGACGGCGTTGTCCACCAGGTTGCCCACCACGGTCGCCACGTCGGCGGCGTCCTCCGGGGCCAGCCGCTCCAGCGCGGTGTCGTCCGAGATCCGCAGGCTGACCTTCCGTTCCGCCGCGAGGGACGCCTTCGCCATCAGCAGCGCGGCGACCGCGGTGTCCCGGACGCGGCGGCTGAGGGTGACGTCCAGGGACTGGCGGCGCCGGCTCAGCGCGCGGATGTAGCTGACGACTTCGTCCTGCTCGCCGATCTGGATCAGCCCGGAGATGGTGTGCAGCTGGTTGGCGAACTCGTGCGCCTGTGCGCGCAGCAGTTCGGAGGAGCTGCGGAAGGAGCCGATCTCCCGTTCCAGCCGGGCGAGTTCGGTGCGGTCGCGCAGAGTGGTGACCGAGCCGAGGGGCCGGCCGTCCTTGGTGACGGTCATCCGGTTCATCACCAGGACCCGGCCGTGGCGGACGACGACCTCGTCACGCTCGCCGGCGGCGGTGCCGGACAGCACGTCGCGCAGTTGCCCGTCGACACCGAGGCCCTCCAGGCTCTGGCCGACGCAGTCCTTCGGCAGGTCGAGCAGGCGGCGGCCCATGTCGTTGACGAGGGTGAGCCGGTGCTGCGGGTCCAGGGCGATCACGCCCTCGGCGATCCCGTACAGCATCGCCTCCCGGTGTTCGGCGAGCCCGGCGATCTCGCCCGGCTCCAGCCCGAGGGTCTGCCGTTTGACCCGCCGCGCCAGCAGCCAGGAGCCCGCCACGCCGAGTCCGCTGGCGATGCCGAGATAGGCGAGCAGGTAGGAGGAGGCGCCGCTGAGCCGCTGCCACACCGTCGGATCGGCCTCGCCGATCATCACCGTGCCGAGGATCCGGCCCAGGTTCTCCTCGGTGGCTCCGAGGACGGGCACCTGGGCGGCCAGCTCGCGGTGACCGTCCAGTGTGAGCTGCCCGGACCAGCCACGCCCCCGGGCTGTGCCAGGCCCGAGCCGCATCCGCTCGCCGATCGCCGTGGGGTTCGTGGAGCTGACGATCCGCCCCGCTCCGTCGGCCACCGTCACCGACGTCACCCCCGACTGCGCCTGCGTGGCGAGCACCAGCGGGGCGAGCGCCTCCCCCGGCGCGGGACGCACCAGCTGGCTGCGCACCAGCGGGTTGGCGGCCAGTTGCTCGGCGAGCGCGCTCACCCGGCGTCCCTCGACGCGGTTGAAGGTGGCCTGGGACTGGGCGAGGGAGACCGCGGCGACAGCCAGCAGCACCACCACGACGATGGCGAGCTGGAGTACCAGCATCTCGCCCGCGAGTGAATGGCGACGAAAGGTGGCGACCACGACGAACTCAATCTCCGGTGCCGCCGCGAGGGGGGGCGGCTCATGTGCCGAGTCGCACCATCATGACGCCCGCCGGTATCAGCGACAAGAAGTCGTCCGGGACTGCCCCTCTCCTGTCACTGCTTGCCCGGCTCGGGGCCGATGCCCCGCAGCTCCCGGATCGTGCCGCCGAGCTTCGCGCGGAAGGACTCCATCAGCGCCGGCTTCACGCTGACCACCCAGCGCGGGCCGACGAGGTACTTGCCTCCGTAGACGCGCGCCTCCTCCAGCCAGGTCTCCTTGAACCTCTCCTCGGGGAAGGTGGTGATGACGTAGTCGGCCTTCTTGGTGCGGCACAGGCCCTGGCGCAGCTCGTCGGCGTCGATGCGGATCTTCGCCTTGCAGCCGGTCAGCCCGGCGATCACCTCCACCTTGGCCGGTGCGACGACTCCGGCGGCGGGAGCGGCGGTCACGCTCGGCGCCGCCTTGCCGCCGCCGGTGCCCCGGTCGCCGTCATCGCCGCCGCATGCGGTGACGAGGGGAAGCAGGACCAGGGCACCGGCCGCCGCGACGGCGCGCGGCCGGTGGGCGCGGGACGGGCCGCGGCGGGTGGATCGAACGGGCGGTTGCTGCTGGGACACGTCGCCTCTCCGGGTGCGGGCCGTCGGCCTGTCGGCAGGAGTACTCGACAGGAGTACGCACAGGTCCGGGCGGGCGTTCACGCCGCTACGCGGCCTCCTCCACCGCGGCGCCCCGGGCCCCGTCGGCCGCCCCGCCGAACTGGGTGCGGTACAGCTCCGCGTACCGCTGCCCCGCCGCGAGGAGTTCCTCGTGCGTGCCCCGTTCCACGATCCGTCCGGCCTCCACGACCAGGATCTGGTCCGCCGCACGGACGGTGGAGAGCCGGTGGGCGATCACGACGGCCGTGCGGCCTTCGAGGGCTTCGGCGAGGGCTTCCTGGACGGCGGCCTCGGAGGTGTTGTCGAGGTGGGCGGTGGCCTCGTCGAGGATGACGACGCGCTGGCGGGCCAGCAGCAGCCGGGCGATGGTCATGCGCTGGCGTTCGCCACCGGAGAGGCGGTAGCCGCGCTCGCCGACCACGGTGTCGAGGCCGTCGGGCAGGGACCGTACGAGGTCGTCGAGGCGGGCCCGGCGCAGGGCGTCCCACAGGTCGTCCTCGCCGGCCTCGGGGCGGGCGAGCAGGAGGTTGGCGCGGACGGTGTCGTGGAAGAGGTGGCCGTCCTGGGTGACCATGCCCAGGGTCTGCCGCAACGACCGCGCCGTCAGGTCGCGGACGTCGACGCCGCCGATGCGCACGGCCCCCTCGTCGGTGTCGTACAGGCGCGGCATCAGCTGCGCGATGGTCGACTTGCCCGCGCCGGAGGAGCCGACGAGGGCCACGGTCCGGCCGGGTTCGGCACGGAAGGACAGTCCGTGCAGGACCTCGTCGCCACCGCGCTTGTCCAGGGACGCGACCTCCTCCAGGGAGGCCAGGGAGACCTTGTCGGCGGCGGGGTATCCGAAGCGGACCTGGTCGAACTCGACCGCCACGGGCCCGTCGGGCACCGGGCGCGCGTCCGGCTTCTCATCGATGAGCGGCCGGAGGTCGAGCACCTCGAAGACCCGCTCGAAGCTGACCAGGGCGCTCATCACCTCGACGCGCGCCCCCGCGAGCGCCGTCAGCGGCGCGTAGAGCCGGGTCAGGAGCAGCGCGAGCGACACCACCGCGCCCGGTTCCAGGGCGCCGCGCAGGGCGAACCAGCCGCCGAGGCCGTACACCAGGGCCAGGGCGAGGGCCGAGACCAGGGTGAGAGCGGTGATGAAGGCCGCCTGGGCGGTCGCCGTCCGGATGCCGATGTCAGCGACCCGGCGGGCCCGTTCGGCGAACTCCCGCGACTCCTCCTCGGGACGCCCGAAAAGCTTGACCAGCGTGGCACCGGGCGCGGAGAACCGCTCGGTCATGCGGGTGCCCATCGCCGCGTTCAGCGTCGCCGCCTCCCGCTGCATCCGGGCCATCCGGCTGCCCATGCGCCGGGCCGGGATCACGAACACCGGCAGCAGCACCAGCGACAGCAGGGTGATCTGCCAGGACAGCGTGAGCATCACCGCGAGGGTGAGCAACAGCATGACGAGGTTGCTGACCACTCCGGAGAGGGTGTTGCTGAACGCTCGCTGGGCGCCGATGACGTCGTTGTTGAGCCGGGAGACGAGGGCGCCCGTACGAGTGCGTGTGAAGAACGCGACCGGCATGCGCTGCACATGGTCGAAGACGGCGGTCCGCAGATCGAGGATGAGATGCTCGCCGAGCGTCGCCGACAGTCTCCGGCCGAGGATGCCCAGCGCCGCCTCCGCCACCGCGATCAGCGCGATGAGCAGGGCCAGACGTACGACCCTGCCCTCGTCCCCGTCCGACACGATGGTGTCCACGACCGACCCGGCCAGGACGGGCGTCGCCACTGCCAGCAGGGCGGTGCCCATGCCGAGCAGGACGAAGAGGGCGATGCGGCGCCGGTGCGGGCGGGCGAACGCGCCGATGCGGCGCAGGGTCGCCAGGGCGAAGGGGCGGCGCTCCTGTTCGGCGTTCATGACGCTGTGCAGCTGTGTCCACGCTGTGGTCTCCATACTCATGGAGGCGACCGTAGAACCTCAAGCAATCTTGAGGTCAAGGAGCTCGCACATCGCCCCGACATCCCGCACAATCAGCCCGATCCCGCTCTTCCCCGTCCCTCCGCGCAAAGGCCCCGATGACGCTCCCCACACAGCCGCTTCCCGCGCGCAATCCCCAGTCCCCGCTCCCGCAACCCGCAGTTGGCACGACGTGGACAGCCTCGGGAGACGTGACAGCGGTACAACTCCCCGAACTCCGCCCGGGACGGCTCCCCCGTCGCGTCCCGGTCCGCCTCCTGCGGCGGATCCTGTGTCTGCTCCCGCTCCTGCTCGTCACCGTGGTCGCGGTGCGGCACCGGTCGGTGCTGGCCGCCGGTTTCGCGCATCTGGGCACCGCCGAGTGGCCCTGGCTGCTGGCCGCGGCCGGGACGACCTGCCTGACCTGGGTCGCCGCCGCCTGCACCCGGCAGGGCGCGGTCGTCGAGCGACTGCCCCGACGGCGGCTGCTGGCCACGCAGTTCGCGGCGGGCGCGGCCAACCACCTGCTGCCCACCGGGCTGGGCGCGAGCGCGGTCAACCTGCGGTTCATGACGGTGTGCGGGCTGCCGCTCGCCCGCTCCTCGGCCGCCCTCGGCCTGTACCTGCTCGCCGAGAGCGTCGGCCGGGTAGCGCTGCTGGGCGCCCTGCTTTTCGCGTTCCCCGACGCGCTGAGCCTCGGCACACTGGTCCCGGAGACGGCGTTCGGCCCGCTGCTGGCCGGCGCCGCGGTGGTGCTCATGATCGCCGCGACCGTGCTCGCCCTGGTACGACGTCTGCGCTCGGCCCTGGTGTCCTTCCTGCGGACGGCGCTCGGCGAGGCGCGCACGGTGCACACCCGTCCGGCGCGGGCCCTGGCGCTGTGGGGCGGGTCCTTCGCCTTCCCCGCGCTGCAGGCGTCCGTACTGGTGCTGGTGGGGCGGGCGCTGGGGCTGGACGTCCCGCCCGCGCACATGGCGGTGGCCTATCTGGCGGCGACGGTCGCCGTCGCGCTGGTGCCCACGCCGGGCGGGATCGGCTCGGTGGAGGCGGCGCTGGTCGTGGCGCTGGTGGCGGCGGGCGGCCCGGCCGCGGTGGCCACCGCCGTGGTCCTGGCCTTCCGGGTCATCACCGTCTGGCTGCCGCTGGTGCCGGGCGCGCTGACGCTGGCGGCGCTGGTGCGGCTGAAGGTGATCTGACCCGGGCGGCGTGCGACGTGGTCGACGGTCCGGCCGCCGCGGTCCGGGAGCTCGGGGCGGACCACCGGGCTTCCGGCGGATCCGCGTGAAAGAGGGAACGCGTGCGTGCCGGGCGTGGCGACGCCACGGCGGTCCGCCAGAACGAACCTGCGCCGAACCGGGCGTGACAGTGCGTCATGTGCAGTAGCTCACCCTCCGCTCACCCCCGTCTGCGGTACGGAACCCCGTACGGGATACGGCAGGATGAGCGATCGTGCCAGACCGCAGGTCAGGGTGGTCGGGCACCTTCGAGCATCCCGGAAGACAAGCAGGTGACGACGTGACGAGACTTCACATCCGACCGCCGGTGACGGCATTGCCCGCGGTTCCCCGCCCCGGAGGTGGCCGGTGAACCGGGCGCTCACCGTGGACGATCTGCTGTTCGCCGGCATCGCCCTCGCCTCGGGCCTGCTGGCGGCGTTCGCACTGCGCATCCTGCTGCGCTGGCTGGGCGGGCACGCCGACCGCACCCGCTGGAGCGGCGACGACGTCATCGTGCACGCGCTGCGAGCCGTGGTGCCCTGGGCCGCGGTCGTGGGCGGCGTGGCGGGCGCGGCGGCGGTGCTGCCGCTGACCGGCGCGGTACAGCACACCACCAACCAGGTGCTCACCGTGCTGCTCATCGTCGTCGCGACGGTGTCGGCGGCCCGGGTGGTGACCGGGCTGGTGCGCACGGTCACCCAGTCCCGTTCCGGAGTCGCCGGTTCGGCCACGATCTTCGTCAACATCACCCGGATCCTGGTCCTGGCGATCGGCTTCCTGGTGGTGCTCCAGACTCTGGGCATCTCCATAGCGCCGCTGCTCACCGCCCTGGGTGTCGGCGGTCTGGCGGTCGCGCTGGCGTTGCAGGACACCCTCGCCAACCTCTTCGCGGGCATCCACATCCTCGCGTCCAAGACCGTCCAGCCCGGTGACTACATCCGGCTCAGCAGCGGAGAGGAAGGCTACGTCGAGGACATCAACTGGCGGCAGACGACGATCCGCAACCTGTCCAACAACCTCGTCGTGCTTCCCAACGGTCAGCTCGCGCAGGCGAACATGACCAACTTCATGCGCCCCGAGGAGCAGCTGACCATCCTGGTCCAGGTCGGGGTGGCCTACGACAGCGACCTGGAGCACGTGGAGCGCGTGACCAACGAGGTCATCGCCGAGACCATGACCGAGGTCGAGGGCGCCGTGCCGGACCACGAGCCCATCATCCGGTTCCACACCTTCGGCGACTCCCGCATCGGTTTCACCGTCATCCTGGGCGTCGGCGAGTTCAGCGACCAGTACCGGATCAAGCACGAGTTCATCAAGCGCCTGCACAGGCGCTACCGCGCCGAGGGCATCCGCATCCCCGCCCCGGCCCGGACGGTGGCGCTCCAGCAGAGCGGGGTCGTCATCCCGCAGCAGCGGACGGGCGAGATCGAGCCCGGGGGACTGAGTTCCGCCCGGCTCGACTGAGGCGCGCCGGCTCCTTACAGCGTCGCGGAGTCCTCGTGGTGACGGCTGTCCCTCCGGTCGCGCGGCGCCGAGAGGGACGCCTTCACCGGCGTCACGGTCCAGTCCGGGTGCCGGGCATCCGCGGGGTCTTCGTGCCGTACAGCCAGTCCCGCAGGAAGCCGTCGAGGTCCTGACCGGAGACCTCCGAGGCGACGGCGATGTAGTCCTGGGTGGAGGCGGACGAGTCGCGGTACCGCTCCAGGAACGCGCGCTCGAGGACCGTGAAGGCCGCCTCGCCGACCTGCAGCCGCGGCGCGTACAGCACGAGCACGCCGCCCGGGTAGCGCTGACCGTCGAACAGGTCGGCCGCGTTGGGCGCCGCGACCGGCCCGGAGTCGCGACGCCACTGGTCGCCCTGGGCGTACGTGTGCTTCATACGGGCTGCCAGCGTGGTCATGCCCAGGGAGTCGGGCCGGCCGCGCTCGTAGCGGTACAGCAGCCCGTAGAAGTCGGCGTGGCCTTCGTTCAGCCACAGGTCGGCCAGGTGGCGGGGCTGACGCTGTTGCCGCCGGTGTCGCCGCCGTGCCGATCAGGGCGGCCGCGGGGCCGTCACTCCGGTGCGATATCCCATGGTCCGCTTCCGCTCGGACGGCCGGGTGGTCAGGTCCGGCCGTGGCTGGGAGTGAGTGATCTCTCTCCTGGACACGGGAACGGGGCGATCGGTTGCACGAAACTGGTCGCGGACCCCTGTCGAGACGAGGTCGGTCACGAGATATCTTGATGTCGAGCAATGTTGCAGACGTGGAGCGGAGCACCCGGTGACTGACTCGACCATCATCTATACGCACACTGACGAGGCCCCCGCCCTGGCGACGTATTCCTTCCTGCCGGTGGTCCGGGCGTACGCGTCGCAGGCGGGTGTCGCCGTGGAGACCCGCGACATCTCGCTGGCCGGACGCATCATCGCCCTGTTCCCGGAGTACCTGACCGAGGACCAGCGCATCCCGGACGCCCTCGCGGAGCTCGGCGAGCTGGCCAAGACGCCCGCCGCCAACATCATCAAGCTGCCGAACATCTCGGCGTCCATCCCGCAGCTCAAGGCCGCCGTCGCCGAGCTGCAGGGCCAGGGCTACGCGCTGCCCGACTACCCGGACGACCCGAAGACCGACGAGGAGCGCGAGATCCGCGCCCGCTACGACAAGGTCAAGGGCTCGGCCGTGAACCCGGTCCTGCGTGAGGGCAACTCCGACCGGCGCGCCCCCGCCTCGGTCAAGAACTACGCCAAGTCCCACCCGCACCGCATGGGCGCCTGGACCTCCGAGTCCAAGACCAACGTGGCGACCATGGGGCAGAACGACTTCCGCTCCACCGAGAAGTCCGTCGTGATCGCCGAGGACGGCGCGCTGCGCATCGAGCTCGTCGGCGACGACGGCACCACCACGGTGCTGCGCGAGTCCGTCCCCGTCCTCGCCGGTGAGGTCGTCGACGCCTCCGTGATGCGGGTCGCCGCGCTGCGCGAGTTCCTGACCGCGCAGGTCACCAAGGCCAAGGCCGAGGGCGTGCTGTTCTCGGTGCACCTGAAGGCGACGATGATGAAGGTCTCCGACCCGATCGTCTTCGGCCACGTGGTGCGCGCCTTCTTCCCGAAGACGTTCGCGCAGTACGGCGACAAGCTCGCCGCGGCCGGCCTCACGCCGAACGACGGTCTGGGCGGTATCTGGAAGGGCCTGGACTCCCTGCCCGAGGGCGCCGAGATCAAGGCCTCCTTCGACGCCGAGCTCGCCGAGGGCCCGGAGCTGGCGATGGTCGACTCCGACAAGGGGATCACGAACCTGCACGTCCCCTCGGACGTCATCGTCGACGCCTCCATGCCGGCCATGATCCGCACCTCAGGCCACATGTGGGGCCCGGACGGCAATGAGCACGACACCCTCGCGGTGCTCCCGGACTCCTCCTACGCGGGCGTCTACCAGGCCGTGATCGACGACTGCCGGGCCAACGGCGCCTACGACCCGTCCACCATGGGCTCGGTGCCGAACGTCGGCCTGATGGCGCAGAAGGCCGAGGAGTACGGCAGCCACGACAAGACCTTCGAGATCCCCACCACGGGCACCGTCCGCCTGGTCGACCGGAACGGCACCGCGCTGATCGAGCAGGCCGTCTCGGCCGGTGACATCTTCCGCGCCTGCCAGACCAAGGACGCGCCGATCCGGGACTGGGTGAAGCTGGCCGTCACCCGTGCCCGCGCCACCGGCGACCCGGCGGTGTTCTGGCTGGACGAGACCCGCGCGCACGACGCCAACCTGATCGCCAAGGTCAACACGTACCTCGCCGAGCACGACACCGAGGGCCTGGACATCCGGATCCTCAACCCGGTCGAGGCGACGAAGCTGTCGGTGGAGCGCATCCGCCGCGGCGAGAACACGATCTCGGTCACCGGCAACGTCCTGCGTGACTACCTGACCGACCTGTTCCCGATCCTGGAGCTGGGCACCAGCGCCAAGATGCTGTCGGTCGTCCCGCTGATGGCGGGCGGCGGCCTGTTCGAGACGGGTGCGGGCGGCTCGGCGCCGAAGCACGTGCAGCAGCTGGTCAACGAGAACTACCTGCGCTGGGACTCCCTGGGTGAGTTCTTCGCCCTGGTGCCGTCCTTCGAGCAGCTCGCCAAGGTGGCGGGCAACGCCCGCGCCCAGGTCCTGGCCGACACCCTCGACCGCGCCACGGCGACCTTCCTCAACGAGGACAAGTCCCCGACCCGCCGTGTCGGCGGCATCGACAACCGCGGCAGCCACTTCTACCTGTCCCTGTACTGGGCGCAGGAGCTGGCCGGGCAGACCGACGACGCGGACCTGGCGAAGGTCTTCGCCCCGCTCGCCGAGACGCTCGCCGCGAACGAGCAGAAGATCGTCGACGAGCTGATCGGTGCCCAGGGCAAGCCGGTCGAGATCGGCGGCTACTACCAGCCCGACCCGGCGAAGGCCGCGGCGGCCATGCGCCCGTCCACCACGTGGAACGAGGCCCTGGCGTCCCTGAGCTGACGCCCACGGCCCCATCGGCCCCCTGACTCCGCCCCGACCGGCACAGCGCCCGGCCGGGGCGGAGCCGTGTGCAGCCCTCCCCCGGCCTCACCACTCCCGCGTGGCGATCAGCTCCTCCACATCGGCGTCCGGGAAGCCGTACGCACGCGCGACGAAGTCGAAGTTCCCGGCTATCTCCTCCCGGGCCACCGTCTCGATCTCACTGCCCGCCGCCTCGAACGCGGCCTCCAGGTCGTTGAACTCCTCGGTGGCCGCCCGCGTCAGCTCGTACAGCGCGGCGAGGCCGGCGGGACGCTCCCGCTCGATGCGCTCGCACAGGGCTAGCAGGATCGCGCGGCCGCGGTCCACCACATGGTCCGGGTAGTAGTCGTCCTCGTACAGCGCCCGGAGGAACGGATGGGTGCTCACCTGCTCGTTGCTGATCGGCATGACGTCCTCGGCCTCGATGGTCCGGTGATGTGGCACCTTGATCCTGCCGGACACCACTGACAACGCCCCTGGAGCCGCCCCGTGACCGCTGCCCCGCCGCCCTTCGAGCTGCTGCCCGGGGCCGGGCGGTCCCCGGTGGTCCTCCATGTGCCACACTCCGCGCGGGAGATACCGGACGCCGTGCGGGCGGGGATCGTGCCCGGCGACGAGGAGCTGGCGCGGGAGCTGGACCACATCACGGACGCGCACACGGCGGAGCTCGCCGAGACCGCGGCCGGGCTGGCCGGCGTCACGCCGTGGCGGTTCGTGAACCGGCTGTCGCGGCTGGTCGTCGACCCGGAGCGGTTCCCGGACGAGCGGGAGGAGATGCTGGCCGTCGGGATGGGGGCGGTGTACACGCGGACCACGCACGGCGGGGTGCTGCGCCCCGCCGACGTCGATGCCGGGCCGCTCGTCGAGCGGTACTTCGAGCCGTACGCGCGGGCGATGGCGCAGGCCGTGGCGGACCGGCTGGAGGCCGCCGGGCGGGCCGTGGTCATCGATGTGCACTCCTACCCGAGCCGGAGGCTGCCGTACGAGCTGCACGGGGAGGGGCCCCGCCCCGCGGTCTGCCTCGGGACCGACTCCTTCCACACGCCTCCCGCGCTGCTGGACGCGGCCCGGGAGGCGTTCGGGGAGGCGGTCGGGGAGACGGAGCTCGACACCCCGTTCAGCGGGACCTACGTCCCCCTGGAGTTCCACGGGAAGCGGCCCGAGGTGAGCGCGCTCATGGTGGAGATCCGCCGGGACACCTACATGACCGAGCCGGGCGGTCCCGCCGGGCCGGGGCTGGAGCGGCTCGCGGGCGCGCTGGCCGGCCTCGTCGACGCCGTGTCCCACTGAGCCGTCACCGTCACCGGCTGGAGCACTCCCGCGCGACAAGCGGGCGGGGGCGCGGGGAGGGTGGGTACATGACGGAGGACACCACCACGCTGACCGGTCAGGCCCCGCCCCCGGTACGGGACTGGCCCGCACTCGACCTGGACGGGACGGAGTTCGACCCCGTCCTCGCGGAGCTGATGCGCGAGGGACCGCTGACCCGGATCCGGCTGCCGTTCGGCGAGGGGTGGGCATGGCTGGCCACCCGTCACGACGACGTGAAGCTGATCACCAACGACCCGAGGTTCAGCCGTACTGAGGTGACGAAACGTCAAGTGACCCGGATGGCACCGCACTTCAAGCCGCGGCCGGGGTCGCTCGCCTTCGCCGACCAGCCCGACCACAACCGGCTGCGCAAGGCCGTCGCCGGGGCCTTCACCGTCAGCGCGATGAAGCGGCTGCGGCCTCGCGCGCAGGAGATGCTCGACGAGCTGGTGGACGGGGTGGTGCGGGACGGGCCTCCGGCCGAGCTGGTCGGGCGGGTACTCGAACCGTTCCCCATCGCCCTGGTCAGCGAGGTGATGGGCGTGCCCGCCGCCGACCGGGAGGCGGTGCACACCTGGACCCGGCAGATCATCTCCACGTCCGGTGGGGCCGAGGCCGCCGACCGGGCCAAGAACAGCCTGTACGGGTGGATCACGGAGACGATCCGCTCCCGCGCGCACAGCACCGGAGAGGACGTGTACTCCCTGCTGGGCAGCGCCGTGGCCCGGGGCGACCTCGGCGCGCCGGAGGCCGTCGGCCTCGCCGGTCCGCTGCAGATCGGCGGCGAGGCCGTCACCCACAACTGCGGGCAGATGCTCTATCTGCTGCTCACCCGGCCGGAGTTGCGGCAGTGGTGGCGGGAGCGGCCCGGGGAACGGGACTCGCTGCTGGACGAGATGCTGCGGTACATCCCGCACCGCAGCTCGGTCGGCCTGGCGCGGATCGCCCTGGAGGACGTCGAGCTGCACGGCCACCGCATCCGGGCCGGCGACGCGGTGTACGTCTCATACCTCGCCGCCAACCGCGACCCGGACGTCTTCCCCGAACCCGATCGGATCGACCCGGGACGCGCCCCCAACCCGCACCTGGCGCTCGGCAACGGCCCGCACTACTGCACCGGCGCCGTCCTCGCCCGCCTGCAGACCGAACTGCTGCTCACCACCCTGCTGGACCGGCTGCCGGACCTGCGGCTCGCCGTCCCCGCCGCCCAGGTCGCCTGGCGGCGCAGGACGATGATCCGGGGCCCGCGGACGCTGCCCTGCGCCTGGTGACACGCTGACGGCTGACGGCTAGGCCCGCAGCCACTCCGTCACCACCACGTCCCCACCGGTCCGCAGCCGCAGGGCGAACGGCCCCGACAGGGGCACGTCGCCGGTGAAGCGGCCCAGGTCGTCCGCCGTGAGCGGGGAGCCGGACCGTGGCCCGCCGAGGACCTCGATCCGGGCCGGCTGCGGAGGCAGCACCTGGCCCATCAGCCCCTGCGCGGTCACCTCGACGTCGACGGTCACGTCACCCGCCCGGAAGGTCAGCATCCGGGGCGCGTCGGTGACGCCCCTGACCGGGAGGGCGTCGACCAGCGAGTCGAAGGTCAGCTCGGCCACGCGCGCGTCGAGGTCGTGCAGCGCGTAGGCGTCGACGGCGATCTGCTGGAGCTCCGCGGGCACCGGGTCGAGGACTGCGGCGGCCTGCCGCAGCTCCTCCTCCAGCATCCCGGCGTCGAACTCCTCGTCGCCGAAGTCGTCCTGGCCGAACAGGTCGTCGCCGTGCGTGTCGCCGTTCATGTCGCTCACATCGCCCCCCGTGCCTCGAGCCGGGCCCGCAGGCGCCGCAGACAGCGCTGGCGCAGCGGCCCGATGCTGCCCACCGCGATTCCCAGCGCGGCGGACACGTCCTGGTAGCTGGGCGGCGGGGTGGCCATCAGCACCCGCAGCAACTGCCTGCACCGCTCGCCCAGTTCCTCGAACTCCTGCCACAGCCGCCGTACGCGTTCGCTCTGCGCGGCGGCTTCCTCGGAGTCGAGCAGCGACTGTTCCGGCGTGCCCTCCTCGCTGACCCGGTCCAGCACGTGCGGATCGTCCGTCAGGGTCAGCCGCCGCGAACTCCTGATGACCTTCAGGCACTCGTGGCGCGCGGTGCTCGCCAGCCACGCGCCCGCCTTGCCGGGTTCGCGGATCCGGCCGAGGTGCTGGGCGAAGCGGAACCAGGCCGTCTGGTAGACCTCGTGGGCGTCGGCGTCGGAGAGCCGGTGGGCCCGGACGACGGACCAGACCAGCGGGCTCAGCCCTTCCACGAGCGCCTTCCAGGCCGCCGCGTCACCGGCGGCGGCTGCCTGGACGAGCGCGCCGGCATCAGTACGGTCCACGGCAGCCCCACCCCTCGAGTACGGCACGTCATCGTACGCCGTGGAGGGGGCGGCTTCCGCCCTCACAGCCCGGGGCCGAGGCACACGACCGGGACCGGGCGCCAGGTGGGCGGACGCAGCGCCGGGACGTGCATACCCCGCACTTCCGCGAACTCCGTGTTGGCGGCGAGGAGTTGCTGCCGGGCCGCGCGTGGGTCGGTCTCCTTGTGCGCCGTCATGTGGGCGGCGACCAGGCCGGCGGTCACGGGGGTGGCGAAGGAGGTGCCGCTCCACTGCGCGTACCCCTCGAACATCACCTGGTCCGGCTTCGCGGCGTTGCCCTCGTCGCTCAGCACACCGCTGTGACGGGGGTGCTGGCAGGTGCAGCCGTAGGAGAAGCCGTAGCGGCAGGCGTCGTACGTGGAGTGCTGGTACACGTACGGGACGGGCGAGTCGAAGCCGGTGAGGACGCTGGTGAGGCGCTCGCCGGGCGCGTAGACCTTCACCCAGGGACCGTGGTTGGTGAAGCAGGCACCGGACTCTCCGTCGCTGCGCAGGGCGCCGACCGACAGCACGGAGTCCTCCCAGCCGGGCAGATCGGCGTAGGCGGCGGGCCAGAACGGCGCGGCGCCGGCGTTGTTGCCGGCGGCGGCGACCAGCAGGGTGCGCTGCTCGCGCAGTTCCCGCATGAAGTTCTCGACCCCGAGCAGGCCGTCGGTGCGGCCGTTGGAGGTGCCGGCGGAGAGGCTGAGCACGTCGGGCCAGCCGCCGGCGTCGACGGCCTCGAAGAGCCTGTCGCCGAACTCGGACTCCAGGATGGCGCCGGCGTCGTTGAGGGTGCCGCGCACGGTGATGTCGGTGTTGGGCGCGACGGCGGCGACGAGCCCGGCGATGAAGGTGCCGTGGCCGACGTACTGCTGGAGGATGCCCTGGTCGTCGCACTCCTGGACCTGGGCGTCGCCGCCGGTGTGGGCGAGCAGGCCGCAGGACCGGTAGTCGTGCACGAGGCCGGTGTCGACGACGAGGACGCCGACGGCGGTGCCGGGGTCGTGGGACGTGTCGGCGGCGGCCGGGTTGGGGGGTTCGCTGAGCGGTGCGGGGACGGGTTCGTCGCCGGGGCAGGCGTTGACCGCGATGTGCACGACATGGTTACGGGCGACCATCCGGTGCCCGGCCCGGGACTCGTACTCCCCAACGGAGCGCAGCGCGTGGGCGACGGCGCGGTCGGCGTCCCGGCCGCCCTCGCCGGGGTCGCCGACGCGGATCCGGGTGATGCCGCTGCGGTTGGTCTGCGGGCCCGCGCGGCGGATCTGCTCCTGGTCGAGGTCGGGTGCCGCCGTGAAGTGCGCCCGTACCGTGTCCTCGACGATCCGGGCCTCCTCGCCGTCGCGGACGAGGACCACACCCTTCTCGTACATGAATTCCGCCGAGTCGTCCGGGCCCATCGCCAGGGGGACGTCCGGCATCGAACGCTGGATCTGGTCGAACTGCTCGTGGAATCGCTGAGGTGGTGCCATGGCGGATCCTCCCGTTGGTGCGACGGCGTCGGCCGGTGCCGCTGAGCGGTCGTCAACAAGAGCCGCCGGAGCGTTCCTTGATACATCGGCACCTGTGTGGTGCGCTCCGGGACCACTACCATCCGAGGAGTGACGGCGGGAAGCGACTCGGTTACGGAACTGCTGCCGATGGTGTTCGCCGACCCGGGCGAGGCTCTCGCGAGGGCCCGGGCGCTGCTCGACGCCGCCCCCTCCCCGCTGGACGCCTCCGTCGCCCACCAGGTGATCGGCATCTGGCAGCGGGACTTCGGCGATCTGCGGCTCGCGCTGCACCATCTGCGGCGGGCCCGGCGGTGCGCGGCGCGCGGGGACTCGGCCGACCGGGAGGCGGACGTGCTGGCCACGCTGGGCGTGGCGCTGGTGCACGCGGGCCGTACCCGGGAGGGCCTGACGGCCTTCGAGCGGGGCGTGGCGCGGGGCGCGGGGCACACCAGGGCGCGGGTGCTGTACCGGCGAGCGTATGTGTGGTGGGTGCTCGGCCACCACCGCGAGGCACTGGAGGACGTGCGCCGGGCGGTGCCCGTGCTGCGGCAGGCCGACGACGTGATCTGGACGGCGCGGGCACTGACCCTTCGGGCCACCGTGCACCTGGCGCTGGGGTCGGTGGAGCGGGCCGAGGCGGACTTCACCGCGGCCGAGGCGCTGTGGGACACCACCGGCCAGGAGCACGACAAGGCCGACGCGGTGGAGAGCCGGGGCCTGGCCGCGTTCCGGTCGGGGGACGTGCCGGCGGCGCTGCGGCTGCTGGACGATGCGGAGGAGCGGTACGCCCGGCTCGGCACGCCGACGTTCATGCTGAACATCCGGCGCTGCGAGGTGCTGATGGCGGCCGGTCTCGCACCGGAGGCGCTGGCCGAGGCGGACGCGGCGACCGGGAAGCTGGACGGGATCGGCGGGCAGTCCACCCGCAAGGCGGAGCTGCTGCTGACCGCAGCGCGGGCCGCCCGGCTCGCGGGCGATCCGCACACGGCGATCGCCCGCGCGGCCCTCGCTGTCCGGCTGTTCGCCGGGCAGCGGCGCACCTGGTGGGAGACGCACGCCCGGCTGGTGCTGATCGAGGCGCGGCACGCGGCCGGGCGCGGCTCGGGGCGGCTGGTCGCCGACGCCGCCGCGGTGGCCGGGAAGCTGGCGTCCTTCGGTGCCCCGGCCGCGCCGGAGGCGTCGCTGCTCGCGGGCCGGATCGCGCTGGGCCTGGGCTGGACGGCGGACGCGGAGCGGCACTTGGCCGTGGCCGCGCGCAGCCGGCGCAGCGGTCCGCCGCTGGCCCGGATGACGGGGTGGGCGGCGCAGGCGCTGCGGGCGCAGGCCGCCGGGTCGACGCGGGGTGTGCTGGAGGCCTGCCGGCGCGGCCTGGATGTGCTGGACGACCACCGGATGACGCTGGGCGCCTCGGAGCTGCGGGCCCGCGCCACCGAACAGGGCGCGGAGCTGGCCGCGTTGGCGCAGCGGGCCAGTCTCGTCTCCGGCGGGCCGCGGCGGTTGCTGGTGTGGAGCGAGCGCTGGCGGGCCACCGTGCTGTCCACACCGCCGACCCGGCCGCCCGCCGACCCGGAACTGCTCAGCGGCATGACCGCCTTCCGCGAGATCGCCTCGCGTGCGGAGGCCGCTCGGATGGAGGGCCGGCCGGTCCCGGCGCTGGAGCGCGAACAGCGGCGTCTGGAGCGGGAGATCCGCTCCCGGACCCTGCACATGCGGGGTGAGGCGCCCGGCGGCGGGGACCGGTTCGACGTCGGCGGGCTGCTGGAGCGACTGGGCGAGGAGGTCCTGCTGGTGGAGCTCGCCGTCCTCGACGGGCGGGTGCAGGTACTGCTGTGCGGGCGGGGGCGGGTGCGCCGGTTCGAGGCCGGGCTGCTCGCCGAGGCGGAGACCGAGGCCGAGCACGTGCAGGCCGGGCTGCGGCGGCTGGCCCACCCCGGGGCCGAGGCCCGTCTTCCGGTGGTGGAGGCGGCGGGGCGGCGGCTGGAGGAACTGGTCCTCGGACCGGCCGCGCAACAGCTGGGTGGCGGCCCGGTGGTGATCGTGCCGCCGGGGCGGCTGCACCGGGTGCCGTGGTCGCTGCTGCCGTCGCTGCGGGAACGGGTGCTCAGCGTGTCGCCGTCGGCGGGCAGCTGGCTGCGCGCCCGGGAGACCGCGCCGCCGCCGGACGGCTGCCATGTGCTGGTGCGCGGTCCGGGCCTGGCGACCGGCGGCGCCGAGGTGCCCGAGCTGGCCGGCCGGTACGGCTGTGCGACGGTCCTGGAGGACGACGGGGCGCGGGTGCCCCGGGTGCTGGAGGAGCTGGACGGGGCGGCGCTGGCGCACATCGCCGCGCACGGCACGTTCCGCGCGGACAGCCCGCTGTTCTCCTCCCTGCGGATGGCCGACGGGCCGATCGTCGTGCACGACTTCGAGCGGCTGGACCGCAGCCCCTACCGGATCATCCTGTCCTGCTGCGACACCGCACGCCTCGCCTCGGTCGGCGCGGACGAACTGCTCGGCCTGGTCACGGCGCTGCTGCCGCTCGGCACGGCCGGAGTGGTGGCGTGCAGCGCGCCCGTCAACGATGCCGCGGTGGTGCCGCTGATGCTGGCGCTGCACAAGGGCCTCGACGCCGGCCTGTCCCTGGCGGAGGCACTGCGTGATGCCCGAGCGGCCCTGCCGGGCGACGCGCTGCACCAGGCCACGGGGTGGGCGTTCTCGGCGTTCGGGGCGGCCTGACCCGTCCCCTGTTCGGGTCAGGCCGCCGGTCCTGGTACCGGCTCAGGCCGGTTGGGCCTCCGGCGCTCGGGCCGCCCACGGCAGGGTGCCGCGGTCGCTCGCGCCGAGCCGGGCGTAGGCGCTGTAGAGGTGGTTGCCGACGGTGCGGATCGACAGGGTGAGGCGCTCGGCGATCTGCCGGTTGGTCAGGCCGGCCGCGGCGAGGGCGACGATCTGCCGCTGCCGGGCGGTGAGTTCGCCGAGGACCAGCCCGGACAGCGCGGGGGTGCGGGCGCCCTGGCAGCGCCGGGCCAGGGTGACGGCCCGGGTGCGGGAGTGCCGGGCGGCGCGCGGATCACGGTGGGCCCGTACGGCCTGGGCGTGCGCCTCGGCGGCGAACAACAGGAAGCCCCGCCGCTCCAGTTCCCCGGCCACCTCGTCCAGCTCCGGGCCGTCGGCACGGGTGAGCGCGTCGGCGTGCCGGGCGAAGACGCCGCCGAGCCGGTCGATGACCTTCTCGGGGACGCCGAGGCGGACGGCGTCGTAAGGGTCGGTGAGTGCCTCCGGGTCGAGGTCGCCCAGGCTGTCCACCGTCGCGGAGGCGGAGTCGAGTTCCGCCCGGCAGGAGGTGTCCCCCGGGTCGCTGCGCAAGCCTTCCCGCGCCCAGGCCGCAGCCTCCCTCACCTCCCCGCGCAGCCGCGCGAACCGGGCACGCACCGCGGCGTAGCCGCCCGGCAGCGGGCCGCCCTCGGCGACCAGCCACTCCCCAACCGGCGTGGCCGTCGCCCGTACGTCGGCCTGGTCGATCCGTCGGGCCAGGGCCGCCGACTCGGCGTCGAGGGCGGCGGTGCACACCTCCGGTGCCCGGGCCAGCCGGCGGGACCGCAGCCGGCCCGCCGCGGCCCGGAGCACCGGCCCGTACAGGGGGTGGGCGAGGCGGACGGCACCGCCGTCGTCGACCTCGATCAGGCCGTCGGACTCCAGCATTTCGAGGGCGCCGAGGTCCAGGTCGTCCGGGTCCGAGGGCAGGGGCTCGGTGAAGGCGAGACGGTCGAGGGTCTCGCGTTCGAGGGGGCTGGTCCGGCCGAGGACGGGGGCGGCGCGTTCGCGTACGGCCGGGGTCAGCGGGACCGGGCCCCGCCACGCCCGTTCCCCGGTGCCGGGGACGGGGGCCAGCAGCCCGCGCACCGCCCCCAGCAAGTCGCGCAGCAGCCGCAGGTCGCCCCGGCTCAGGCGGCACAACCGGTTCACGGTGAGCGCGTCGAGAGGCCCGGCGCCGGCCGTGAGCAGCCGGCCGGTCTCCTCCTCGGGCAGCGGCTCCAGCGCGAGGCGCGGCAGGAGTTCACCGGTCCACAGCCGGGAGATCGCGCCGGGCCCGGAGGTGCCGTCCGTGGCGACGACCAGCAGCCGGGTGCGCCCGTGCACGGCGAGCTGATGGACCAGGGCGGCGGAGGCGTCGTCGAGAAGGTGCGCGTCGTCCACCAGCAGGGTGCGGACTCCGGACAGCAACCGGACCGCGCGGTGCAGCGTGACCGACTCGGGCAGCAGATGGGCGAACGCGGCGAAGGGGATGGTCCGGCCCTCGGGCGTACCGGCCGCCCGGGCGCAGTCGGTGCCGCGGATCGCCTCGGTGACGAGGCGGGTCTTCCCGCAGCCCGCCGGCCCCGTCACCACGATGCCGCGCCGCGCGCCGGTCAGGGACCGGCGGACCAGCTCCAGTTCGTCCTCCCGCCCGGCGAACGGCCAGGGCAGCTCCAGCGTCGTCGCGTCCCTCTCGTAAGTCATCACACAGACATGAGCGCGGCTACTCACCTTTGATACAGGGCGACTTGAGTAGCCCCCGACTCAGGCGCCCGGGGCGGTTGGCAGGGCAGGCTGTGGCCCATGACCGCACGCTACTGCTCGCTGGCACAGGCGCCGGCGCCCGCCTTCGCACCGGGGCTGGGGGCCGAGCGGCTGAGCGCGCTCGCGAGCGGGCGGCGGATGTGGGTCAACGGCACCGTTCTGCACTACTGGTTCTTCGGCGGCGACACCGACGCGTCCGTCATCCCCGTGCCGGGGAGGGGGATGACGCGACGGGTCTCGTGGGCCGGCGCCGAGGAGCAGCGGGACGTGGTGCGCGCGTGTTTCCGGCAGTGGCAGGAGCTCGGCATCGGTATCACCTTCGCCGAGGTCGGCGACCGCTCGGAGGCCGAACTGCGCATCGGGTTCCAGGCCGGTGACGGCTCCTGGTCGGCGGTGGGCCGGGACGCGCTGCTGGCCGGCCGGCAGGAACGCACCATGAACTTCGGCTGGGACCTGACCGCGCCCGGGGAGCGCGGGACGGCCCTGCACCAGATCGGGCACGCGCTCGGCATGCTGCACGAACACCAGAGCCCGTTCGCGGGCATCCACTGGGACGACGAGGCCGTCTACGCCGAACTGGCGGGCCCGCCCCACCACTGGAGCCGGGAGCGGACGCACTACAACATCCTGCGCAAGCTCGGCCCGGACGAGGTCGACGGCTCCGTCTGGGACCCGCAGTCGATCATGGAGTTCCCGTTCCCGCCGGGGCTGATCCTGGAACCGGAGCAGTACCGCGGGGGCCTGAACCCGCCCGGCACCCTGTCCGCCGCCGACAAGGAGTCCGTGCTGCGCTGGTATCCGCCGGCGCATCCGCAGGGTTCGCCGGCGCTGGTGCCGTTCCGCTCGGCGCCGCTCGGCATCGGCCCGGGTGAACAGGCGGACTTCATGATCGAGCCGCCGGAGACCCGCACATACACGCTGGGCACCTTCGGCGACTGCGACGCCGTCGTGGTGCTCTTCGAGGAGCGGGACGGGGAACCCCGCTACCTCGCCGGCCGGGACGACGGGGGAACTCCGCACAACGCCACGATCGGCGCCCGGCTCGTCAAGGGCCGCCGTTACGTCGTCCGCGTACGCCTGTACTCCGTCTGGGGTTCCGGCGAGACGGCGGTGATGTGCTGGTGACGGCACGGATCCGCCGCGCGGGCACCTGAGCCACAGTCCGGCACCGGGGGAGCGGTCGGGGACGTCGCCCATGGGGGTGGGTGACGTCCTCGACCACGCCATGTCCGGGGGCCACCGGCTCCTGCGGACCGTGTGCGGCCCACCGGCGCATGCGCCGCCATCCGTCCGTTCACGCCGATGTCCGTCCGGGGGCGGGGGCACGCTCGATGGACCCGCCCCGATCCGCGTCCCCTGCTCGGTCTCTTCCACGGGGACGGCTTTCCTCATCCGCCCGGACGGCTGTCCGTCCGCCCGCCTGGCACGGCTCGCCGCTGCGGAGTCGGGCCCGCCCCGTCCGACGCACTCGGGCGGGTCTTCCGCGAACGCAGACGGGTGGGTGGCACCTGCCACCCACCCGATACGCCGGCCCGCCCGCAGGACCTCTCAGGACTGCGGACGGCTGCCGTGGTTCGCGCCGTTCTTGCGGCGGGCCTTCTTCTTGCGACGTCGCTTCGAGGACATCGAGCCTCCTCTTTCCGAGATTTCGGTCACTATCCACCGGATTGTCACGTCCGGCGACTACAGAGCCACTTTCCAGCCGGCGCAACGGCAAACACACACGATGCGGATGTACACGGGTGGCCTCCGTCACGGCGGTGGCCCGGCCCGGCCGCGTGGTGCAACGTCAGACCGCCCTCACCGGATGCGTGAGGTTCGCTCCGTTCGCCGGGTCGAACACGTGAGCCTTGGCCATGTCGACCCGGAGTTCGAGCGGCTCGCCCTCGCGGGCACGCGTGGCGGCGTCCAGGCGGGCCACGATCTGCTGGGTGTCGGTGCCGGTGTCGCGCAGGCCCGAGTCCTTGGCGAGCTCCTCCAGTTCGGTGGTCGTGGCGGGCCCGCCCTCCGCGGTGAAGTAGACATACGCATCGGACCCCAGCGACTCCAGTACGTCCACGGTGACGGTGCAGACCGGTCCCCTCCGGTCCCGGTCCTGGGACAGGGCCACGTCCTCGAATGCCTCCGGCCGCAGCCCGACGATGACCTCACGGGGCGCGTTCTGGCGTTCCAGCGCCTGCCTCGTACGGTCGTCGAGGGTCAGGTCGCCGAGGGGCGAGCGCAGGGCACCGCGCTCCAGAGTGGCGTTCAGGAAGTTCATCGCCGGCGAACCGATGAAGCCCGCGACGAAGAGGTTGCGCGGCAGGTCGTACAGCTCGGCGGGGGTGCCGATCTGCTGGACCAGGCCCTGCCTCATGACCACGACGCGGTCGCCCAGCGTCATCGCCTCGGTCTGGTCGTGGGTGACGTACACGGTGGTCGTGCCGAGGCGCCGCTGCAGCCGGGAGATCTGGGTGCGCATCTGGACCCGGAGTTTGGCGTCCAGGTTGGACAGCGGCTCGTCCATCAGGAACGCCTTGGGATCACGGACGATCGCCCGCCCCATGGCCACCCGCTGGCGCTGCCCTCCGGAGAGGTTGGCGGGCTTGCGGTCCAGGTGCTCGGCGAGGTCGAGGACGTGGGCGGCGTGCGTCACCTTGGCGTCGATGGTGTCCTTGTCCACCTTGGCCAGGCGCAGCGGGAAGCCCATGTTCTCCCGGACGCTCATGTGCGGATACAGGGCGTAGCTCTGGAACACCATGGCGACGTCGCGTTCCTTGGGAGCCAGGTCGTTGACGACCCGGTCTCCGATGCGGAGGGTGCCCTCCGTGATGTCCTCGAGTCCGGCGATCATGTTCAGGGTGGTGGACTTGCCACATCCCGACGGACCGACCAGGATCACGAACTCACCGTCGGCGATCTCGAGGTCCACGTCCTTCACGGCGAGGGACCCGTCGGGAAAACGCTTGGTGACTCCCTCAAGGATGATCTCGGCCATGGATGGTGCCTCCTTGCCTTTCCCGTTCAGCCCTTGACTGCCCCGGAGGTCAGTCCGGCGACGATCCGCCGCTGGAAGAGCAGGACGAAAACGATGATCGGGATGGTGATGACCACAGCGGCGGCGGCGATCGACCCTGTGGGCTGCTGGAACTGGGAGCTCCCGGTGAAGAACGCGATCGCGGCGGGCACGGTGCGCGCGGACTCGGTGGACGTCAGCGAGATCGCGAACAGGAAGTCGTTCCAGCAGAAGATGAACACGAGAATGGCCGTGGTGAACACGCCCGGCGCGGCAAGCGGCGCGATGACCAGCCGAAAGGCCTGCGCGGGCGTCGCCCCGTCGACCTTGGCGGCCTTCTCCAGATCCCAGGGGATCTCCCGGAAGAACGCCGACAGGGTGTAGATCGCGAGCGGCAGGGAGAAGGTCATGTACGGGATGATCAGCCCGATCCAGGTGTCGAAGATCCCGATGATCCGCTCGATGTTGAACAGCGGTGACACCAGGGAGATCGGCGGGAACATGGCGATCAGCAGTGACATGCCGATGAGTACGCGCTTTCCGGGGAACCGCAGCCGGGCCACCGCGTAGGCGGCCATGGTGCCCAGTGCCACCGCGATCACCGTGGAGATCAGAGCGATACCGATCGAGTTGATCAGCGCACGGGTGAACTCGGAGGTCTCGAAGATGCCCCGGTAGTTCTCGAGGGTCCAGTCCCTGGGGATGTAGTCGCCGTCCGTGAGGGTGCTGGGGTCCTTGAACGACAGCGCGGTGATCCACCACACCGGGAACAGGGCGTACAGCACCACCACGACGTTCAGGACGCCCCATCGGGTGGCATGTGTCTTTCCCACGGCGGCCATCAGCGCTTCACCTCCGCGCCGGGTGCGGCGGCACCGAACAGTTTGACGAAGGTGAAGGCGATGATCCCGACGCAGATGAAGATCAGGACCGAGATCGCCGACCCGATGCCCAGGTTCAGCGCGGTGAACAGGTTGTCGTACCCGAGGATCGACAGAGAGCCGGTCCCGTGGGCGCCCGCGGTCAGGATGTAGATGTTGTCGAAGATCCGGAACGCGTCCAGTGTGCGGAAGAGCAGGGCCACCAGGATGGCCGGCTTCATCAGCGGCAGCATGACCTTGGTGAAGCGCTGCCAGGCGGTGGCACCGTCCACCATGGCCGCCTTCAGGGTCTCCTCGGGGACCAGCGCGAGGCCCGCGAGCAGCAGCAGGGCCATGAACGGCGTCGTCTTCCACACCTCGGCCAGGATGATCAGCCAGAGGGCGGGCCACTGCTCGGTCAGCGGAGCCTCCCCGCTGGGCAGCAACTCGGCGAGGTATCCGAGCTCCGGGGTCCAGGCGTACTGCCAGGAGAAGGCGGCGACCACGGTGACGATGCCGTACGGGACGAGGACCGACGTGCGGACGGCGCCGCGCCAGAAGATCGTGCGGTGCATGACCAGGGCGAGCCCCATCCCGAGGACCAGTTCGATCGCCACGGACACCGCGGTGATGAACAGCGTGACCCAGAAGGCGTCCCACCAGAACGGGGAGGACAGCACCGCCCCGTAGTTGCTCAGGCCCACGAACTCCGCCTGTCCCGGAAAGCGCAGGTCGTACCGCTGGAGGGACAGATAGACGGCGTACCCGATGGGGTAGGCGGTCACGGCGATCATGACGACGACGGCGGGCGCGCAGAGCAGCCAGCCGAGCCGGCGCTCCTGCTTGGCGCCCGCGGAGAGTGCCGCCCGGTCCGGCCCCTCCTGCTCCGTCTGCGCCTCGGGAGGCGGTGGGGGCCCGGCGGGTTGCGCCCGTGTGCTCATCTCGGGCCGCCCGAGGACGCGGCCGGCGCGCTGTGGCGCCGGGCGACGAAGTGGTGCGGGAGGTGGTGGTTCACGGGATCACACCCTCGGATCGCAGGGCCTGGTCGATCTGTTCCCGGATGGTGTCGACCGAGCTCTCCGGATTGATCTCGGACGGCGGGGACAGCGTGTGGGAGACCGCGATCGACACGTTCTGGTAGACCGGAGTGATCGGGCGCACGCTCGCCGACTCCAGGGCGGCCAGCACTTCCGCGGAGAAGGGGTACTCCTTCATGAACGCCGGCTCGTCGTACAGGGCGCGCAGCGTGGGCGGCAGACCGCCCTCGAGCGCGGCGGTGAGCTGGTTCTCCCGGTTGCGCAGGCACAGCGCCGCCTCGAACGCCAGGTCGGGGTGGCGTGAGTAGGCGCTCACCGCCAGGTCGATGCCGCCGATGGTGGGCCGTGCCGGGCGGTTCGCGTCGACCCTGGGGTACGGCGCCCAGCGGAAGTTCTTGAAGAGCTCGGGGTTGTTCGCCCTCATCGACGGATAGACGAACGGGTAGTTGAGCTCGAACGCCGCCACCCCCGACTCCATGGCGAGCCGGTTCTGGTCCTCCATCTGGTTGGACAGGGAGGGGTCCGCGGCCGGGGAGTTCGCCAGATCACGCATGATCCCGGCGGCCCGCACGGCAGGAGGACCCAGGGAGGGCTCGGTCGCGCTCGCGTTGAGGATGGAGCCGCCCGCACTGTTGATCAGCGTGTTGAACCAGACGGTCAGGCCCTCGTACTGGGCGCCCTGGATCTCGACGAAGTGCGGTTTGCCCTGCCGGGCGAGGTCGCCGGCCATGTCCAGCATCTCGGCCCAGGTTTTGGGTGGGGTGGGCACCAGGTCCTTGCGGTACCACAGGAGTTGGGTGTTGGTGTTGTAGGGGACGGCGTACAGCTTGCCCTTCCAGGTCGAGGTCTGCAGCGGTACGCGCAGGGTGCCCTCGGTGGCCTGCCGCTTCGCCTCCCCCGTCCATTCCCGGATCCAGCGCGCCTCGGCGAACTCCGCCGCCCAGGTGACGTCCAGGCCCAGGATGTCGAGCGAGTTGTCCTCGGCGGCGAGTCTGCGTACGAGTTGCTGGCGCTGGCCGTCCGCGGCACGCGGGAGCTTGTTGTAGCTGATCCTGTAGCGGCCGCCCGACGCCTGGCTGCACCGGTCGGCCGCCTTCTGGAGCGCACCGGAGTCGTCGGGGAAGTTGTACCAGTTGAGAGTGGGCGCGCCGGAGCCTTCCTCACTGCCGCAAGCGGCGAGCACCGACGCCAGCAACGGCAGTACGGCGAACGTCCGCAGCCATCTCGTCCCTCTGGGACGTCCCCTCGCGTGCACGCGCTCCACACCTCGCTTCCGGACGGTGGCACGGGACTCGAGCCTCGCAACGTGTTTCCCCCCGCGGCGAACACTAGAGACCGCGTAAGGCAACATCAAGAACATATCGCACCAAATCACCCAATCCGCCCCCTCTGGCGAACCGACGCGACGGACCTGCGGGCAGGAGAGGGGGACGATCGGCCTCGGTGGCTTCCACCGCCCACCGCAGGGTGCGCGATCCGCTCGACAGGGAAGAGTCCGCCGAACCCGATGAGGGCGTCAGTGCGCGCGGCCACGCAGTAAGGATGGCGTCGGGGTGCTCGGCGGACGGTGCGGGGCGCGGTCGGATGTCGACGCGGGCGCCGCCGGAGGCCTTGAGGCGCGCCATGCGCCACAGGCCCCGCAGGTGGTCCATGGCGGTGCTCACCACGTCCACCCGGGTGTCGGTGTCCTCGACCCAGGGGACCGGCACTTCGTGGACGAACAGAACCCTTTGAGTTCCTGATCACGCGGGGGCATGCGCTGTTCGCCGGTCATGTCGACCGCGACAGCCCCGCCGCTGACACGCCGGTCGAACCGTCGTTCAGGGAGGCGGTCTGCCGGAAGCGTGGCCTCCGGCAGACCGATCCTGCTTGTGGGCCGGTTCCCCGCGGTGCCGGTCTTCACGGCGCACACGTCTTCCCGGGCCCTCACCGCGGGGAATCGGCCCAGAACCGGACTACCGCTCGAGGACGCAGGTCCCCAACCGATCCTCAAGAATGATCAAAGGCCGGTTTCGGATTTCTCCGAAACCGGCCCTGCACTGCGACTTCGCAAAGTCGGGACGACAGGATTTGAACCTGCGACCCCTTGACCCCCAGTCAAGTGCGCTACCAAGCTGCGCCACGTCCCGACGCGACTCGCGCGGGTGTCCCGCGTGATCGCGCAGGTCAACCCTACCGCATACGGAGAGGGGACTCTCTTGCGCCGCCCTGCGGGCGGGCGGCGGGCAGCGCGTACGGGCCGGGCATCGGCCCGACGGGCTCGGGCTGTTCGTCCCGGGGCCCTCGTCGGCGGCCGATCTGGGCACCGGTCCAGCCGGCGAGGCCCGCCGTCGAGACGGCGACGGCGAGGACGGCCCACCAGGGGAGTTCCGCATTGGTCGCGTGCCCGGCGCAAGCCGCGACGGCCAGCAGCGATGTGGCGGCACCTCCGGCCGGTCCGCCTCGCCGGACGGGTCGCTGCCGCGTCTCGTCCACGTCCCCGGTCCCCCTTCATCCGCACACTCGCACACCCGGCGATCCTCACTCCCGGGCATATGCCGCAAACAATACGCGAATCGGCGGGAACTCCCGACCAGGGCATAGGGGTTGAGACGGCCCGCGAGGGGCACCGGAGAGCTCCTTCCGGCCCGCACCCCCGCCGGTGGACACGACACCGTTGGCGAATCCTGGGGCTGAACGTGACGTCGGCCTTCACGACCCGTTGTGGTCGTGAAGGCCGACGTGGTGTTGGGGAGGGTGTCGTTGCACGCCAGGAAGATCGACGGGGTCCCCGAGGAGACGGCCCGCGTGGTGCGGGCTGCGTTTCCGAAGGGCAGCCTGACCATGCGGATCCGTGACGAGTTGGGCGAGCTGTTCTCGGACGCGGACTTCACCGCGCTGTACCCGAACAGGGGGAAGCCGGCGTGGTCACCGGCCAGGCTGGCGCTCGTCTCGGTCATGCAGTCCGCCGAGGGCCTGTCGGACCGGCGGGCCGCGGACGCGGTGCGCGGGCGGCTGGACTGGAAGTACTCGCTGGGGCCGGAGCTGGCCGACCCGGCCGGACCCGGACACGGCACGCGCCGTCCCGACCCCGGACCGGTACGCCGACCCTGGGTGCACAACTGGCAGTTCGGCAGGCGGTCGTGATGACCGAGGACATCCGGGCCGACGTCACCGCCGGGACCCTTCGGATCGCTCAGCATCCTCGTGTTTCACCCAAACCCACGGATGCATTGGCCTGACGCACACCGGTGGCCCCGTGGGGTTCGCGCTGAAGGACCTCCGGTTTCCCTCAACCCACGGGGATCGAGGGGTGTGACCGAGATACGCGCCAAAGGGCAACGGGCTGGTCTTGAAGCCCTGAGCGCCGGGCCCGTCCCGTATTTCAGAGGGACACCTAGGCTGTTCTGCCAGCGGCAGAACACCGGCCGAACCGGGCTCGACGATCACTACAGTCCAGTCTCATGACGACGATCACGACGCGTACGGTCGAGTACCCGGCCGACGGTTTGACGATGATCGGGCACCTCGCGCTCCCGGACGGTGTCGACCGCCGGCCCGCAGTGCTGCTCGGACCAGAGGGCATGGGGCTCAGCGACGTCGAGCGCCGCCGGGCCGATGCTCTCGCCGAGCTGGGATATGTAGCGCTGGCCTTCGACCTTCACGGCGGGCGCTATTTGGGTGACCCCGAGGAGATGCTGGCCCGTTGCATGCCACTGCTCGCTGATCCCGACCGGATGCGGCGCATCGGCCACGCGGCACTCGACGAGTTGCGCACCGAGCCCCGGACCGACCCCGGCCGGATCGCCGCCATCGGCTACGGCACCGGGGGCGCCATCGCGCTGGAACTCGGGCGAGGCGGCGTCAACCTGCGCGCGATCGGTACAGTCAACGCAACGACCACGGGCAGACCGGGCGAGGCAGCGCGCATCCGCTGCCCGGTGTGGGCCGGGGTCGGATCGGAAGACCCGATCATGCCGCCCGCGCAACGAAACACGTTCACCGCTGAGATGCAGGCCGCGGGCGTCGACTGGCGCCTCGCAATCTATGGCGGCGCCTTGCACGCCTTCCACCACCCGCCGGTCGACCACCCCGTGGTCCCCGGTGTCGGCTACCACCCACAGCACGCGCAGCGAGCCTGGCGCGACGTCCTCGACCTGCTCTCCGAGTGCCTGCCCGTCACGGAGGGCCTGGGGGCATGACCCAGGCAGGCATGGATCCGTAACGAGACATCGACGCCGAAGAGGTCCTCGCCGGAGCCGGATGGGCGCCGCCCATCTGCTGCATCGGCTCGATCGAGCCGGCACCGCCGGGCGACAACCAGGGCCGACGTTGCTCGATACGGCACTAGTGATCACCAACCTCCGTCGGCACAGGAAATTCGCCGACGGTGTCGTGGACACCATCGAGGGCGCGCCGGCCCGCACGAAGGCCCCCGGGCCGCCCCGGCCGGGACGGAGTGTCCGCCCGGAGCCGCAGACACCCCACACTCTGTCGAGGCCACTCCCCCGCTCGCCGGGGCTAGGGTCGCCGCATGACGCACAGCTTCGTACTCCACATCCCCGACGCCGAGCTCGAACCCGAGCCTCTCGCGCCCGAGCAGATCGTCTCCGGGACCCCCGAGGTGACCGGCAAGGTGGCCTGGGAGTCGGAGGACGGCCGTCAGGTGCGGGGCATCTGGCAGATCACGCCCGGCGTGGTCACCGACACCGAGGCCGACGAACTGTTCGTCGTGATCAGCGGGTCGGCGACGATCGAGGTCGAGGGCGGGCCGACGCTCACGGTGGGGCCCGGTGACATGGCCGTCCTGCGCGAGGGCGACCGTACGACGTGGACCGTGCACGAGACCTTGCGCAAGGCCTACGCGATCAACCTGTGAGCCAAGGCGCCGTCGTGCCCCGGACCTCCAGGGTGGGCGTGACGAGCTGAACCCGGCCCGCTCCGCCGGCGCCCTCGAAGCGCTCCAGGAGGCAGCGGGCCGCGCGGCGGCCGACCTCGTGGCTCGTGTTGTCGACCGTGGTGAGCCACACGTGCCGCAGCCGCGCGATGCTCGTGTTGTCGTAGCCGACGACGGACAGGTCGTGCGGGACGCGCAGCCCCACTTCCTCGGCCGCCGAGAGCACGCCGATGGCGGCGATGTCGTTGACGGCGAAGACGGCCGTGGGCCGCTCGGGGCGGCTGAGCAGCCGGACGGTCGTGCGGTAGCCGCCCTCCTCGGTCATGTCGCTCGGCTCGACCACCGCCTCATCCGCGAGGCCGTTCCGGCGCATCGCCGCCGTGAAGCTCCGGCGCCGCTGCTCACCCACCGCGCCGTATCCCGCGATGTGCGCGATACGGCGGTGCCCGAGGCCGATCAGGTGCTCGGCGACCAGCCAGGCGCCCCGCTCGTCGTCACCCGCCACGACGTCGACGCCCGGCGGCGCCGGTTCGCGGGAGCCGGCCAGCACGACCGGGATCCGCTCGGCCACGTCACCGAGGGCCGCGGGGCCGGGCAGCGTGCCGACCACGACCAGGCCATCGACGCCCAGGTCCAGCAGCGGGTCGGCCGGGTCCTGGCCGGTGCGGCGGTTGAGGCGGGCGTCGGCGAGCAGCATGCGCAGGCCGTTGGCGTGCAGCAGGGAGTTCAGGCCGTCGAGGAGGTCGACGAACCAGGGGTTGCGCAGATCGTTGAGGAGGACGCCGACGGTGCGCGTGCGCTGTTCGCTGAGACTGCGGGCGGCGGCGTTGGGCCGGTAGCCGAGTTCCTGGGCGGCCCGGAGCACGGCGTCCCGCTTCTCGGGCCGTACCTGGCCGGAGCCGCGCAGCACGAGGGAGACCAGCGACTTGGAGACACCGGCCCGCTCGGCCACGTCCCGGATCGTCGGCGGTCTCATGGGATGGACCGTTCCATGGAGCGCCACGGCTTGTCAAAGGGTTGACAGCGTCGCCGAAACCCGCCCAGGGTGGCCTGGACAGGTTCTGGAACGGTCCAAAGAGGGGCTCTCATGGTGGACACGCTCGGCGTCGCCGTCATCGGATTCGGCTGGATGGGGCGGGTGCACACCCAGGCGTACGCGCGCGTGCGGCACCACTATCCGCAGCTGCCCCTGGTTCCGGAGCTGGTGACGGTCGCGGAGGAGGTGCCGGGCCGGGCCGAGGAGGCCGCCGCGCAGTTCGGGTTCGCCTCGACGACCCGGGACTGGCGCGAGGTGGCCGCCGACCCGCGGGTGAAGGCGGTCAGCATCACCGCGCCGAACTTCCTGCACCGCGAGATCGGTGTCGCCATGGCCGGGGCGGGCAAGCACATCTGGATCGAGAAGCCGGTGGGTCTGACCGCGGAGGACGCCGGCGCGGTCGCGGACGCGGCGGCCAAGGCGGGCGTGCAGGGCACCGTGGGCTTCAACTACCGCAACGCGCCCGCCGTCGAAGCGGCCCGCGAGCTGATCGCCTCCGGGGAGATCGGCGCGGTCACGCATGTCCGCGTCCGGCTGTTCAGCGACTACGCGGCCCACCCCGAGGGCGCACTGACGTGGCGGTACGAGCGGGAGCGGGGCGGCAGCGGGGTGCTGGGCGACCTGGCGTCGCACGGCGTGGACCTGGCCCGTCATCTGCTCGGCGACATCACGTCCCTGACGGCGGACACGGCGATCTTCCTCCCGGAGCGGGCCCGGCCGACCGGCGCCACGGCGGGTCACAGCCGCGCCGCCGGGGGTGAACTCGGCCCGGTCGAGAACGAGGACTACGTCAGCTGTCTGCTGCGGTTCGCCTCCGGGGCGCGCGGTGTCCTGGAGGCCTGCCGGGTCTCGGTCGGCGAGCAGAACAACTACGGCTTCGAGGTGCACGGCACGAAGGGGGCCGTGCTCTGGGACTTCCGCCGCATGAACGAGCTGGGGATCAGCCGCGGCACGACGTACCAGGACCAGTCCGTCACCACGGTCCACGTCGGCCCGGGCCACGGGGAGTTCGCCGCGTTCCAGCCGGGCGCCGCGAACGCGATGGGGTACGACGACCTGAAGGTCATCGAGGCGTACCGCTTCCTGAAGTCGGTCGCCGAGGGCACACCGCACGGAGCGACGCTCACGGATGCCGTGCACAGCGCGGCCGCGCTGGACGCCATGGCACGGTCGGCGCACTGCGGCACGTGGGCGGAGGTGGCCGGGCCGGTGTGACGCGGCTCCCTCAGCTCAGGGTCTGGAGCCGCCGACCCAGGTAGGCCTTCGCCGGGACGAGAACGAGCCACAGCCACATGATCACGGGGCCGGTCACGAAGACGAGCGGGACGGTGACGAGGAAGACCACCACGATCGTGGCGCTGTCGAGGAGGTAGAGCGGCTTGGTCACCTCGGTGGGCGGGCCGTGGCGCAGCCAGGGACGTCGGGCCAGGACGGCGGCCACCGCCAGGTGGCAGGCGCCGAGCGCGGCGACCGCCCCCGCGTAGACGGCGACCGACACGGACTGGTCGCCGTACTCGGCGAGCAGCCGGGTCGGGAAGGGCACCAGAGCGGCGACGCCGAGGCCGAGGACGGACAGGCTGATCACCTGTCCGTCGACCTCCCGCACTCCGCGGAAGATCCTGCGGTGGTCACGCCAGTAACTGCCGAGCACCGCGACGCTGAGCGCGTAGGCCCCGAGGTCGGGGAGCACCCGGCGCAGGGCCTCCCGGTACTGGTCGGGCTCCAGGTCGCGGGGCACGTAGAGATCCAGGACGAGCAGGGTGATGGCGATGGCGAACACGCCGTCGGCGAGCGCCAGCAACCGGTCCGGCCCGCCGTCCGGGCGTGATGTCCACATGGGCCCGACGGTAGGGGTATCTCCGGCTCCGCCCCCGGATCCACGCCCGGTCACGCCGCGCGGATCACACGGCCGCCTGCGGTGGCATGTTGTACGGCGTCACCACCTGGATCGCCGAGGGCAGGGTCGGTCCGGCCGGCGGTAGCGCGTCGTGGGCGCGCATCACGGTGTGGCAGGCCTCGCGTACGTCCTGGCGCAGGTCGTGGTGGAGCACGGCGGACAGGCGGTGCTCGCGCAGCAGGCGGGTGTTGTCGTGGTCGAGGTCGTGCGCGACGAACACCGCGCAGTCGCGGTCCAGGTCGTCGAAGGCCCGCAGCGTGGCGATGTTGCCGCCGCCGATCGAGTACACCGCGCGGATGTCCGGGTCGCGTTCCAGCGCGGCCCGGACGAGGTCGTACTGGGTGGCGTCGAGGCCCTGCCCCTCGGCGATCTCGACCAGCGTCCGTTCGGGGTGGCGGACGCGCATCGCGCTGCGGAAGCCCATCTCGCGCTCCTCCTCGTTGCGGAAGAAGCCGCTGCTGAGGCTGGTGAGGATGTTGCCCGGGCGTTCCCCCAGCCACTGGCCCATCAGGTACGCGGCCGTCGCGCCCGCTGCCCGGTCGTCTATGCCGACGTAGGCGAGACGGGCGCTGGCGGGCAGGTCGGTCACCAGCGTCACGACCGGGACGCCGGCGGCTTCGAGCCGGCCGACCGCGGCGGTGACCTCGGGAACGTCCGGGGCCTTCAGGATCACGCCCTGCGAGCCGCGCCGGGCGATCCGGTCCAGGGTCCGTACCAGTTCCCCGGGCGGGCCGGTCTCGCGGAAGTGGAAGCGGGAGCGCAGCACCGCCGGACGCAGGGACGGCAGCTCGGCCTCCAGGGCGGCGCGGATCGCCGTGGTGAACCGCTCGGGTGCCTGCATCACGATGTCGACCATGAACGTCCGGCCGACCAGCCGGACCTGGGTGCGCTGCCGGTCGAGATCGGCGATGGCCTGGCGGACCTCGCGTGCGGTGCTCTCGCGCACGCCTCCCCTGCCGTTCAGCACCCGGTCGACGGTCGCTTCGCTCAGGCCCGCCTGGCGCGCGATCTCCCGGATCGGGAACGGGTGGCCCATACGCCGGCTCCTTGAGGGGTTTTTGATGGCTCGCTGCTGGTTGTTCGAGGGGTTTGTACTGACAAGAATGACAGGGCTGCGTCGCTCCGTGACCCCGAAGGGACGACGATGTCCTTCACTTCCCTGCACCACCGTGCCTGGCTGTCCGAGCAGGACTGCGATCTCGACGCGTTCCGCGCGCTGGTCGAGCAGGCCACCGACCCCGTCGACTATCCGCACGCCTCCGCCGTGGAGCGGAACGTGCCCGTCTACGACTGCGGCCTGCTCGAAGGCGACCGGGTGGTGCAGGCCGAGCTGGTGCGGGCGCTCGCCGACGGCCCCGGCATCGTCGTCTTCCGCGGCGCCTTTCCCGACCCGGAGGTCGTGGACCGGGCCACCGAGGTGTTCGAGGCGCTGATCGCCGAGCAGCGCGCCTCGGGCGCGGCGGCCGGTGACCACTTCGCCAGGCCGGGCGCCAACGACCGGGTGTGGAACGCGCTGGAGAAGGCGGCCCTCTACGACCCGGAGGCCTTCGCCGACTACTACGCGAACGACATCCTGGCCCTGGTGGCCACCGCCTGGCTGGGCCCCGGCTACCAGGTCACCTCCCAGCTGAACGTGGTCAACCCGGGCGGCGCCGCCCAGACCGCGCACCGCGACTACCACCTCGGTTTCCTGTCGAACGAGGCCGCCGCCGCCTATCCGGCGCAGGTGCACCGCCTCTCCCCCGTGCTGACGCTCCAGGGCGCGGTCGCGCACTGCGACATGCCGGTGGAGTCCGGGCCGACGATGTACCTGCCGCACTCGCAGAAGTACGAGCCGGGCTATCTCGCCTGGCGGCTCCCGGAGTTCCGGGCGTACTTCGAGGCGCACCAGGTGCAGCTGCCGCTCGCCAAGGGCGACGCCGTGTTCTTCAACCCGGCCCTCTTCCACGCGGCCGGCACCAACCGCTCGGCGGACATCCGGCGCATGGCCAACCTGCTCCAGGTGTCGTCCGCGTTCGGGCGCGCCATGGAGGCGGTGGACCGGGAGGCGGTGTCCAACGCGGTGTACCCCGTTCTCCTCAAGCGCAAGGCCGCGGGGGCCGACCAGGCGTGGCTGGACCAGGTGGTCGCGGCGAGCGCCGAGGGCTACCCCTTCCCCACCAACCTCGACAGCGACCCGCCGGTCGACGGTCTGGCCCCGCCCTCACCGGCGGATCTGATACGGCGGGCGCTGCGCGAGGAGTGGACGCCGGAAGCGCTCCGGGCGGAGCTGCGGGCCGGTGCCGAACGGCGAGAGAGCTGAGGAACTCGATGGGACTTCTCGACGACAAGGTCGTCCTGGTCAACGGCGGCAGCCAGGGGGTCGGCGCGGCCGTCGCCCGGGCCGCGGTCCGCGAGGGGGCGGTCGTGGCCGTCACCGGGCGGCGCCCCGAGCCCGGCGAGGCGCTGGTGCGGGAGCTGACCGCCGCGGGCGGCAAGGCCCTGTACGTCCGGGCCGACCTGTCGGACGCCGAGCAGGCGAAGGCCTCCGTGGCGCGGGTCGTGGAGACGTACGGCCGGGTCGACTGCCTGGTGAACGCGGCCGGGCTGACCTCGCGGGGGACGCTGCTCGACACCACGCCCGAGCTGTTCGACCAGCACATCGGGATCAACCTCAAGGGCCCCTTCTTCGCGATGCAGGCGGCGGTCGCGGACATGGTGGGGCGTGAGGAGCCCGGCACGATCGTCAACATCATCACGTCGTCGGCGCACGGTGGGCAGCCGTTCCTGGCGCCGTACGTCGCCGCCAAGGCGGGGCTGATCGGGCTGACCCGCAACGCCGCGCATGCCCACCGCTGGGACCGGGTCCGGATCAACGGCCTCAACATCGGCTGGACGGCGACCGAGGGCGAGGACGCCACCCAGAAGACGTTCCACGGGGCCGGGGACGACTGGCGTGCGGAAGCCGCCGCGAAACTGCCCATGGGCAAGCTCGGCCAGCCGGACGAGATCGCCGACTTCGTCGTCTTCCTGCTGTCGGACCGGTCCGGGGTGGTCACCGGGTCGGTGATCGACTGGGACCAGAACGTCCTCGGCGGACTCGACTGAGCACTCCCCCCGCAAGAAACCCTCACCCTCCCTAGGAGCAACACCCCCATGCGTATCGGAATCCTCGGCCTCGGCCGCATCGGCGCCTTCCACGCCGAGACCCTCTCCGGACTCGACGCCGTCGACTCCCTCGTCGTCACCGACCCGTTCGCGGACGCCGCCAAGGCCGCCGCCGAGCGGTTCGGGGCCGACGTCGTGGACTCGCCGGAGGCACTGCTGGCCGCCGGTGTGGACGGCATCGTCGTCGCGGCCGCGACGGACGCCCACCCGGCACTGATCCTGGCCGGTGTCGAGGCCGGTGTCCCCGTCTTCTGCGAGAAGCCCGTCGCCAGGACCATGGCCGAGGGCGTCGAGGTGCTCAAGGCCGTCCGCGGCCGGGACGTGCCGATCCAGATCGGCTACAACCGCCGGTTCGACGCCGGGTTCGTCAACGCCCGCGCCGCCGTGCAGAGCGGTGAACTCGGCACGCTGCACACGGTCCGCTCGACCACGCTCGACCCGGCGCCGCCTCCGGCCGCGTACATCGCCGCCTCCGGCGGCATCTTCCGCGACTGCTCCGTGCACGACTTCGACATCATCCGCTGGGTGACGGGCCGCGAGGTGACCGAGGTGTACGCCGTGGGCGGCAACCGAGGCGCCGACTTCATCAAGGAGGCCGGTGACGCCGACACCACCGGAGCGATCCTCACCCTGGACGACGGCACCATCGCCGTGGTCTCCAACTCCCGCCACAACGCCAGGGGTTACGACGTCCGCATGGAGATCCACGGCTTTGCGGACTCCATCGCCGTCGGCCTGGAGGACAAGCTGCCGCTGCGCTCGGTCGAGCCGGGCGTGACCTTCCCCGCGGGCACCCCGCACGACTTCTTCATGGACCGCTTCACCGACGCCTACCGCGCCGAACTGACCGCGTTCACCGAGGTCGTCGCCGGCACCCGCCCCTCCCCCTGCACGATCGAGGACGCCCTGGAGGCGGGCTGGATCGCCGACGCGTGCACACTGTCGCTGCACGAGCACCGTCCCGTGACGATCGAGGAGGTACGGCAGGCATGAGCGAGAAGGGCCGGGAACCCCTGCGCATAGGCGTGCTGGGAGCCGCGCGGATCACCGAGCGCTCCCTGATCGGCCCGGCCCGGGCGACCGGCCACCGCCTCGTCGCGGTGGCCGCCCGCGACCGTGCCCGCGCCGAGGCGTTCGCCGCCGGGCACGGCGTGGAACGGGTCGCGGACTCGTATGCCGAGCTGATCGCCGACCCCGAGGTCGACGTCGTCTACAACCCGCTCGCCAACGGCCTGCACGGCCCGTGGAACCTGGCCGCACTCGCGGCCGGCAAGCACGTGCTGTCGGAGAAGCCGTCGGCGAGCAACGCCGAGGAGGCGGCGGACGTGCGGCGGGCCGCCGGGACGTCGGGGGCGGTGTTCATGGAGGCGTTCCACTACCTCTTCCACCCCGTCACCCGGCGCCTCCACGAGCTGCTGGCCTCGGGCGAACTCGGCGAACTGCGGCACGTCGAGGCGATGGTCGCCATCGCCGCGCCGCCGGACACCGACCCGCGCTGGTCGCTGCCGCTGGCCGGCGGCGCCCTGATGGACCTCGGCTGCTACAGCCTGCACGCACTGCGGATGCTCGCCCCCTGGGCGGGCGGCGCCCCGCGCCTGACGGCGTCCCGGGCCGGTGAACGCGCGGGCTTCCCCGGTGTCGACGCCTGGCTCGACGCCGACCTGGAGTACCCCGGCGGGGCGACGGGCTCGGCCCGCTGCCACATGGCGTACGACGGCCTGGACATGGGCATCCGGCTGGTCGGCTCGCGGGGCGAGGCGACGGCCCCGAACTTCGTCCTGCCCCAGATGGACGACCGCATCGTGATCCGCACCCCCGAGGGCGAGCGCACGGAACGCCTGGGCACACGCTCGTCGTACACCTACCAGTTGGAGGCCTTCGCGGCCCGGGTACGGGAGGGCACGCCGCTGCCGCTGGACGCCGACGACGCGGTGACGACGATGGAACTCATCGACGCCTGTTACCGAGAGGCCGGGTTCGAGCCGCGACCGCGCAGCTCCCGCGGGGGGTGACACAGCCGGGCGGGGCAGCCTCGCTGGTGTCGTTCCTGCCGGTGTTCCGGGCCGCCGAAGTCGGGGCTCGAGAATTCCGGACCGGTGAAGCCGGGCGTACGGCCGTTCGGCGTGGACGGCGACGTACGGTGCAGCTCGGCCGCCGAGCCCGGCTCAGCGAGTGACTCCCGGAGGAACGGCATGATGCCCCGCTCCACCAGCGCTGCGCGCCAGGCGTCCCGGGCCCGGGCCACCTCCTCGCCGGGCGCCTCGGGAGGGGACGTCACCTGTACTGTGCCGGCTTCTCCACCAGTTCGATCTCCACCCGGCCCCCGTCCTCCAGGGCCCGGACCCCCGCCTCGCACACCACGGCCGCGGCGTAGCCGTCCCAGGTGCTCGGGCCGGTGGTCCGGCCGCGGCGGGTGGCGTCGATCCAGGCCTGGATCTCGTGGTCGTAGGCCGTTTCGAAACGTTCGGTCCAGTCCTGGGCGATGGTGCCGCCCCAGCGGCCGGCCATGTTGGTGACCAGGGCGTGGCCGTCGCCGATGCGGGCGGTGCCGCGTTCGCAGACGACCTCGGCCTGGACCTGGTAGCCGAAGCCGCAGTTGACGAAGATCTCGACGTCGCTGAGGGCGCCGCCGTCGGTCTCGAAGACGACGAACTGGGGGTCCTGCAGGGCGTCCGGGGCGCTGGCGGACGGGGTGGGGCGCAGCACCGTGACCGCCGTGATCTCATGCCCCAGCAGCCAGCGGGTCGCGTCGGCCTCGTGGGCGACGGAGTCGCTGATGAGCATGGAGCTGGTGAAGAAGGGCGGGCTGGCGACGTTGCGGTGCCGGTTGTGCAGCATCAGCGGGCGGCCCAGCTGTCCTGTTGCCAGCAGGGCCTTCAGTTTCGCGTACTCGGGGTCGTAGCGGCGCATGAAGCCGACCTGGACCCGGCGGTGGCCGAGGCGCAGTTCGGCTTCGAGGACGCGCAGGGCGGAGGCCGCGTCGGGGGTGAGCGGCTTCTCGCACAGGACGGGCAGATCGTGCTCGAAGGCGGCGAGCAGGGTGGCCTCGTGAGCCGGGCCCGGGGAGGCGATCAGGACGGCGTCGACGTCGGCAGCCGCCATCGCGGCCGCCGGATCGGTGTGGGCGGTGCAGCCGTCGATCCGGGCGGCGACGGCCTTCGCGCGCTCCGCGTCGACGTCCACGACGGCTGCCACCCGTGCCCCGCTGGTGACGTCGTGGATGCGGCGCACATGGTCGGCGCCCATCCTTCCGGTACCGATGACCGCGACTCCCAGAGGGGTGCGCTCCGTCATGGCCGTCCTTTCGGGTCGTCAGGCGCCGCAGGACCTCAGGAACTTGCGGGTGCGCACCGCGATCGGCAGCGGCTTGTCCGGCTCACAGGGGTACATGTCCTGCTCGACGATGGCGAACAGGTCCACGCCCAGCTTCTGGGCAGCCGTGAGGACCGGGCCCAACTCCGGTACGCCGGAGGGTGGTTCGCACATCACACCGCGCTGCACGGCGGGTCCGAACGGGATCTCGTTCTTGACCACGTCGGCGAGGATGTCCGGGTCGACCTGCTTGAGGTGCAGATAGCCGATGCGCTCGCCGTACGTCTCGATCAGCTTGACGCTGTCGCCGCCGCAGTAGGCGTAGTGCCCGGTGTCCAGACAGAGGTTGACCGTGTCGGAGTCGGTCGAGTCGAGGAACTGCTCGACGTGCTCCTCGGTGTCGATGTGGGTGTCGGCGTGCGGGTGGACGACGATGTCCAGGCCGTACCGGTCCTTCACCTCGCGGCCGAGGCGCTCCATGCCCGTGGTGAGGTTGCGCCACTGCTCGGTGGTGAGCTCCGGGGGCTCCAGGATCTCGGCGGTCTTGTCGTCGCGCCAGAAGGACGGGATGACGACGAGGTGCTTCGCGTCCATGGCCTGGGTGAGGGCGGCGACCCGGCTGACCTGCTCCCAGGTGGAGTCCCACTCGGAGGGGCCGCGGTGCAGTCCGCAGAAGATGGTGCCCGCGGAGACCTTCAGGTTCCGCTTGGCCACCTCGTCGGTGAGCCGGGCCGGGTCCGTCGGCAGGTAACCGTACGGACCGAGTTCTATCCAGGAGTAGCCGGCCTCGGCGACCTCGTCGAGGAAACGTTCCCAGGGCACCTGCTGGGGGTCGTCGGGGAACCAGACGCCCCAGGAGTCGGGGGCGGAGCCGACCCGGATGCGGTCGAGCGCGAAGGCCATGTCAGGACTTTCCTTCCGAAGACGTGGCTACGGGGGCGGTGAGGTCTCCATCCTCGGGGAGCTCCTCGACGTCGACGCCGCGAACCTGCGCCAACTCGTGCTTGAGGGCGGCCAGTTCGGTGCCGCCGGCCATGTGGTTGGTCAGCTCTTCCAGACTCACCTCGCTGCGGTCGGCGGACAGTTCCATGGTGCCCAGGCGCAGCACGCTGAAGTGGTCGCCGACCATGTAGGCGTGGTGCGGGTTGTGGGTGATGAAGATGACGCCCAGGCCCTTGTCGCGGGCGGCGGCGATGTACTTCAGCACCACGCCGGACTGCTTGACGCCGAGGGCGGCGGTCGGCTCGTCCAGGATGAGGACGCGGGCGCCGAAGTAGACGGCGCGGGCGATGGCGACGCACTGGCGCTGGCCGCCGGAGAGTGTGCCGATGGGCTGTTCCATGTCGTCCAGGACGATGCCCATGTTGCGCAGCTCTTCGTCCGCGGTCTTCTTCATCCTCTCGATGTCGAGACGGCGTACGGGCCAGGGGCCCTTGGTCATCTCGGAGCCGAGGAAGAAGTTGCGCCACACCGGCATCAGCGGGACGACCGCGAGGTCCTGGTAGACCGTGGCGATGCCCTTGTCGAGGGCCTCGCGCGGGGTGGAGAACCGCACCGGTTCGCCGTCGACGAGGAACTCGCCCTCGGTGTGCTGGTGCAGGCCCGAGACGATCTTGATGAGGGTGGACTTGCCGGCGCCGTTGTCGCCGAGGACGCAGGTCACCTTGCCCGCGTGGACACTGAGGTCGACGCCGTGCAGGGCGCGGATGTTGCCGTAGGACTTGCCCGCGGCCTTCAGCTCGACCACGGGACGCTCGTCCGCGGGCCGGGTGTCCTTCAGAGCGGCCCCGTGGGTGCCGGTGGAGTTGCTTGTCATTCCGATCACCTCCGGGTCGCTTGCTTGCGGACCCACAGATTGACGAGGGTGGCACCTACGAGCATCACACCGAGGAAGGTCTTGAACCAGTCGGGGTTCCAGGTGGCGTAGACGATGCCCAGCTGGACCAGGCCGAACATGAAGGCGCCGAAGACCGGGCCGACGATCGTGCCGTAGCCGCCGGTCAGCAGACAGCCGCCGACCACCGCCGCGGCGATGTAGATCAGCTCGTTGCCCACGCCCTCACCGGACTGCACGGTGTTGTACTGGAACAGGTTGTGCATGCCGACGAACCAGGCGCCGAAGCCGACCAGCATGAACAGCGAGATCTTGGTGAAGTTCACCGGGACGCCGACGGCGCGGGCGCTGTCCTTGTTGCCGCCGACCGCGAAGATCCAGTTGCCGTACTTGGTGCGCAGCAGGACCCACGTGGCCAGCGCCGCGAAAGCCAGCCACCACACGATGGTGATCTTGACGTTGACTCCGCCGACGTTGAAGGACGAGGCGAACACGGCCTTGGCCTGGTCGAAGCCGTCCATGTCGCTGATGTTGTCGGTGGCGACGTTGCCGGTGACCAGCTTGGTCACCGCCAGGTTCACGCCCTGCAGGCCCATGAACGTGCCCAGGGTGACCAGGAAGCTCGGCAGCCCGGTCTTCACCAGCAGCCAGCCGTTGAAGAAGCCGATGGCCAAGGACACCGCCAGGGCCGCGATCACGCCGACCCAGACGTTCAGGGTCAGCTGGAAGGCGGTCATGCTCGCCGTCAGCGCCGAGGCGACCGGCGCGACGCCGGAGGACAGGTCGAACTCGCCGCCGATCATCAGCAGCGCGACGGGCAGGACCATGATCCCGATGGTCGACGACTGGTAGAGGACCGTCGACATCGAACTGCCCTGGCGCAATGTCGGCGCCATGATCAGGAAGAAGACCAGGACGGCCAGGGCGCCGAGGATGACACCCACCTCGGGCCGGGCGAGCAGTCTCAGCGCCAGGGAGCGCTGCTGGGTCCGCCCGTCCTTTTCCTTGCCGGGGCCGGAGGCCGGCGGTGTGTCCACCGCCGGCTCAGCCTGCTGGGTCATGCTCATCACCGGGTGCCCTTCGCGGCGAACTCCCCGACCTCGTCGACGTTGGACTTGTCGACGAAGGCCGGGCCGGTCAGCACGGGCTGCTCGCCGCCGCCGCTGTAGTTGCCGTTGTTCTTGTAGAGCCACAGGCCGTCGACGGCCAGGTAGCCCTGCAGGTAAGGCTGCTGGTCGACGGCGAACTGGATGGAGTCGTTCTTGATGGCACTGATGAGGTCCTTGTTGAGGTCGAAGGTGGCGACCTTCGCCTTGCTGCCGGCGTCGCCGACGGACTGCACCGCGGTCAGCGCGAAGGGGGCGCCGAGGGTGACGACGTAGTCGATGGACGGGTCCTGCTTCAGCTTGGCCGTGAGCGTCGACTTCACGGACGGCATGTCGGTGCCGTTGACGTTCTGCGGGTCGACCTTGCCCTCGAAGGTCTTCGCCACGCCGTCGCAGCGCTGGGTGAGGCCCACGTTGCCCTGCTCCTGCATGACGCAGAGGACCTTCTTGGCGCCGACCTCGTTCAGCTTCTTGCCGAAGGCCTCGCCCGCGACGGACTCGTCCTGGCCGAAGAACTCCAGCAGGTTGAGCTCCTTCCAGTCGCTCAGGCCGGAGTTGAGGCCGACGACGGGTATGCCGGCCTTCTCGGCCTTGCCTATGACGCCCTTGAGCGCGTCCGGCTTGGCCAGGGTGACGGCGATGCCGTCGACCTTCTGGTCGATCGCGTTCTGGACCAGGTTGGCCTGGTTGCCCGCGTTCGGGTCGGCGGAGTAGATGAGCTTGATGTTGTCCTTGGCGGCCGCGGCCTCGGCGCCCTTGCGGACGGTGTCCCAGAAGGTGTCGCCGGGCGCCTGGTGGGTGACCAGGGCGACGGTCATGCGCGGGGTGGTCGCCTTGCCGGCCGAGGCGTCCGCGGCGCCTTCCTCGGACTTTTTGCCTCCAGAGCTGCTGGAGCAGCCGGCGAGGGTCAGGGCCGCTGCCGCGGCCACGGCGACGACGGGCGCGAACCTGCGAGAGCGGGGGTGAGAAGAGCGGTCCATCTTTCCTGGCACCTCACTGTGCTACTGCGGGGGAAAGGAAGGGATCACGAAGGGATCCGTGGTCCCGGAGCCTTACGGAGTCCGGATCATGATGCCGCAAACCGACTGTTGCGATGGCACGGGATACAAGTCCCTGCCGCGCCCGCTGTCAATACTTTGTTAAGACATCATTTCACAAGCAGGTCCGAATGTAAGTACAAACTATTGACAGCACCACCCTCCGAGACCTACACCTGAGAGGCGGCAGGTCCCGTGGATCCACGCCCACCACCGTGTCAGGGCACCCCTGGACCCGCATCCCCAGCTTCCCGAGGAGGTCGCGCATGGCCGAGCCAGCCCAGTATTTCGATGTGATCACGATGGGCCGCATCGGGGTCGACCTCTACCCCCTGCAGACCGGCGTCCCCCTGGAGCGAGTGGAGACGTTCGGGAAATTCCTGGGAGGTTCCGCGGCCAATGTGGCGGTCGCCGCGGCCCGCCTGGGACGCCGTACGGCGGTGATCACGCGCACCGGCGACGACCCCTTCGGCACGTATCTGCACGAGGAGCTGAAGGGCTTCGGCGTCGACGACCGCTGGGTCACCCCGGTCGCCGCGTACCCGACGCCGATCACCTTCTGCGAGATCTTCCCGCCGGACGACTTCCCGCTGTACTTCTACCGCCGCCCCAAGGCACCTGATTTGGAGATCCACACCGACGAGCTGGACTTCTTCGCCATCCGGGGTGCCCGCATCTTCTGGTTCACCGGCACCGGCCTGAGCGAGGAGCCCAGCCGCTCCGCCACGCTCGCCGCCCTCAAGGCCCGCGACAAGGCCGGCGTCACCGTCTTCGACCTGGACTGGCGCCCGATGTTCTGGCGCGACCCGGAGGACGCCCGCCCGTACTACCGCGAGGCGCTGCGCCACGCCACGGTCGCGGTCGGCAACCTGGACGAGTGCGAGATCGCCACCGGGGTGCGCGAGCCGCAGGCCTGTGCGGAGGCGCTGCTGGAGGCGGGCGTGGAGCTGGCGGTCGTCAAACAGGGCCCCAAGGGCGTGCTCGCCGTGCACCGCGACGGCACCCGGGCGGAGGTGCCGCCGGTACCCGTCGAGGTGGTCAACGGCCTGGGCGCGGGCGACGCCTTCGGCGGCTCGCTCTGCCACGGTCTGCTCGCCGGCTGGGACCTGGAGAAGACCATGCGCCACGCCAACGCCGCCGGCGCCCTCGTCGCGTCGCGCCTCGCCTGCTCCTCCGCGATGCCCACCGAGTCCGAGGTCGAGGACCTCCTCGCCGGGGTGCCGTCGCCGAGCACGAGCCACTGAAACGGAGCCTTCCTTGAACATCGGCATCCCCGACCTCACCGCGGTCCGAGCCCGCGATCCCGAGGCCGTCGCCGAGGCGGCGGCCCGCCGGGTGCGGCGAAGGCTGATCGGCGACAGCGGCCGGCTGATGATCGTGGCCGCCGACCACCCGGCGCGCGGCGCCCTCGGGGTCGGCGACCGGCGCCTGGCCATGGCCAACCGTGCCGACCTGCTGGAACGGCTGTGCACCGCGCTGTCGCGCCCCGGCGTCGACGGGGTGCTCGCCACCGCCGACATCCTGGAGGACCTGCTCCTGCTCGGCGTGCTGGAGAACAAGGTCGTCATGGGCTCGATGAACCGCGGCGGACTCGCCGGAGCCTCCTTCGAGATGGACGACCGCTTCACCGGCCATCGCGCCGAGGACATCGCCCGGCTCCGCTTCGACGCGGGCAAGCTCCTGGTCCGCATCGACTACGACGACCCGGGCTCGCTCACCACGCTGGAGTCCACCGCCCGGGCGATCGACGCCATGGCGGACCGGCGACTGCCCCTGTTCGTCGAGCCGTTCATCTCCCGGCGGGTCGACGGCAGGGTCCGCAACGACCTGTCCGCCGAGGCCGTCACCCGGTCCGTCGCGATCGCCTCGGGCCTGGGCGGCACCTCTGCCTACACCTGGCTGAAGCTCCCCGTCACCGACGACCCGGACGACATGGCCGAGGTCCTGGAGACCTCCACGCTGCCCGCCGTCCTGCTCGGCGGCGAGGTCGGCGACGACCAGGAAGGCGCCTACGAACGCTGGCGCAAGGCCCTGCGGCTGCCCACCGTCCAGGGCCTGGTCGTCGGGCGGTCGCTGCTCTACCCGGCCGGGGGCAGCGTGGAAGAGGCCGTGGACACGGCCGTCGGTCTGCTGTGATCCGGAGGACGCGATGATGTACCACCTTCCCGCCGGCAAGGCCCTCGCCGGCCCCTGCACCGTCGACGTCACTCCCGAGAAGGCCGGCTGGGGCCACGCCGGCCTGCGGGTCCTCGAGCTGCCGCCGGGCGGCGCGCACTCCTTCGACACCGGTGACAGCGAGTGGATCGTCGTCCCGCTGAGCGGCGGCTGCACGGTCGCCGCGGAGGACGACTTCGGCCAGGACACCTTCGAACTCCAGGGCCGCGCGGACGTGTTCAGCGGCGTCAGCGACTTCGCCTACGTCCCGCGCGACGCCCGCGCGACCGTGACGTCCGCCGGCGGCGGCCGGTTCGCGCTGACCGGCGCGCGCTGCACCCGCCGGCTGCCCGCCCGCTACGGCCCGGCCTCCGAGGTGCCCGTGGAGCTGCGGGGCACCGGGAACTGCTCCCGCCAGGTCAACAACTTCGGTGCGGCCGGGGTCTTCGAATGCGACAAGCTCATCGCGGTCGAGGTGATCACACCCGGCGGCAACTGGTCGTCGTTCCCGCCGCACAAGCACGACGAGCACCGGCCGGGCGAGGAGTCCGTGCTGGAGGAGATCTACTACTTCGAGTTCGCCGGCCACGACGGCGTCCCCGGCCTCGGCTACCAGCGGGTCTCCCCGTCCGGACAGGGCCGGGGCACCGATGTCCTGGCAGAGGTCCACGACGGCGACGTCGTGCTCATCCCGGACGGCTGGCACGGGCCGTCGATGGCCACGCCCGGCCACCACATGTACTACCTCAACGTCATGGCGGGCCCGGAGGCCGAACGCGCCTGGCTCATCTGCGACCACCCCGACCACGCCTGGGTCCGCGACACCTGGCCGGACCAGCCCGTCGATCCCCGCCTCCCCCTCTACACCGCCCCGGAGACCTCCGCATGAGCGCGCCCACCCGCCGACTGACGACCGCACAGGCCCTGGTGCGGTTCCTGTCCGCCCAGTACACCGAGCGGGACGGCGTGCGTCGCCGGCTGATCGCCGGGACCTGGGGCATCTTCGGCCATGGCAACGTAGCCGGGGTCGGTCAGGCGCTCCTGGAGGCGGGCGAGCACGTCATGCCGTTCCACCAGGGCCGCAACGAGCAGTCCATGGTGCACGCGGCCGTCGGCTACGCCCGGCAGCTGAACCGCCTGTCCGCGCAGGCGGTGACGACCTCGATCGGCCCGGGCGCCACCAACCTGGTCACCGGCGCGGCCCTGGCGACGATCAACCGGCTGCCGGTGCTGCTCCTGCCGGGTGACTACTTCGCCTCGCACGCCCCCGACCCGCTGCTCCAGCAGCTGGAGCACCCGGTCGAGGCCGACGTGTCGGTCAACGACACGCTGCGCCCGGTGTCGCGGTACTTCGACCGGATCACCCGCCCCGAGGCGCTGATCCCGTCGGCGCTCCAGGCCATGCGGGTGCTGGCCGACCCGGCCGAGACCGGCGCCGTCACCCTCGCCCTGCCACAGGACGTGCAGGCCGAGGCGCACGACTGGCCCGAGGAGTTCTTCGCCGAGCGCGTCTGGTACGTACGTCGTCCCGCGCCGGACCCGGTCGAGCTGAGCGCCGCCGTCGAGGCGATCCGGTCGGCCGAGCGGCCGCTGATCGTGGCGGGCGGCGGCGTCCACCACAGCGAGGCCGAGGACGCGCTGAAGACGTTCGTGGAGGTCACCGGCATCCCGGTCGCCTCCACCCAGGCCGGCAAGGGCTCGCTGCGCCACGACCACCACGCCGACCTCGGCGGCATCGGCCACACCGGCACGGCGGTCAGCGACGCGCTCGCCCGCACCGCCGACCTGGTGATCGGAGTCGGCACCCGCTACACCGACTTCACCACCGCCTCGGGCACCCTCTTCCAGAACCCTGACGTACGGTTCCTCAACCTCAACATCACCGGCTTCGACGCGCACAAGCTGGCCGCGCGGACGCTGGTGTGCGACGCGAGGTCCGGCCTGGAGAGGCTGCTGGAGGCGCTCTCCGGCCACCGGGTGAGCGAGGCGTACGAGGCCGAGTACCGGTCCGGCAAGGAGCGCTGGGACGAGGTCGTCGAGGCCGCCTACCGGGCCGCCGACGAGAACGCGGTCCCGACCCAGACGCAGGTGCTGGGCGCGCTGGACGCGGCCGTGGGCGACGACGACGTGGTCATCAACGCGGCCGGTTCGCTCCCCGGCGACCTGCACAAGCTGTGGCGCTCCCGCAGCCCGCGCCAGTACCACCTCGAGTACGGCTACTCCTGCATGGGCTACGAGATCCCGGCCGGCATCGGCGTCCAGCAGGCCGCCCCGGGCACCCCGGTGTGGGCACTGGTGGGCGACGGCACCTACCTGATGATGCCGACGGAGATCGTCACCGCCGTCCAGGAGGGCCTGCCGCTCAACATCGTCCTCCTCCAGAACCACGGCTACGCCTCCATCGGGGGTCTGTCGGAGGAGACCGGCGGCGAACGCTTCGGCACCGCCTACCGCTTCCGGGCCGCAGACGGCACCTTCACCGGCGCCCCGCTCCCCGTCGACCTGGCCGCCAACGCCGCCAGCCTCGGCATGGACGTGCTGCGCGCCAAGACCGTGCGCGAACTGCGCGAGGCACTCGCCACGGCACGGGCGTCCGACCGGCCGACGTGTGTGTACGTCGAGACCGACCCGTCCCCGACCGCTCCCCCGGCCGAGGCCTGGTGGGACGTGCCGGTGGCCGAGACCGCCTCCCGCGAGGCGGCCGTCGAGGCGCGTGAGCGTTACGACCGGCAGGTGGCCGAGCGCCGCCGCCACCTCTGAACTCCCCGCTGACATCAGGCTCCACGAAAGGCCCCTGCACACGATGAAGACCATCACGCACTGGATCGACGGCAAGCCCGTCGAGGGCACCTCCGGCCGCTTCGGCCCCGTCTACAACCCGGCCACCGGCGCCCAGGAGAAGCAGGTCGCCTTCGCGACCGTCGACGAGGTGGACGCCGCGGTCGCCTCCGCCAAGGCAGCCTTCGACAGCTGGGGTGAGTCCTCCCTGGCCAAGCGCACGGCGATCCTGTTCAAGTACCGCGAGCTGCTGGACGCCCACCGCGACGAGATCGCCGGGCTGATCACCGCCGAGCACGGCAAGGTCCACTCCGACGCCCTCGGCGAGGTCGCGCGCGGCATGGAGATCGTGGAGCTCGCGTGCGGGATCTCCGTCCAGCTCAAGGGCGAACTGTCCACCCAGGTCTCCACCCGGGTCGACGTCGCCTCGATCCGCCAGCCGCTGGGCGTGGTCGCGGGCATCACGCCGTTCAACTTCCCGGCGATGGTGCCGATGTGGATGTTCCCGCTGGCCATCGCCTGCGGCAACACGTTCGTCCTGAAGCCGTCGGAGAAGGACCCGTCGGCCTCCTTCCGCCTTGCCGAGCTGGCCACCGAGGCGGGTCTGCCGGAGGGCGTCCTGAACATCGTGCAGGGCGACAAGACGGCCGTGGACCGCATCCTGGAGCACCCGGACGTCGAGGCGGTGTCGTTCGTCGGCTCGACGCCGATCGCCAAGTACATCCAGGTGAAGGCCGTCGAGCACGGCAAGCGGGTGCAGGCCCTCGGCGGCGCGAAGAACCACATGCTGGTCCTGCCCGACGCCGACCTGGAACTCGCCGCCGACCAGGCGATCAACGCGGCGTACGGCTCGGCGGGCGAACGCTGCATGGCCGTGTCGGTGGTCGTGGCCGTCGGAGACATCGGTGACGCGCTGGTCGGCAAGATCGCCGAGCGTGCGAAGAACCTGCGGATCGGCCCGGGCGACGACCCGGCGTCCGAGATGGGCCCGCTGATCACCCGCGAGCACCGCGACAAGGTGGCGTCGTACGTGGCGTCTGCCGCCGAGCAGGGCGCCGAGGTCGTCGTCGACGGCACGGGCTTCTCGGTCGACGGACACGAGGACGGCTTCTTCCTCGGCGTCTCCCTGCTGGACCGGGTGCCGCTGACGGCGGACGCGTACAAGGACGAGATCTTCGGCCCGGTGCTGGCGGTCGTACGCGCGCAGACGTACGAAGAGGCCATCCAGCTGATCAACTCCTCCCGCTGGGGCAACGGCACCGCGATCTTCACCCGGGACGGCGGCGCGGCGCGCCGCTTCCAGATGGAGGTCAAGGCCGGCATGGTCGGCGTCAACGTGCCGATCCCGGTCCCCGTCGGCTACCACTCCTTCGGCGGCTGGAAGGACTCCCTCTTCGGCGACCTGCACATCTACGGCAACGACGGCATCGCCTTCTACACGCAGGGCAAGGTCATCACCACGCGCTGGCCGGACCCGTCCGACGGCGGTATCAACCTCGGCTTCCCGAGCAACTCCTGATACCCGAGGGGGGTTCATCCATGGCGAAGACCGGTGGCCGGACCCGCACCACGGCCGCCCCCGCGCTCGGTTCGCTGGACTTCGCCCTGGACCGGGGCAGTCCCGTGCCGCTCTACCACCAGCTCGCGCAGCAGCTGGAGGCGGCGATCGAGCACGGGGTCCTCGCCCCGGGGAACCTCCTGGGCAACGAGGTCGACCTGTCGGTGCGCCTCGGCCTGTCCCGCCCCACCGTCCGTCAGGCCATCCAATCCCTCGTCGACAAGGGGTTGCTGGTCCGGCGGCGCGGGGTGGGCACGCAGGTGGTGCACAGCCAGGTCAAGCGCCCGCTGGAGCTGAGCAGCCTCTACGACGACCTGGAGGAGGCCGGGCAGGGGCCCACCACGCGCGTCGTGCGCAACGAGGTCGTCCCGGCCTCCTGCGACGTGGCCGCCGCTCTCGGCGTCGCAGAGGGCGGCGAGGTCACCGTCCTGGACCGGCTGCGCTGCACGCACGGCCAGCCGGTGGCCCTGCTGCGCAACTACCTGCCGGTGTCCCTGCTGGACCTCGACAGCGCCCGCCTGGAGTCGACCGGGCTGTACCGCATGATGCGCTCGGCGGGCATCACCCTGCACAGCGCCCGCCAGACCGTCGGCGCACGCGCGGCCACCGCGCAGGAGGCGTCCCGCCTGGACGAGCGGGAGGGCGCGGCGCTGCTCACCATGCAGCGCACGGCGTACGACGACTCGGGGCGTCCGGTCGAGTACGGAACCCACATCTACCGGGCCTCGCGCTACACGTTCGACTTCCAGTTGCTGGTCCGGCCTTGACCCGACCCGGCAGGCAGGTGCAAAGTCGTACATATACACCGTAAACATACGGTGCTTGTCCGCACTCGACGCGGGAGACCCGGTATGGCCCGCAGGAACCAGTCGCCGACCGCTCGAGGAGCCGGATCGTCCTGGGCCCCCTCGACCGTCCTTGTCACCGGCGGGGCCGGTTTCATCGGCAGCCATACCTGCGTGGAACTGCTGGACCACGGCTACGAGGTGATCGTGGTCGACGACTACTCCAACAGCACACCCCAGGTGTTCGCCCGGGTGGAACGGATCGCCGGCCGCTTCGTCGGCGCCGTCTACGAGCTGGACATCCGTGATCGGCACGCCCTCTCGGCCGTCTTCGACCGACACTCCGTGGACGCCGTCGTGCACTTTGCCGCGCACAAGGCGGGGGGCCTGTCGACACGGATGCCCGTTGCGTACTACGACACCAACGTCGGTGGCACCACCGCCCTGCTGCGGACCATGCACGAGCACGGGGTGCACCGGCTGGTCTTCCCGTCCTCCTGCTCGATCTACGGCGACGCGGGCCGGGGCCCGCTCGACGAGGCCACCCCCGCCCGGCCCGGCACCCCGTACGCGGCCACGAAGTGGATCTGCGAGCAGATCCTCACCGACGTCTGCCGCCGTCACCCCGCGTACGCCGTGCTGTGCCTGCGCTTCCCCGTCCCGGCCGGGGCTCACCCGAGCGGACTCCTCGGCGAGGAACCCCGGCAGCCGCCCGAGAACCTGCTGCCGTACGTCGCGCAGGTGGCGGTCGGCCGTCGCGAGAAGCTCACCGTCCACGGCGACGACTACCCGACCCGCGACGGCACCGGGATCCGGGACTATCTGCATGTCATGGACATCGTCGAGGCACACCGCGTGGCACTGGACCACCTGGCCGACGCGCCGGGCATGCAGGCGTACAACCTGGGTACGGGCGTGGGCCGTTCGGTCCTCGACGTGGTCGACCTGTTCTCCCGGGCCTGTGGCAGGCCCATCCCGTACGACTTCGGGCCTCGCCGCCCGGGGGACGTCGCCGAGCTGGTCGCCGACGCGACGGCCGTGGAGCGTGCCTGGGGCTGGCGCCCCACCAGGGATCTCGCCGACGTGTGCCGGGACGTCTGGCGCTTCCAGCGGCTCAATCCGCACGGTTACACGGACACCGCGCGGCCGCCGGAGACAACGGAGTAGGCCGCCGTGCGGCCCCCGCCGACCGGCAGAGGCGACCCGGCCCGCCGACTGTCGGCGGGGTACCTTTCACTTGCCGGGATCCTCACCGCCGCGTACCTGTCCGTTCCGGTCCTGCGCACGCCTCTGTGGGCCCTCGTCGGGCTGGCAGGGGTCGCGGCGGTCCTGGCCGGAATGCGGGTCCACCGTCCCCCTCTGCCCCGGTCGTGGCTGCTGCTCGCCGCCGGGCTGCTGGCCTTCACCGCGGGCGGCACCTTCTCCCACGCGCAGGAGTCGTACTTCTCCGCGTCGACCCCGTCCCCGGCGGACGCCTGCCGCCTCGCCGTGTACCCACTGCTCGCCCTGGGCCTGTCCGGGCTGCTGCGCTACCGCCTGACGGGCCGTGACCTGCCCGGACTGCTCGACGCCCTGGTCATCACCGGCGGGCTCGCGCTGCCGGTGTGGGTCTACCTGGTGCAGCCGCTGGCCCAGCGGGAAGGGCTGACCTGGCAGCAGCGCGCGATCAGCGTCGCCTGTCCGCTCGGAGGCGTCCTGGTGCTGGCCCTGCTGGTCCGGCTGCTCGCGCACGGCCCCGCCCCCGGCGCGAACCGGGCTGCCCGGCTGCTCGTCCTGGGCACCCTCGCCCTGCTCGGCTCCGACGTCGCCCTCGGCATCCTCCGGCTGAACGGCACCTGGCAGGCGGGCACCCTGCTGTACTCCGGCGGCATCGTGTTCTGCACCGCCTGGGGCCTTGCCGCGCTGCACCCCTCGATGGCCCGGCTGACCGCCCCGGACTCGCCGTCCCAGTCGCTGCTGCCGCCCCGACGACGGCTGCTGCTGTTCGGCGCCGCGACCCTGATCCCGCCCGCGATCCTCGCTCACGAGGAGAGCGACGGCCTGGACTACGACGCGACGGTGCTGGCGGCGTTCTCCGGTGTGCTGTTCCTGCTGGTGATCTTCCGGCTCACCCTGATGGTCGTCGCGCACCGCAGGGCCATGACGCGGGAGCTGGCCCTGCGCACCGCGGCCGCTTCTCTGATGGGGTCCTTCTGGCCGGAGGAGATCGCGCGGGCCTGCGACAGGGCGGTCACCTCCCTGTTCGGACCGCAGGGCCGGCACGTGACCCTCCTGCTGTCGGCCGGGGAGGCCCAGAACCTGTACGCCCGGCTGGAGCGCTGCCCCGCCCGGGCCGGCACGGCCGCTCGCGGCCGCACCGCCATCGTCCCGTCCGCCGCGCTGGGACCAGAGCTCGCCGCCCGGCTCGGCAGGCTGCCGGCCGTGCTGCTCTGCCCCATGGTCCAGGCCGGGCGACGGGAGGACGGCGAGCTGCCGGGAGCCCTGCTGGCAGCCGGCTCCGAGCGGCAACTCGCCGAGATGCGGGGGTCCTTGGAGTTGCTCGCCTCGCACGCCGGGCTGACGACGGAACGCATCGCGCTGCGGCGGGAGGTCATCCGCCAGGAGAGCGAGGCCTACTTCCGCACCCTGGTGCACAACGCCTCGGACGTCATCCTCATCGTCAACGACGACACCACCGTCCGCTACGCCAGCCCGTCCGCGCGGACGGTGTTCGGCCGTACCGAACTCACGGGGACACGGCTGCCCGACCTGGTGGACGCCCGGGAACGGGACCGGGTCGTCCAGACCCTGGCTGCCCTGCGCGGCGACGGGCAGCAGGAATCGCAGGACCACTGGCGGGTGTCCCGGGACGCGGTCCGCATCGAGGTGGAGGTGCGCTGCCGGGACCTGCGGCAGGACCCGACCGTGGGCGGGCTGGTGGTCACCCTGCGGGACGTGACCGAGCAGCGGCAGCTCGAGCACGAACTCGCCCAGCGGGCCTTCCACGACTCCCTGACCGGCCTGCCCAACCGCACCCTGCTGCTGGAGCGGACCGAGCGCGCGCTGCGCCGGGGCCACCGGGAGTCGACGACCACCTGCCTGCTCTTCATCGACCTGGACGACTTCAAGATCGTCAACGACACTCTGGGCCACTCCGTCGGCGACCGGCTGCTGTGCGCCGTGGCCGAACGCCTGTCGGGGACGCTGCGGCGCACCGACACCGCCGCGCGTCTCGGCGGCGACGAGTTCGCCGTGCTGATCGAGGACGCGGAGCAGCCCCTCGACGCCGAGGTGCTGGCCGCGCACGTGGTCCGGACGCTCAGCAGGCCGTTCCACCTGGCGGTGGAGTCGGTGAGCGTGTCGGCCAGTGTGGGCGTGGCAACGGCCCAGGACAGCACGGACGCCGGGGAGCTGCTCGCGCTCGCCGACCTGGCCCTCTACGCCGCAAAGGCGTCCGGCAAGCGCACCTGGCGGCGGTTCCAGCCCCAGCAGCGGATCCGCGTGGCGGAGCGCCACGCCTTGCAGGCGCGGCTGGACCAGGCCGTCAGCAGGGAGGAGTTCGGCCTGCGCTACCAGCCCGTGATGGACATCGACGCAGGGCGGGTCGTGGGCTTCGAGGCACTGGCCCGCTGGCCCGAGCTGGGGCCCGATCCGGTCCCGCCGGGCCAGTTCATCCCGCTCGCCGAGGAGACCGGGCACATCTCGACGCTGGGTGCGTGGGTGCTGCGCAAGGCCACGGCCGACCTCGCCCGGCTCCAGCACCGCACGCCGCTGCCCGACCCGCCGTACCTCAGCGTCAACGTGTCCACCCGGCAGTGGCGGGACGGCAATTTCCTGGACGAGGTGTGCACCGCCCTGGACACCACCGGCCTCGCCGCGGGCACGCTGCAACTGGAGCTCACCGAGTCGGTGCTCATGCAGCGGACCGACCAGATCGACGCCATGATCCATGCGCTGAAGGAGCGCGGGGTGCGCATCGCGGTCGACGACTTCGGCACCGGGTTCTCCTCGCTGCGCTACCTCCGGGACTTCCCCATCGACGTACTCAAGATCGACAAGTCGTTCATCGACGGCATTCCGCACGACCCCCAGCAGGTTGCCCTGGTCGAGGGCATCGTGCATCTCGCCGACACGCTCGGCCTCCAGGTGATCGCCGAGGGCATAGAGAAGCAGCCGCAGCGGGAACTGCTGGCCGCGATCGGCTGCGGGTACGGGCAGGGCTTCCTGTTCGCCCGGCCGATGACGGTGGAACAGGGCGAGGCGGTGCTGCGGGAGCGCAACGGCGGACGGGCGGGCGGCTGAGGGCCGGGAGGGCGGGCTCAGCGCCGGCCCGGCCCGGGCCCCGGGCGGTTCCCCCCGGATGCCGGAGACAGGCCGAACGCCGTCTCCACCAGGGCGATATGGCTGAACGCCTTGGGCGCATTGCCCAGCTGGCGCCCCGCGTCCGGGTCCCACTGCTCGGCCAGCAGGCCGACGTCGTTGCGGACGGCGAGGACCCGTTCGAAGGCCTCCCGGGCCTGCCGGGGGTGCCCTGTTCCGGCCAGGGCGTCGGCGTACCACAAGGAGCAGGAGACGAACGTGGCCTCGTCGCCGTCCGCGGCCTCGGGCCGGGTGCCGTCCGGCGCGTACCGGCGGACGAACCCGCCGTGCCCGAGTCGGCCCAGGGCCCGCACGGTGCCGCGTACCCGCTCGTCGTGTGCGGGCAGGAACCCGACCCGGGGGATGAGCAGCGCGGAGGCGTCCAGGCCGGGTGCGCCGTAGGACTGCACGAAGGAGCGCTGCGCGGTGTCCCAGCCCTCCCGGCAGACCTGCCGGTGCACCTCGTCCCGCATGGCTCGCCATTCGCCGGATGAGCCGTTGCGTCCGAGCAGCTCGCCCATGCGCACGGCACGGTCGGCGGCGACCCACGTCATGACCTTGGAGTGCACGAACTGCCGCCGCGGCCCGTGCTCCTGCCACAGGCCCTGGTCCGGTTCGCGCCAGTGCCGCAGCAGGAATCCCATGAGCGACTCGACCAGGTCCCACACATGGGTGGGCATCGGGATCCCGGCGCGCAGCGACAGCCACAGCGTGTCCATGACCTCGCCGTAGACGTCCAGCTGGAAGGTGCTCACCGCCGAGGTGCCGAACCGCACGGGACGGGAGCCCTCGTAGCCGGGCAGCCAGGGCGCTTCGGATTCGGGCAGCAGCCGCTGCCCCTTGACGCCGTAGACGGTCTGGAGATCGGCGGGGTCACCGGCGACGGCCCGCACGAGCCAGCCCAGCCAGGCCGCGGCCTCGTCCCGGTAGCCGCTGCGCAGCAGGCAGGAGAGGGTCCGGCTGGAGTCGCGCAGCCAGCAGAAGCGGTAGTCCCAGTTGTTCTCGCCGCCGATGCGGCCGGGGAGCGAGGTGGTGGGAGCGGCGACGATGGCGCCCGTGGGGGCGTAGGTGAGGGCCTTGAGGGTGATGAGGGACCGCACCACGGCGTCCCGCCACGGCCCCTGGTAGCGGCACCGGGCGGCCCAGCGCCGCCAGAAGTCGGTGGTCTCCTTCAGGGCGGTCTCCGCCGGGACGGACAGGGGCGACGGGGGCACGGGCCGGTGCGACGGCGTCCACCCCAGAGTGAGGGCCAGCCGGCGCCCGGCCGTCACGGAGAAGTCCCAGACGGTCGCGTCCTCGTCGCCCCGGTCGCGCACATGGCCGTCGCAGCCGAGCCAGACGGCGTCCGGGCCGGCGACCGCTACGGTGCAGTGACCGGCGTCCCGGACCCAGGGCACGACGCGGCCCTGGTGGAAGCGCAGGCGCAATGCGCTGCGCAGGTCCACCGTGCCGGACAGGCCCTCGACCAGGCGGACGATGCATGGCACGTCGGCACGCGGCGGCATGAGGTCCGTGACACGCACCGTTCCCGTGGGCGTCTCCCACACGGATTCCAGGACCAGAGTGTCGGCCCGGTAGGAGCGGCGGGTGCACAGCCCGCCGGACACGGGGGCGAGACGCCAGCGCCCGTTGTCCTCGGTGCCCAGCAAGGCCGCCAGACAGGCCGGGGAGTCGAACCGGGGCAAGCAGAGCCAGTCGACCGACCCGTCCCGGCCGACCATGGCGGCCGTTTCCAGATCGCTGATGAGGGCGTAATCCTCGATGGGTGCATTCATGATCGGGACTACGCCGCCGTACACTTTGCCGCTTTCCACCCTACGACGGACAAAGCACCCGGAACAGGCCTCCCAGCTGCGGACGTCACACCGCCCTTGACCTCAGGAACAAAAGGGGCAAGATGTACGTATACGACGTAAATATATGACGTCTCCTCGGGGGCGCCTCACCGGAAGACCCCGCATCATGAACCACACGCATCGCCTGACCGAGCATCCCTCCTTCACCCACGCCGACGGCTACGGCTCCGTCCCCCCGGACCGCGCCGCCCACCCCCTGCGCCGGGCCGGGGACCGCCCCCCGCCCCGCGCCACCGTGAGCCTGGTCGTCCCCGCCCGCAACGAGGCCCGCAACATCCCCTGGGTCTTCGAGCAGATCCCGGACTGCGTCGACGAGGTCATCCTGGTCGACGGAGACTCCGTCGACGCCACGGTGCACATGGCGACCCGGTGCCTGCCGGCCGTCCGCCATGTCGAGCAGAGCGGCCCGGGCAAGGGCAACGCCCTGCGCACCGGCTTCCGCTCGGCGACCGGCGACCACATCGTGATGATGGACGCCGACGGGAGCATGCTGCCCGGGGAGATCCCGCACTACCTGCACTTCCTCGACAACGGCTTCGACTTCGTCAAGGGATCGCGGTTCATCGCGGGCGGCGGCTCCCTCGACATCACCCGCATCAGGCGGCTCGGCAACCAGGCACTGCTGGCTGCCGTGAACCATCTCTACGACGCCAAGCTGACGGACCTCTGCTACGGGTTCTGCGCCTTCCGCCGTGACTTCCTGGACGACCTCGACCTGCACTCCTCCGGGTTCGAGATCGAGACCGAGATGATCGCCCACGCGCTGCGCTCGGGGCTGCGCATCGCCGAGGTCCCGAGCCTCGAACTGCCCCGGCGCAGCGGGCGTTCCAACCTGCATGCCGTCTCCGACGGCCGCCGGGTGCTGCGTACGCTGCTGTCCGAGCGGCCCGGGGCCCGCTCCGCCGCGCGGACCGCCGGGAGCGCGGCATGAGCGTCACCCGGCGTCCGGCGGTCGCCTCCCGTCCCGCGGAGGATCCCGGTCCGGCCGAGTCCGCGTACACGCCGGTCGGGGTCGTCGACGTCGATCTGACCCGGCCGTACGAGTTCCGTACGCCCGCAGACCCGGGTCCGGTCCGTCCGGCGGCGCCGGTGCTGGCCCTGGTGCGGCTGCGCGGCCGCCCCTTGGGTCTGGTCACGGCGGGCGGCCGGCCGGGCGGCACGCCCGAGGACCTGTGGCGGTCCGTGGCCGACACGGCCCGGCGGCGGTTCGTGTTTCCGCGCGCGGGGACCCCCTCCCGGGCCACCTCGCCCGTCCCGCCGTCCTTCAGTGTGATCATCGCGACGCACAACCGGCCGGAGATGCTCCGGAGCTGCCTGGACTCCCTGCTGCGGGTGCAGTACCGGGACTTCGAGGTGATCGTCGTGGACAACGCACCGGCCGACGACGCTGCCGAGCGGCTGGTCCGCGACGCGTACGCGGACCGGGTCCACTACGTCCGGGAGCCGGTGGCGGGCCTGGCCCACGCGCACAACCGGGGTCTGGCCGCCGCCCGCGGCGAGATCGCCGCATTCACCGACGACGACACCCTGGTCGACCCGGGCTGGCTCGCCGCACTCGCCGAGGGCTTCGCTCAGGGCCCCGGCGTCGGCTGCGTGACCGGGCTCATCGTCCCGGCCGAGCTGGAGACCGCGGCTCAGGCGGCCCTGGAACGGCACGGCGGCTTCGCCAAGGGGTTCGCGCCGCGCACCTGGTCCCTGCACCACCCGCCGAAGGACCCGCTGTTCCCCTTCACGGCGGGACGCTTCGGGTCCGGTACCAACATGGCGTTCCGTGTCGGCACGCTGCGCGCGCTGGGCGGTTTCGACCCGGCCACGGGCACCGGGACCCCGGCCCACGGCGGCGACGACCTGCTCGCCTTCTTCCGGGTCCTGACGACCGGTCACACCCTGGCATACCAGCCGGACGCGATCGTCTGGCACCGCCACCGCCGCACCCGGGACGCTCTGGACGCCCAGGCGTTCGGCTACGGGGCCGGGCTCGGTGCCTACCTCACCGGCGCCCTGGCGCGCGACCCTCGCATGATCCCGGCCCTGCTGCGCAGGCTGCCCCGGGGCATCCGGTACGCCGTCGCCCAGGCCCACCGCAAGGCCGAGGCCGGCAGCGGGCGGTCGCGAAGGCTGGCGCGGCTGGAGCTGCGCGGGCTGCTGTACGGGCCGATCGGATATGTGCGCAGCCGCCGCCTGAATCGCGCGGGCCGCGGCCCGCGCTGAGGAGAGACCGTGTTCATGTCCCAGGGAACAGCCGAGGTGCCCAAGGCCACGGGTACATCGGGCCGGCGGCGCACGCTGACCACGGCGGTGCGCACCGGGATCTCCCATGTCCTGCCCAGCGAGCCCCTGGTGCGCAACGGCCATCTGCTGGCTGTCAGTTCCCTGGTCAACGCCGGAGTCGGAGCGATCTTCTGGCTGTTCGCCACCCACTGGTACGACGACGAGGTCGTGGGCGTGAGCTACTCGGCGCTCTCCGCGTCGCTGCTGCTGGCCAACATCGGCCAGCTCAACCTCAACGACTTCCTGATCCGGTTCCTGCCGTGCTCGGGTCGGCAGACCCGCAGACTGCTGCTCACCTGCTACGCGGTGACCGCCTCGTGGAGTGCCCTGGTCTGCTTCCTCTTCGTCGTCCTCGTGCCCGCCCTCTCCCCCGACCTGGCCTTCCTGCGCGATCCCCTGGTCGCGGTCTGGTTCGTGGCGGCGACCGCCGCGTACACCATCTTCGTCCTCCAGGACGGCGCGCTCACCGCGATGCGCCGCCCGGGCTGGGTGGTGGCGGAGAACATGGTCTTCGCCTTCGTCAAGATCGCGCTGCTGGCGGGGGGTGCCGTCCTGGCCCTGAGGACCGGGATCCTGCTCTCCTGGGCGGGAGCCCTGCTCGTCTCCCTCCTCGTGGCCAACTACCTCCTGCTGCGGCGGGCGGTGCCGCGCCACGAGCGGGAGAACCCCGAGGCCGTGCGTCCGCCGCGGCTGATGAGTTACGCGGCGGCCGACTACACGGGCTCGCTGTTCCGGATGGCCGCCTACACCCTCGTGCCCCTGATGGTGCTGAGCGCCCTCGGGGCGGAACAGAGCGCCTACTTCTCACTCGCCTGGATCATCGGCTACGTACTGTTCCTGGTGGTGCGCAACATGGGCAGCTCGCTGGTCGTCGAGGCGGTGCGCCGCCCCGAACGGCTCGCGGAGCACGGGCTGCGGGTGCTGCGCCACTCCGGGATGATGCTGGCCACCGGTGTCGCCGTGATCGTCGCGGCGGCCCCGTGGATCCTGACGCTGTTCGGGCCCGGCTACGCCGAGCACGGCACCACCCTGCTGCGTCTGCTGGCCCTGTCCGCGCTGCCCAACCTGGTGTTCAGCGTGGCCGTGGACGTGTTGCGGGCCCGCCGTCGCATGCGCCTGGTCGTCGGGATGCAGATCGCCCTGTGCGTACTGGTGCTGGGGCTGGTGCATCTGCTGCTGCCGGTGCTCGGGGTGACGGGCGCGGGTGTCGCCTGGCTGGCGGCGGAGTGTCTGATCGCCACGCCCCTGCTGATCTGGCGGTCCCACTGGCTGACGCCCGCTTCCCCGGAGGACGTCATGAGTTCCGGGAGAACCTCATGAACACCGCACCGAGCCTCTCGGTCGTCGTGTGCGCCTACACGCTGGACCGCTGGGAGGACATCCAGGCCGCCATCACCTCGGTCCACTCCCAGCGCCGTCCACCGGACGACGTGGTGCTGGTCGTCGACCACTGCCCGGAACTCCAGCGGCTCGCCACCCGCCTGCTGCACGGCGTCCGCGTGCTGCCCAACCGGCACCGCAAGGGCCTGTCCGGCGCCCGGAACACCGGCGTCGAGGCGGCCGTCGGGGACGTGGTGGCGTTCCTCGACGACGACGCCACAGCCCATCCGGCGTGGGCGGCTCGGCTCCTGGCCGACTACCGCGACCCGCGGGTCGCCGGCGTCGGCGGGCTCGTCGTCCCCTGGTGGGAGACGGACCGGCCCGCCTGGTTCCCGCGGGAGTTCGACTGGGTGGTCGGCTGCTCGTACCGCGGCCTGCCCGAAGAGCCCGCGCCCATCCGCAACTTCATCGGGGCCAACATGTCCTTCCGCAAGGAGGAGCTCCGCGCGGCCGGCGGCTTCCGCACGGACCTGGGGCGGGTGGGTACCCGCCCCCTGGGCTGCGAGGAGACGGAGCTGTGCCTGCGCATCAGGTCCCGCCACCCGGACGCCGTACTGCTCCACGACCCCTCGGCCGCCGTCCGGCACCGCGTGCCCGCCGTACGCGCCACCTGGTCCTACTTCCGCTCCCGCTGCTACGCCGAAGGGCTCTCCAAGGCGCTGGTGGCCCGGTACAGCGAGGGCGCAGCGGCCCTGTCGAGCGAGCGCACCTACCTCACCTCGACCATCCCGCGCGCCTACCGCGAGGCGCTGCGGCCCGGCCGGCCCGCCCCGGCGCGCACGGCCCTCGCCCTGACCCTCGGGGTCGGCGCCACCGCCGCGGGTTACGCCGCGGGCTCGGTGCGCGCCCGGCGCTCCACGTCCGGCGGCCGCACCGCACCGGCCCGTCGCACATCGGCGAGGAGGAGGCGCCCGGCATGACGTACCAGCCCGTCCCCGTGTTCCTGTACCACTCGGTGTCCATCGACCCGCCCCCGTGGATCGCGCCGTTCACCGTGAGCCCGCGGGTCTTCGCCGAGCAGCTCGACCTGCTCGCGGACAACGGACTCGACGTCGTCCCGCTGCGGCGTCTGGTCGCCGCGCTGCGCGGCGGTCCGCCGCTGCCGCCCCGCTCGGCCGTGCTGACCTTCGACGACGGTTTCGCCGACTTCCACTCCGCGGTGGCGCCGCTGCTCGCCGCCCGCGGCCTGCCGGCGACCCTCTACGTGACCACGGGTGCGCTGGGCGGCCTGTCCTGGCCGCCGGAGCGCGGCAGCCTCCTGCCGCCCGGCCCGATGCTGACCTGGCGTCAGGTGCGGGAGCTGGATCCGTTCGTCGACATCGGCGGGCACACCCGGACCCACCCTCAGCTGGACGCCCTTCCCCGGCAGTCCGCCCTGGAGGAGATCCAGGGCTGCAAGGCCCGTCTCGAGGACGCCCTCGGGCATCGCGTCGACGCCTTCGCCTACCCCCACGGTTACTCCAGCCGCACGGTCCGCCGGCTGGTGGACGAGGCGGGCTGGACCTCGGCCACGGCCGTCCGGTACGGCTTCAGCTCCGGCGCGGACGAACCGCTGCGCATCGCCCGGCTGATGGTGCGCGCCGACACCACCCGGGACCGCTTCCTGGCCTGGGCACAGGGCACGGGCGCACCCGTGGCCCCGTTCCCCGAGCGGGCCCGGTCCAAGGCCTGGCGAAGCTACCGGCGCCTGCTGGCCGGCCTCGACCACCCCTACCCGTCACTGCCCGCGCCCGCCCGGTGAGGCTCCTTCACTCCTGCCAGACGCGCACCCAGTCCACCGTCATCCGGGCGGAGTCCACCGAGGGGGGCGGTGACCGGGGCACTCCGACCGCGAGATTGACCAGGACCTCCATCGGCACCCGCGGGATCCGCTCGGGCTCGGTCACCCTGAAGCGCCGGACCCCGTCGACGTACCAGCTCACCTCGCCGGGGGTCCAGAGCATGCCGTAGACGTGGTGTTCCTCCGCGAACGGGACGGGCCCGTAGGTGCCGCGGGCCCGCTGGTCGCCGCCGTCGGGCCCGCGCCAGTGCGTGTACATGAAGACCCGCTCCGTGCCTCCGAGGAATTCCATGATGTCGAGCTCGGGGGGCGTGAACCTGGACGCCGGCATCATCCAGAACGCCGGGAACATGCCCGCCTGTTCGGGGATGCGGATCGACGCCTCGAAGTATCCGTAGGTGAAGACGCGCCGGGGGTCGCCGTACCAGTCGTCCCGGCCGGTCGAGATCATGCCGGACCGCCATGGGTAGGTCTCGTCGTCACTGCCCCGTGTCTCGCGCCGCTCGGCGTTCAGGCTGAGCAGGCCGTCGCGGACGGACACCTGGCCGGGCAGGTACCACTGCTCCTCGTCGTTGCCGCTGTTGGTGCAGCCGTCCTGGTTCCAGTCGTAACAGGTCGCCCAGCGGTCGGTGTCGAGTCCCGCACCGTCGAACTCGTCGTGGAAGGTGAGTTTCCATGCCTGCGGCACGGGCTTCGGCCTGGGCGTGTCCGGCTCGGTGGCGCCGCATCCCAGCGCCAGCACCAGTGCCAGCGCGGCCAGGGCGGGGCGCAGTCGTCGCGCGCGCACGGGGGCTACCGCCGTTTCCCGGCCGTCACAGCCGCGGTGAGGCGGCGGGCGGCGAAGCCGGTGCCTGCGACGAACCGCAGCAGCGGACCGAAACTCGGGGCCGCCGCGAGCCCGGTGAAGTACAGGCCGGGCGTGGAGGACTCGAACCCGGACGTCAGCACCGGCGCTCCGGCGAAGACCCGCAGCGACCGTCTCAGGCCGGGATCGAGGACATCCAGGCGGCGAAGGTCGACCCGGTAGCCCGTGGCGGCCAGGACGTGGTCGACCACGATGTCCTCCGGCCAGCCGTGCTCGTCGAGCAGCCGCAGCCGGACCACCCCGTACCCCGGCTCGGCGGCGATCAGCGTGCGGCCGCACAGCACCGGGAACCGGCCCTCTGCCCGCTCCTTCAGCCACCAGGCGCCGGCCGGCCTCGGTACGGCACGCAGCAACTCCATGCGCAGCGGCGCGGGGAGGCGGCGGTAGGCCGCCCCGCCCCGGCTGACGGTAGCCAGCAGGGGGCGTCCGCGCCCGAGCGGTGAGCCGGGGCCCGGCAGCCGGGAGCGGTCGCCCGTGCCGTTCGGCGGCGGGGGGTCGAAGACCACGGCCGACGTGCGGGCCACGAGGGTGGGCCGGGCCCGGGCCTCGTGCAGCAGGGTCGCGCACTCCAGGCCGGACTGCCCGGCCCCGAGGACGGCGACGCGCTCCCCCGCGAAGCGGCGCAGATCCCGGTGCCGGCTGGTGTGCGAGGCGAGCCCTTCCGCGGCGCACTCCCGCAACACCCGGGGGACGTAGGCGTGGGGCACCGCTCCGGTGGCGAGCACCACGGAGGCGGCGAGCGGTTCCTCACCGGAGTCGAGAAGCAGCCGGAAGCCGCCCTCTTCGGCGCGGATCCGGCGCACTCGGCACGGCTCCGGTTCGGGCACCAGGTGCTCCTGGAACCAGCGTCCGTAGTCGATGTACTCGGCGAGCGGAACCGGGCGGCGGTCGTCGGCCCCGGTCAGGCCACGAGCCGCGCGGAAGTCCCCGAGGGCGTAACCGTGCCGCGGTGCCGCGATCGCCGAGGCGGCCGGGAGGGTCTGCAGCAGCATGCCGTCGGGCATGTGGGCCCGCCACGACTCCATGGTCTGCCCGAAGACCCGCAGCCGTACGCCGGCTGCTTGCAGGTGGCAGGCGGTGGCCAGGCCGTAGGGCCCGGCTCCGACGACGGCGGTGGTGACCCGGTCGACCGGCGGCGGGCCGGGGCTCCGCGGCCGGGCGGGCGGGGTTCCGGGCGCCGTCCGTGCCGCGGTGCGCGGCTCGGGTGGGGTGTCCGTCGCCGGGCCGGGGCGGGCGCCGGAGGCCGGCGGTGCGTCGTCCGTGGGGGTGCCCCGCACGCCCGGCCGGCGGCTGCCCGGTGTGGGCAGCAGGGCCAGGAGCGACGTCATGACCGCGAGGGTGGTGATCACGCGCGCGGTGGTGAAGGTCTCGCTGAGATAGAACGGCTCGACCGCGAGGACCGCCAGGCACAGGCTGAGCAGCACGGCGAGGAACACGGTCTCCACGACGAACGGCCAGCCCTTCGCGTGCCAGGGCGTGGGCCTGGCCCATCGCGTGGCCGCGGACCCCGGGCACAGCAGCAGGAAGACGCAGACGACCAGCGTGCGCGGGACGCCCGCGTCGGGCAGGGTCAGGGTCGCGGCGAGCGCGAGCCAGCCGGACAGCGCGAGTGCGATGCGCAGCGGCCATCTCCAGCGTGGCGGGAGGCTCATGGGGAGGGTGGTCATGGCGCCTCTCCCGCGTCGGGGTTCTGGTAGCGGAACACCACGGCGTCCCGGTTCTCGAACACGCGCACGAAGCCCCAGGTGTCCGACATCGCCTTGTCCATGCGCTGCATGGTGTCGGCGGGCAGCGTCCCGTTGAGGTAGCACTCGGCGGCCTGGGCGCGGCTCAGCACGATGTAGGCCGGTTCGCGCACGGTGGCACCGTCGATGAACGGCTCCAGCCCCTCGATCGGGTTTCTCACCAGCCGCTGGCGGACCTCGAGGTCCTGTTCGTTGAGCTGGATCCGCGGATGCTTGTCGTAGTTCATCTCCAGGCCGGGCACGTCCGAGGTGAGGGAGACGATGAGGGACCCGGGAGGCGTGGTGGCCGTGACGAAGCGGGTGGCCGCCACCTCCTCCTTGGTGAAGTAGTTGGCCGACTCCTTGCCGTAGTAGCCGAAGAGCAGCCCGCCCAGCATCGCCAGCAGCAGCGGGGCGACCAGGAACACACGCAGCCGTGGATGTCTCCGGGACTCGAACAGCAGGGCCGAGACGAGCAGGGCGGCGGCGGGCAGTGCGAACAGATAGGCACGGAAGATCATCTCCCCGCCGTAGGAGTTCGCGATCAGGACCGGCATGGGGGCCAGGACGAGCAGCGGCATGACGGTACGGCGGGTCCAGCGGCGCCTGACGAAGGCGAGGGCCGCCAGCAGGAACACCGCGGCGGACAGGCCCCGGTCGATCCAGGAGACCTGCACCTGCCCGGGCGCTGCGGTGCCCAGGGTCGCCAGTCCGGAGACCACGTTGGAGTCCGGCTTCAGCAGCGCGCCGACGAACTCGCTCAGGTTGGCCGAGACGAACGGTCGCGCGACGGTGGCGTCCCAGACCACGGTCAGCAGCACCCCGGCTCCCAGCACCGGCAGCAGCACGCGTCGGTTGCGGCGCGGCAGCGACAGGGCCACCAGGGCGCTGACCATCATCAGCGGGGTCAGCGGGTGCGAGCAGACGATCACGCCCATGATCAGCACGACGAGCAGGAATCTGCCGACGGACCATGCCCTGGCGGTGTCGCCAGGAGGTCTCTCGGCGAAGGCCCGCAGCTGTCCCGTCAGGAGGGCGATGAGCGCGACGAAGAGCAGGAACGCGAAGGCCTGGGGCGCGAAGTAGTCCTGCCCGACCCAGGAACAGGAGTAGAAGACCCAGACGGCTCCCCAGATCAGCCTCCGGTCCGTGGTCACGGCCCGGTAGATCAGCAGCAGCGGCGCGAGCAGCAGGACGTTGTTGACGGGCGGGGCCCACACCGCGTAGCCGAGCGACGACTCCAGGCCGGTGGCCTGCACCACCAGTGCGTTGAGGTGGAAGAAGCCCGGCCACTGGTCGTAGACGTCGAGCTTCTCCGCGCTGGGCACGTTGCCGCCGTTGCGGATCATGGCGTCCACGACGGCGACGTGCTTCCACGCCCAGCCGTAGCGCAGGGTGGGGTACAGCAGCGCCGGGGTGGCGTGCAGGACCGCGATCAGACCGAGGACGTAGGCGGCGAACCAGCTGCCCCGGGTCCGCCGGTCGGACAGGGCGACGCAGAAGCCGACGGCCAGCAGGCCGAGGGCGATCCAGAAGAGCACGGGAAGCACCTGGAGCAGGCCCAGGTCGGTCATGGCGTCCAGATTCACGTGGCGCAGGGACAGCAGCCACAGGGCGAGCGCGACGGGCAGGGCGGCCCGCGCCACCCACTGGAGTGCCGTGGTGCGCCGCCGCCCGGGCGGCACGACCGGTGTGCCACCGGGTCGCCGTGTCTCCAGGGGAGCACGCGGCGCCCACTGACCTGTCGTCAGCGGCGAACGCTTGCCCATGGATATGCCTCCCGCACGGCGGGTGCGACGACCGGGCCGGGGACGCCGTCCGAGGCACTTCCTCCATCGGCACACACCAGCGATCCATACCGGCCAATATGCGGCATAAGTGCTAAAAATTACGTTACTGCCGTTCAGTGCGACCGGCAGCACGGATGGACCGGCCCTCAGGGGAGAGCAGTGACACCACGAGTGATGACGCCGTCCCGACGGGCGCACCGCGTGCGGACGTCGCTCGTCGCCGCCTCCGCCGCCCTGGCGGCGCTCCTCCCGCTGGCGGGCTGCGGCTCCCCTGACCAGGGCAGCGGCGTCCCGCGGCCGGACCACATCGTGGTGGTCGTCGAGGAGAACCGGGGCTACGAGGACGTCATCGGCTCGCCCGAGGCCCCGTTCATCAACGAACTGGCCCGCAGGGGCGCCAATCTCACCCAGTTCTTCGCCATCACCTATCCGAGCCAGCCGAACTATCTGGCCCTGTTCTCCGGTTCCACACAGGGCGTCGACAACGACTGCCCGAACGAGTTCTCCTCCCGCAACCTCGCCTCCCAGTTGCTGCAGGCCGACCTGGAGTTCACCGGCTACGCGGAGAGCCTGCCGAGCGTCGGCTTCAAGGGCTGCACCAGCGGCCCCTACGTGCGCCGGCACACACCGTGGGTGAACTTCACCAACCTTCCGGACTCCGTCAACCGGCCGTGGACGGACTTCCCCGAGGACTTCTCGGACCTGCCGGAGGTCTCCTTCGTCATCCCGAACCTCGACAACGACATGCACGACGCCGGCATCGAACGGGGCGACACCTGGCTGCGGAAGAACCTCGGGGACTACGCGGACTGGGCGATGACCAACAACAGCCTGCTGGTGGTCACCTGGGACGAGGACGAGGGCGGCGAGGACGAGGACAACCACATCCCGACCGTCGTCGTCGGCGAGCAGGTGAAGCCGGGCGACCACGACCAGCCCAACAACCTGTACGGGCTGCTGCGCACCATTCTGGACGCCTACGGCCTGGACCCGCTCGGCCACAGCGCCGAGGCCGAGCCTCTGGACATCTTCAAGGGCGACGGCTGACCGGCGCCGTCAGGCGTCCCGGAACCGGATCGCGCGTTTGACGGCGGTGCGCAGTGCGCGCTCGGCCGAGGAGACGGGCAGCCGTTCCCGCCAGTACCGGGGGGAGGGGTGGCTCACGGCCCCGAAGCCCGCCTTGAAGTGCTCCAGCGAGGAGCCCGGGGCAGATTCCCCCATGTCGAAGATCCGGCAGCCCTGCTCGCACGACTCCTCGATGGCCAGCCGGTACAGCAGGGGGGTCGCCCGGACCGGATGGGCCACGTCGCGGTTCATCGCGGCCCGCCAGAACTTGGCGTGCGGGCCGTGCCGCAGGACGACGATGGAGGCCGCGGGCTCCCCGGCGTCCCAAGCCATCCAGATCGCGCAGGACGCGCCGAGCCGGGCGGCCACCGCGGCCAGCCGCCCGGTGGGGAACTCCCGCCTCCTGCGCCACCGGGCCAGCGCCAAGGGCTCGTGCTGTTGCGCGGCCCAGCGCTCGATGGACTGGTCGTACAGTTCCTGGAAGACGGGCACCAGCCGGCCCGTGCGGTCCACCTCCACGTCGACACGCGCCTTTTCGGCGCGTTTGACGTCCCGCCGGACCCGGGTGTGGAAGCGGTGCTGCCACAGGGTGCCGAAGCCGCCGTCGAGGTCCACCGCCTGCGTCGTGTGGGCTTCCAGCCGGAACGTTCCGGGGGCTGCCCGCTCCCACACGTCGGCACCCTGCGGCCGGAAGCGCACCCCGACGCGCAGGGCGGGCCGGTGCGCCAGGTCGTCGAAGAGCGACCGCGCCTGCTCGGGGGTTACGCCCCCGGGGGTCAGCGGCCCGCCGATGCCCCAGCCGGACGGCCAGGACTCCTCCGCGTCCAGCCGCCGGGGCCGGCGTCCCCTGCTGACGAGGGGCAGCACGATCCGGCTGCCGTCGGGGAACGCGTAGAGACGGCTGGCGTCCCGGTACGGTCCGGAATCGCACAGGCAGTCGAGCCAGGCGGGGGTCTGGGTGACCCCGGTGTCCGGGTCCCGCGCTGCCAGGTCCCACCAGGTCGCGCGGGGGGCCGGGGTGGTGACGTGCGCGGGACCGGCCACGGTGTCGATCAGGAGTTCAGTGGGTGTGTTCACGGCGTTCTCCTGCGGGAACGTGCACTCTGCGCCGCTTCTCGGGCGGGCACCTCGCCCTCGTGCGCCATGACCTCCCCGAGCACGGACACGACGTTGCCGGCGACCCACCGGTGACTTCGCGCGTAGCGGGCCGACTTCTCCAGGTTCCCCGCGACGTGCCACAGCCAGGTCAGCAACGTCACGGCCGTCTCCGCCCGCGGGCCGGAAGGCAGGGCCCGCACGTCGGCGAGCAGCCGCCGGTCCTCGGGCATCAAGGAGGCCCGCCGCACCACATCGGCCACGACCCGGCCGAACTCCCGCCCCGCGAGCTGGTGCCGCATGGTCAGCACGAAGGTGTGGCAATCGAGCAGCGAGGGGCCGTCCGGGACCGCGCCCGCCCAGTCGATCACCCCGGACAGGGTTCCCCGGGGCTCCGCCAGCAGCACGTTGCCCGGGTGGAAGTCGCCGTGTGTCCACCCCACCAGTAGACGGCGACCGGCCAGCTCGCCCTCCACCAGTTCGCGCACGGCCGCCAGTGCTTCCGCGCCCTCGCCCCGCCGGCACCAGCGGACCTGCTCGGCGAGGACGGCCAGCCGGGGCGTCACCCAGTCGCCCACCCGGGCGGTCACGTCTTCGCTCCGTCCGGTGGCGCGGTGCAGCTCACGGATCGCCGCCAGGGCGGACTCGGTGACCCGGCGGGCCAACTCCGGCGAGCGCCGCAGCAGCACATCGGCCTCCACACCGGGCAAGCAGGTCTCCACCACCAGCGGAAGCGGTCCGTCCAGGCGCCGTTCCTCCACCAGGGGAAGCAGCCGCCGCCACGCGCCGAGGCGTTCGTCCCGGGTCAGCAGCCGCACGGCTTCGCACTCCTGCGCCAGCGAGGCGGCCGCCCGGGCGCTGCGGGGGTGTTTGACCACGGCGGCCTGCGCGTCGCCGTCGTCGAGCCGGAAGACGAGGAGGTCGGAGAAGGTCCGCCGGGGCCGGTGCGGATCGCCTTCCGCACCGAGCGAGTCCGTGAGCCTGCGTGCGGCCAGCACGTCGACGGGACGCGTCAGAAGAGGGGCGGGGCGCAGCGGGAGGAGCCCCCTCAGCTCCTCGGTGAACGTCATCCGGCACTCCTTCCAGCCAGATGCCCACGTATGACCCCATACCACCTCTTTTCATCTTCAGTGCCGCTCGGCCGAGGTGCGACTCGGCGCGGATCGTGTATGTGTACGTCGTAGAGGGTCGGCTCCGCCGGCTCCGTCCCTGCGCACACCGAGGAGGCAGCATGGCGAACGGCCGTGGGCCGCACGAGGCCCGCCGCGCCAGCGACCGCGGCCGTTACGGCCGACTGAGCCGGGAACGGGTGCTGGCCAGCGCGCTGGAGCTGGTGGACAGTGAGGGGCTCTCGGCGCTCAGCATGCGCCGCCTCGGTACCGCGCTCGGTGTGGAGGCCATGGCGCTGTACCGGTACGCGGCGAGCAAGGACTCCCTGCTGGACGGGCTGGTCGAGGCGTTGTACCTGGAGCTGGAGGAACGGCTGGCCGCCGACGGCGGCGAGGATCCCGACTGGCGGGCCGGGCTGCACCGGATCGCCCGCGAGACCTACGCCGTGTGTCTCGCGCACCCGCAGGCGGTGCCGCTGCTCGCCACGCGTCTGCTGGCGGTCCCGCTGGCCCGCAGGCCCCCCGCGGTGCTGCGCGATCACGAAAGGGTGCTGACCCTGCTGCGGGGCGCCGGTCTCGACGAGGCGGCCGCGGCCGACGTGTTCCGCGCCTTCACGGCCTGGCTGCTGGGCTACGTGTCCGTGGAGCTGCGCCCGATGGTGGACAACCCGGACGAGACCGACCCGGCCTTCCGCCTCGGACTGCACCGGCTGTCCGCGAAGGAACTGCCGATGCTGAGGGAGACGGCGGCCGCGCTCGCCGAGCAGGGCGGTCCCGAGGGCCTCGCGGCCGGCCTCGACGCCCTGCTCGACAGCTTCACGAGCGGCTCCCCTTCCGCAGCATCCGGCTGAACGGCGTCTCCGGCCGCTCCAGGCGCTCGCCGTCCAGGGTGATGTCGACGACCTCGTTGAAGAAGGCGACGCGCCCCTGGATCGCCGCCACCGCGGGCAGCGGCTCGGGGTAGGTCCACACCAGGTTGGGCGGCACGTCGGCCTCGCCGCGCCAGGACCAGTAGGCGGCGGTGCCCTTGTAGGGGCATCCGGTGTGGTGGTCGGTGGCGTCGAACAGGTCGAGACGGACGTCCTCGCGGGGGACGTAGTACCGGGTGGGCAGGGAGGTCTCGAAGAGCAGGACGGGGGCGTGGCTGTCCGCGACGACCTGTCCGTCGATCTCGACCTGCACGTGCCGGCTGCTCGGCAGCGCGTCGACGCGTTTGTGCGGGTCACGGGGGTGGATGAAGATCTCCTCGTCCTCCTCGTACCAGTGGTCGAGGCCCGTGTCGGTGCGCAGGAACCATTCGAAGGCGATGTGCCCGGCCAGGTCGTCGGCGGGGAACGTCCAGGCCGCGTTCTCGCGTATCTCGCCGCCGGCGTCGAGGTCGTAGAAGATCCGGGAGCCGGTGTGGGTGCCGGTTCGCGGGCTCTCGGCCGGGCGGAGGAGGTCGGTCCGGACGTCCGCGCGCGGGAAGGCGTACTGCGGCACGGGCAGTCCGGGTTCCCAGACGAGCACCGGGTGCCGGCTGTCGACGACGGTGACATCGCCCTTGCGGCCGCGCACCCAGCGCTCGCTGGGCTCCCACATGAGCCCTTCCGGGGTGGTCCTGATCGAGGCCGCGGGGTGGGCCGGGCGGGTGGTCATGGCCGCTGCTCCTTCCGGAGGTCCGGATGCCGTTCCCCTCCACGGTCCCACGGTGTCGGTGCGCCGCGTCCAGCCGGGCGCGCTGCTCCGTGGTCAGCTCCAGGTCCACCGCGGCCAGGTTCTCCTCCAGCTGCGCCACCGAGGAGCCCGCCGCCAGCGGCAGGACGGGCAGTTCGCCGCCGATCTGCCGGGCGAGGACGACCTGGTTGACGGTCGCGCCGGTCTCCCTGGCGGGCACACAGGGGGGTCTTCAGCCTGGAGTGCTCTCGAGGTCAACGACGTGCGCACGACGACTCGCGCACGACGAAAAGGGTCCCGCAGGCGTCGGCCTGCGGGACCCTTCGCACCGTCGGGACGACAGGATTTGAACCTGCGACCCCTTGACCCCCAGTCAAGTGCGCTACCAAGCTGCGCCACGTCCCGGTGCGCGCCACCCGCGGTGAGCCGCGTGATCGCGCGAACAGCACCTTACCCCACACCCCTGGCCGCGCCGAAAACGGGCCGGGCGGGACAATCGGCGTATGGGCAGCACAGGAGAGACCTACCCGGGCCGGCCGGGCGACGCACGGGACCGCGACAGCGAGGGGCGGGCGCGCAACGCCCGGCCCCGGGACGGTCTCGGGCGGCCCCTGCCGTACGACGCGGACGGTGTGGCCCGGCAGCCCGAGGGTGTCGTCCGCACCCCCGAGGAAACCGTCGCGGAGGCCCAGCGGCTGCTGGACGAGGGCAAGCCGTTCCACGCGCACGAGGTCTTCGAGGACGCGTGGAAGTCGGGGCCCGACGAGGAACGCGAGCTGTGGCGCGGCCTCGCCCAGCTCGCCGTGGGGCTCACGCACACCGCCCGCGGCAACCTGACGGGCGGGGCCCGGCTGCTGCGGCGCGGGGCGGGCGCGGCCGAGGCCTGGGTGTCCGGCTCCGGTCAGACGCTGCCGCACGGGATCGACGTGGCGAGCGTCGCCGCGTGGGCACGGGACCTGGCCGAGGACGTGGAGCGGCACGGCCGGCCGGTGGACGCGGGGGAGCGGGCCCCTCGGCTGCGGGATGGGGCAGCCGGCCGCTGAGCCGGGACACGGGGTGCGGAAGCCGGGCTGTGACGACGCCAGGAGCGCTGCCCCCGGACCCGGGGGACGCCGAAACGACCGCGGTGAACGCGCCCTCACCCCCGTGCGGCAGACTCATGGCGTGCGAAAGATTCATGTCATCGGTATCGGTGCGGGCGACCCCGACCAGCTCACCCTCCAGGCGGTCAGGGCGCTGCGGGGCACGGACGTGTTCTTCATCCTGGAGAAGGGCGAGGTGAAGGCGGATCTCACCGGGCTGCGCCGGGACATGCTCGACGCGCACGTACCGCAGGGGACGTACCGCGTCGTCGAGGCGCGCGACCCGGAGCGGGACCGGAGCGCCGGCGGCGCGGCCTACTCCCCCGCCGTCGGGGACTGGCGCAGCGCCCGTGCCGACATCTACGAGCGGCTGATCACCGAGGAGCTCGCCGAGGAGCAGACCGGCGCGTTCCTGGTGTGGGGCGACCCGTCGCTGTACGACAGCACGCTGGGGATCCTGGAGGAGGTGCTGGAGCGGGGCGCCGTGGCGTTCGAGTACGACGTCGTGCCCGGCATCAGCAGCGTCTCGGCGCTCGTCGCCCGGCACCGCACGGGCCTCAACCGCGTCGCCCGGCCGGTTCAGATCACCACCGGCCGGCGGCTGGCGGAGGGCTTCCCGGAGGGCGTGGACGACGTGGTGGTGATGCTTGACGCCCACCAGACCTTCCGGCAGTACGCGGACGAGGAGGTCGACATCTACTGGGGCGCCTACATCGGCACTCCGGACGAGATCCTCGTCTCCGGCCCGATCGCCGAGGCCGCCCCCCGCATCGAGCGGTTGCGGGCCGAGGCCCGCGAGCGCAAGGGCTGGATCATGGACACCTATCTGCTGCGCCGTCACCCCGGCTCGGTGTGACCGCCCTGCCCCAGCCCCAGCCGTTCCAGCACGCCCTCCACATCGGAAACGGCCGTCACACCGTCCGGCAGCGGCGGCCGCCGTACGACCACGACCGGCAGCCCGAGGTCCCGGGCCGCTGTGAGCTTGGCCGCCGTCGCCGCTCCCCCGCTGTCCTTGGTCACCAGGACGTCGACGCGGTGCTCCCGTAGCAGGACAGTCTCGCCGGGGACGGTGAACGGGCCGCGGGCGAGCAGCACATGGGTGTCGGGCGGCATCGGCGGCTCGGGGGGATCCACCGACCGCACGACGAAGTGGAGTCGCGTCAGGTGGGCGAAGGAGGCCAGGCCGAGGCGCCCGGTGGTGAGCAGCACCCGGCGGCCGAGACGCGGAAGCAGGTCCGCGGCAGCGTCCAGTGAGGGGACGGGGTGCCAGAGGTCCCCGGGACCGGGCCGCCACCCGGGGCGGCGCAGCACCACCACGGGTACGCCGGTCTCGGTCGCGGCGCGGGCCGCGTTGGCCGTGATCGCCTCGGCGAAGGGGTGCGTGGCGTCGACGAGCGCGTCCACGCCCTGCTCCCGCAGCCACCCGGCCAGGCCCCCGGCCCCGCCGAATCCCCCGACGCGCATCTCCCCGTCGAGCGCCCCCGGCTTGGCGACGCGCCCCGCGAGGGACGTCGTGACGCGGACACCGGGGCGCGCGGCCAGCGCGGCGGCCAGGACACGGGCCTCGGCCGTGCCGCCGAGGATCAGGACGTGAAGGGACACGGCGTCGAGCGTACGAGGTCCCTCCCGGGCGGCCGGCGGCGGGACGGGGGCCGAGCGGCGGAGGGTGCTGACTGTGGCTATCGTCCTGGCATGGACTCCGTGCGTGCCGTGCTCGTGGACATCGACGGGGTGCTCACCGTCTCGTGGCGGCCGTTGCCCGGGGCCGTGGAGGCGTTGCGGGAGGTCCGGGAGGCCGGGCTCGCCGTCCTGCTGGTCACCAACACCACCTCCCGTACCCGGGCGTCGATCGCCGGGACCCTGGCGGAGGCGGGGTTCCGGGTGTCCGCCGAGGACATCCTGACCGCGCCCGCAGCCACCGCCGCCTACCTCGCGGAGCACTGTCCGGGCGCCCGGTGCGCGCTGCTGAACAGCGGTGACATCGCCGAGGACCTCGACGGTGTCACCGTCGTCGAGACCAGTGGCACCGGGGCCGAGCCGGATGTCGTCCTGGTGGGCGGGGCCGGTCCCGAGTTCGGCTACGAGGCGCTCGACCGGGCCTTCGGGCATCTGCAGCACGGGGCCCGGCTGGTGGCGATGCACCGCAACCTGTACTGGCGTACCGACGAGGGGCTGCGGCTGGACTCGGGGGCGTTCCTCGCCGGGCTGGAGCGGGCCGCGCGGGTGGAGGCAGAGATCACCGGCAAGCCGTCGCGGGCGTTTTTCGAGTCGGCGCTCGCCCGGCTGGGCGTCGGCGCGGACGAGACGGTGATGGTCGGGGACGACGTCGAGTCCGACGTGCTGGCGGCGCAGCGGGCCGGGGTCACGGGGGTGCTGGTGCGGACCGGGAAGTTCCGGCCGGAGACGCTGCGGGACGCCGACGGCACGCCCGATCACGTGATCGACTCCTTCGCGGACCTTCCGGAGCTGCTGCGGGAGTCAGCGCAGGAGTAGCTGCAGACCGCCCACGACGGTCGCCGCGATGACGAGCTGCTCGAACAGCCGCTGGTTGATCCTGTGCACGGCCCACTTGCCGAACAGCGCGCCCGGCACCACGAAGACCACGAGCGCCAGGTCGAGGAGCAGCGAGCTGCCGTCGATCAGGCCGAGGCCCGCGCTGAAGGGCAGCTTGGAGACGTTGACGATCAGGAAGAAGAAGGCCGAGGTGCCGAGGAAGCCGAGCTTGCGGAAGCCCGCGGAGAGCAGGTACATCGACATCACGGGGCCCCCGGCGTTGGCGACCATGGTGGTGAAGCCGCCGAGGACACCGTAGGAGCGGGCCTTGAGGCGGCCCGGCCGGGTGGTGACCGACTCCGGCTCCTCCTCCTTGTCGGCCGTGCGCCTGCGCCACACGGTCACGGCGGCCATCAGCAGCAGGATCGCGCCGATCGAGGTCCGTACGATCGCGTCGTCCGCCCAGACCAGGAACACCGTGCCGACGACGACGCCCGCCGCGACCGCCGGGAACAGCCGCCACAGCGTGGGCCAGTGGGCGTGCCGCCGGTAGGTGGCGACGGCCAGGAGGTCCCCGGCGATCAGGACGGGCAGCAGCACGCCGGTGGAGGCGCGGGCGGGCAGCACCGCCGCGAAGATGGCGAGACTGACCGTGTTGGCCCCGCTCACTGCGGTCTTCGAGAAGCCGACGAGCAGGGCCGCGAAGGCGAGGGCGGCGAACTCCCAGCCGGTGATGTGCCAGAGCGTCATGGTGTTCATGCGAACACTGATGCTATGTGCAACGAACAGGTGCTCGTAAGCGCCGTCTCGCCTGGTGGGCCCCGCCCGCCAGGTCCGCTAGGCCCGCTCGACGAGCACCGCGCTGCCCTGCCCCACCCCGACACACATCGTGGCGAGCCCGCGCCCCGCCCCCGTGCGCCGCATCCGGTGGAGCAGCGTCGTCAGGATGCGGGCGCCGGAGCACCCCAGGGGGTGGCCGAGGGCGATGGCGCCGCCACTGGGATTGACCAGCTCCGGGTCGATGCCGAGTTGGTCCACGCAGGCCAGGGCCTGTGCGGCGAAGGCCTCGTTGAACTCGGCCTCGTCCAGGTCGCCGACGCTCCAGCCGGCGCGGGTCAGCACCTTGCGGGTGGCGGGGACGGGGCCGATGCCCATGACGTCGGGGTGGACACCGGCGGAGGCGCCGGCGACGTAGCGGCCCAGGGACTCCAGTCCCAGGTCGTTCAGGGCCTGCTCGCTGACGAGGAGGAGGCCGGCGGCGCCGTCGTTCATCGGCGAGGCGTTGCCCGCAGTGACGGTGCCGCCGTCGCGGAAGACCGGCTTCAGCCGGGACAGCTTCTCGTACGAGGTGTCCTCACGGACGCACTCGTCGGTGTCGACAACCACTCCGTCGGGGCGCTCCACGGGGAGAAGCTCGTCGTCGAAGTGACCGTTCTTGCGGGCCAGGGCGGCGCGCTGGTGGCTGCGCAGGGCGAAGCCGTCCTGGCGTTCGCGGGGGATGCCGTACCGCGCGGCGACCTCTTCGGCCGTCTCTCCCATGGCCAGCATGCCGTGCAGATCGCGCATCGCCGGGTTGACCAGCCGCCATCCGAGGCGGGTGTCGGCGGTCTCCATGCGGTGCGGCAGGGCCTCGTCGGGGCGGGGCAGGACGAAGGGGGCGCGGCTCATCGACTCGGAGCCGCCCGCGATCACGATGTCGGCCTCGCCCGCGGCGATGGTGCGGGCGGCCGTGGTCACGGCCTCCAGGCCCGAGGCGCAGAGGCGGTTGACGGTGGCGCCGGGCACGGAGTCGGGGAGGCCGGCGAGCAGGGCGGCCATGCGGGCGACGTTGCGGTTGTCCTCGCCGGCCTGGTTGGCGGCGCCCCAGTAGACGTCGTCGATCCGCGCCGGGTCCAGCGCGGGCACGCCGGTGGCCAGGGCGCGGACGACGGTGGCGGCGAGGTCGTCGGGCCGGATCGAGGAGAGGGATCC
>NZ_JBHVCP010000009.1:0-10145 GCF_042803315.1 Streptomyces sp. NPDC057424
GGCACTGCAACATCCTTCCAGGCCGCCTCTCAGCAAGCCAGGTCAGGTGTCACCTATCCATGCAGCAGTCCCTCCCGTTGCTGCTGGCCCGTGGCGTACCCATGTGGTGCAGCACGTCGTCCCGAACGCGAGTGCAGGAAGTGTTTCGACCGAAACACCTAACAGGATCGGCGTCCGTTCGGCACTTGCGCGCTGTGATGAACTGGCCACTGATCACCAGGTGAAGCAGGGGGAAAGATGACGGCAGACGCAGAGCAGCTCCGCCAGGACGGGCACCGGGTCGAGAAGTGGGCGGTCGGGTGGATGCTGCTGTCCCTGGCACTGTGGGCGTGGTTCGGCTACCGGTTCCTGCTGGACGATGACCGGGAACTCTTCGCGCCCGCCGAAGGCGGCCGCGCACTGGTCGGCATACTCGCGCTGGCGGTCATTCCGACGATCATCACGGCGGCGACCCTCGTGTACGCCCGGGTCCTATTCCGCCTGGCTAGCCGGACTACGGGGCAGAAGGCGGGCGAGGGATCCTGAGACCAGCCTTGATGCTGCTCCGCGCGGGGGCATGCCTTACATGCCTGAACTGCCGATCAGCGCTCCGACCTGGGTGAAGAGGCTCCATCCCCTAGATAACGGGCGCGGTCGCGGAACGAGCCCAAGCGGCTGCGAAGGCGCTTTCAAAACCTGCCGTCTGCGGTGATATGGGCTAACCGACGGCAACCCTGACGGCAACGACGGCACACAGTGACTGTCGATCACGACCGTCAGCGGTCCCTTCGGAAGGTGGGCACCCGCTTGCCCAGTAGCCTGCCCAATCCTACGGATCAGAAGGTTGCAGGTTCGAATCCTGCCGAGTGCACAGCACGTCAGAGGCCCTGTGGAGTGATCCACAGGGCCTCTGGCTTTTGCGTTGACAACAGCCTCTGACAGCAACCGTGGATCACACGGCGATGGCGCATACGTTCAGGTCGTTGCCTTTCGTCCCATCTGTCTTCCATGATCATGCGGGCGACGGCGCCCTGCTCGTGGAGCAGCGCTGCGCACGTTGGCGCAGGCCGCGGAAGCGGACCCTTGCGGACGCCGGCGCGGACAGACAGGGCATCGAAGGGTGCGGCCCGGAGCGGACAACTTGCTGCCCTTCTCCCCGCAACCCGTGGAGGGGCAGGCCGACCCGCGGCTACGGCCCCGTCGAACCGGGCTGGGTCTTCGGAATCCGAGAAGTGAAGAACACCGCGAGAAGCGCGGCGAAGGCGAGGATCGCCACTGCGGCGCGCAGACCGTCGATCCTGGCCTCCTCATTCGCGTCGAGTGCCGCCTGGGCCACCTCCTCGCTCGTGCCCGCTTCGTCGAGCGCGGACTTGAGCTGGGCGTCCGACAAGAACGGCACGCCGCTTGCGAGTTCGACGGTCGCCTGGCTCTTGACCTCGGCCGGGAGGGCCGGGTTCTGCTCCACGCTGGTCAGGAAGGACGTCGTCATCGCGGCGATCAGGAGCGACCCGGCGAGGGCCGTACCGATCGAAGCGCCCAGGTTGGTGACGGAGTTCTGGACACCGCCGACTTCCGCGCTCCGTGCTTCCGGCATCGCGGACACGGTGACCGACCCGAGCTGGGACGCGAGTGCGCCCATGCCCAGCCCGATCAGCAGCATGGGGATGGTGACGATCTCCGCACCGGCGTCCGCGTCGAGCGCGGCCATCAGGACCAGCGCGCCCGCGAACAGCGCGAAGACCCCGAGCCGCACCACCCGCCGGGGTGAGACGTCCGGGAGGTAGCGGGGGATCAGGATGGCGGCGGCCAGGAGCGTCACGGAGAGCGGCAGGAGGCGGGCACCGGTGTTGAGCGCGGACAGGCCCAGGGCGACCGACAGATAGAGCGGTACGACGAAGAACACGCCCATCTGGACGAGGTACTGGAAGAAGAACATCGTCAGTCCGCCGGTGAGCTGCCGGTTCTGCAGCATGGCCGGGTCGACGAGTGGGTCCCTGCGCCGCTTCACCATGCGGGCCTCCCAGCGCAGGAAGATCCAGATCAGCAGGAGACCGGCCAGCATCAGCCACACGGTCAGCGAGATCCCGAGCCACGAGGGGGCGTCGGGCTTGGGCTGGAACCAGCCCCATTCGTCGGAGCGGAGGACGCCGTAGACGAAGACCCCGAGCCCGAGCGCGGACAGCCCGGCGCCGACGAGATCGATGCGAGGGCGTTCGCCGACAGGCGCGTCGGCGATGCGGCGGGCGAGCGCCAGGATGCCGAGCACCACCAGGACCTCACCGGCGAACACCCATCGCCAGGAGAAGTACGTCGTTGCGACACCCCCGACGAGCGGCCCGACCGCGATCGCCACGGCCCCCGCGGCCGCGACGAGACCGTAGGCGGCGGGACGGCGTTCCGTGGCGAAGTTGCCGGCCACGAGCGCCACGATCGCGGGCAGGATGAGGGCCGCCCCGATCCCCTCGAGGAACGACCAGCCGAGCAGCAGCACGGGCAGGTTCGGTGCCAGCGCCGTGGTGAGGGAGCCGCAGCCGTAGATCACGCAGCCGATCATGAACGCGCGCTTGCGGCCGATCAGCGCCCCCACCTTGCCGCCGGGGATCATGAACATCGCCATCACGAGGGTGTAGGCCGTGATGGCGCCCTGGACACCTGTCACCGTCGTGCCCACGTCCTCGGCCACCGTCGCGATCGAGACGTTCATGACCGAGCTGTCGAGCGCCATCAGGAACTGACCGGCCGCGAGTGTCAGCAGGACGATTCGCACCTTCGGTGAACTCTTAGTGGTTCTCGTACCAGATGCCATGCGCGCATCGTTCCAGCCGCCCCGGAGCGCGGGCTCCGACCCGCTCCGGGAGATCGACCGCTTGGCGGAGTCGCTGGGGGGAGAGCCCTCAGGCTCGATCAAACTCAGTGTGGCGCGGACGCACGCGGGACATGGCATCGGTGGACGTCTGCTCGACTGGGCCGCAGACCGCGCGTACCGAGAGCGGGGCCAGATGGCTCCGGCCCGACGCGCGTTCCACCCAGCTTTGCGCGATCCTGCCTCCCTGGCAGCGGCACGTCGCGTGGCCGGTGGGAAGGCGGTGGAACGAGCGCTGGTCACGGCGGATCCATGCGTCTCGCCAGCTTCCGGCCCCATCTCTGGATCGGCGCTTCGATGTAACGGCAGGTCAGCATGCTCAGCGGCAACAGCACCGCGTAGAAGGCCACTTCAAGCACCAGAGTGTCCCTCCGCCACCTGCCGATCGTGCCGTCGGAGACCGCCAGTAGTACCGGATGGACAGGTAGACCGAGCAACTGATCGTTCCCAGCCCCACCGGCCAACACACGCAACGATGCAGCCGCGCCGTGTGCTCCGTGCCAGTACGCGCTCGCCACGCCGGAGACCACCACCGCGACGGCTGTGCAAGCCGCGCACCGCCAGGTGCTCTGACCGTGCTCGGCCCGGCAGACGGCTGTGCCGAGAAACATCACGGCGAGGATGATCAGGCCCTCCCACGTGGGGATCGTGCCGTTGAAAGGGACCAGGACGAGCGCCAGCACCCCACCCAACAGGCAACCTAAGACGCGAAGCGCGGGTGCCGTGGTGCTCGCGCAGCAAACGGCGACCATCATGGTGATTGAGGCGAGCGCGATGAGGCCGATGGGCTCGGTGCCCGGCGGGCACCGGCTGTGGGCCTGCCGCACAGTGCCCAGGCCGACACGCGCAACGCCCACTGCCGATGAAGTCCCGGTGGGCCTCAGGCCTTGATGGTGCCCAGTTGCCGCAGCAGACCGAGGTCGTCGGTGTTCCACCAGCTTTCCGCGATCCTGCCTCCCTGGCAGCGGAACGTCGCGTGACCGGTGGCCGAGAACTCCCGGCCCGTGGCTTCCATGCCCAGGAACCCACCGGTATGACGGCCCTTGAAGGAGAACCGCGCGCTCACCTGGTCGCCCTCGGCGATCAGGCTCTCGAGCGTGACCACCGGTTCGAGCGCCGCGTGAAGCTGCCGGTTGGCCGCCTTGGACTCCTCGAGCCCGACGACGCCCGTCGGCAGGATGGGGTCGTGCTCCTGGTAGTCGGGGGTACAGAGCGTGTCCTGTGCGTCGTAGTTCCTTTTGTTGGCCACTTCCTCGAAGAAGTTGCGGACCACGATCTTGTTCAACTGCTCGTCCCGGAGAACGTCGAGGTCCGTGAAGGTGGGTTCCTGGTCGCAGGCAGCCACCAGCTCCCGGAAGATGCGGTCCGTCTCCGGCAGCCGTGAGTTCTCCATCGCCTCGTCGTACGAGGGGAACTCCACGATCTCCACCACGTGCGTGGAGTCGGTGCGGTCCCGGCCGACGATCGAATGGGTGGCTGTCCGTTTGCCTTGCGTCGCTTCGACCCAGCTGTCCATCAGCCTGTTCAACTCGTCGACCCTGCTGGTCTTGCAGTCGATGACCTGGACGAATGTCATGACGCCTCCCGTGCAGTCAGAGCGCTGGCAACTTCTTCAGAATATGATGTATTTGTGTGCTTTGTCCCGATGGGTGATCACTTCCCGTGCGCCAGATCCCGATGGCAAGGGGCGCCCAACGGACGGAGCGGAAGGAGGCATGATGCCGCTCTATCTGTCGAGGTTCAGCTACACCCCGGAGACCTGGGCGAGGCTGATCGATCACCCTGAGGACCGCGCCCGAGCCGCTCAGTCGTACATCGAGTCCGTCGGCGGCAAGCTCCATGGATTCTGGTATGCCTTCGGCACGCATGATGGCTACAGCCTGTGGGAGGCCCCGGACAACGTGTCCATGGCCACGGTCGCGCTGGCGATCAGTGGAGGCGGCGCGATCAGCTCGTTCGAGACAACGGTTCTCCTGACCGTCGGTGAAACGATGGAGGCTCTGCGGACAGCCGGGCAGGTCGCATACCGGGCTCCTGGTGCGTAGCGGTCCGGATCATCGCGCCATCCGGGCTCGGTCCTCAGGCTGTGGTGCAGCAGAGAAGCAGGCCGGAGAGATCCGGGGCCTCTGTCGTTCCGGCCTTGGGTCGCTAGTTCAGGTGCTGCGCGCGGGCACCGCGGCTCTCGGCGAAACGGAGGGCGTCCTCCAGGGCTCCGGTCAGACACGCGGCGAGGTGGCGGAGTTCCCCGGGTGGCGTGTCCGGGAGCATGTGGCGGGAGTGGGCGACGAGTTCGTTGCCCGTGCCGAGCTGAACGGCCTCCGTGACATCGGCCAGTCGCGAGACCGGCCCGCCGGCTCGTTCCAGGCGGTCGAGGATGCCGGTGACCGCGCCCGTGCTGATGTGGCGAGGCGTGACGGGTGCCTCGGGTGTCGGCCGGGCGGGCAGGGCGTGTGACGGAGGTCGTTCTGCCGGTCCGTGGGGGATGCGGGTGGGGAGCCGGAGGTAGCCGCTGCCGTGGGTGCCGACTCCGGGCGCTCACTCATCAGAACGCCGTTGTCAGTGACGGCGTTGTCAGTGGTGCCCCCTACTCTCGGCAGGGATGGCACAGGCATGGAAGTGCTCGGGGCTGCGGTGGTCGGCGGACGGTCCCGTGCTGGTGTGGGACGGCGGGCGGCGCAGCGCGCTGACCTGGGGAAAGCGCGTGGTTTTCGGGGTCGCGGAAGGGAGCGTGCGCACGTGTGTGGGGGCTCGGGGGCATGCGTGCCCCGTCAGTGCGGTCGTGCCAGGGCGCAGTACGGGGGCGCGGTGCGAGAAGTGCGCGCGGCTGGACCGGGCGCACTCCGTGGCGGCGGACACCATCGCCGACGATCCCCGGCCGTACCACGTCTATCTGGCGTGGTTCGGACCCGGCATGGTCAAGGTCGGGATCACGGCCGAAGAGCGGGGCTCCGCGCGGCTGCTCGAGCAGGGGGCCGTCTGTTTCAGCTGGCTCGGTGTCGGTCCGCTCATGGCCGCGCGGCGTACGGAGGAGCTGCTCAGGGCCGCCCTGCGGGTGCCCGACCGCATTCCGTACGCCGAGAAGCGGGCGGTGCGGGCCGCGCTGCCGGAGGCCGCCGCGGACCGGGCGCATGAGGTCGCCGAGCTGCACGAGCGGGCGGTCGCGCTCCCCGCGTGGCCGGAGTCGCTCGCGCGGGAGCCGCTGCGGATCGTCGACCACGTGGGGGTGTTCGGGCTCGCGGGCGTGCCCGTCGCCGTCGGGGACGTGAGTGAGCTCGTCGCGGGGGGCACGGTCGGCGGGGAGCTGGTGGCGGCCGCCGGGCCCGATCTGCACCTGGCCGCCGGGGGCGGGGTCGTGGTGCTGGACACACGGCTGATGACGGGGTGGGGGCTGGTGCCCGTCGCGGGGGATGAACTGACTGTGCCCGTAAGGCAGTTCAGGGAGGCGGGAGGCGTGCAGGACGGGTTGTTCTGACCCGTCCGGCCTTCCCAGGTGTTCCCTGAGAGGTGCCTGTGTGTTTCTCAGGGAAATCACAGGTTGCCGAAAGCGTGCTCTCAGAGGTCGTCGACATCGTGTTCACATGACCACGACCTCGCCCCAGGGGCGCACCGAACTGCTGAGGCCGGACGGGAGCCCCGTCCGCGTGCTGGTGGTGGACGACGAGCAGTCGATCACCGAGCTGCTGTCCATGGCCCTGCGCTATGAGGGGTGGCAGATCCGGAGTGCCGCTGACGGCACGGGCGCGATCCAGACCGCGCGTGACTTCCGGCCCGACGCCGTCGTCCTCGACATGATGCTGCCCGACATGGACGGGCTGGCCGTGCTCGGGCGGCTGCGCCGGGAGCTGCCGGACGTGCCCGTGCTGTTCCTGACCGCCAAGGACGCGCTCGAGGACCGGATCGCCGGGCTGACGGCGGGCGGCGACGACTACGTCACCAAGCCGTTCAGCCTGGAGGAGGTCGTCGCGCGGCTGCGCGGGCTGATACGCCGCTCCGGTGCCGCCGACCGGCGCTCGGACTCCATGCTGGTCGTCGGCGACCTCACCCTCGACGAGGACAGCCACGAGGTGACCCGGGCCGGGGACAACATCCACCTCACCGCCACCGAGTTCGAGCTGCTGCGGTTCCTGATGCGCAACCCGCGGCGCGTGCTGAGCAAGGCGCAGATCCTCGACCGGGTGTGGTCGTACGACTTCGGCGGCCAGGCCAACGTCGTCGAGCTCTACATCTCGTATCTGCGGCGGAAGATCGACGCCGGGCGCGAGCCGATGATCCACACGCGGCGCGGCGCGGGGTACCTGATCAAGCCCGCGGCGTCATGAGCGGACGACGACGGCCGCGTACACAGCAGCGGGAGGGCGGGCAGCGAGCAGGCAAGCCGCGCACGCTGCGGACGCGGCTCGTCATCGCGTCCGTGGTGCTGATCGCCGTGGTGTGCGCGGTGATCGGCACGGTGACGACCCTGGCCCTCAGGTCGCATCTGTACAAGCAGCTGGACGCGCAGGTCGAGGACACCGGCAAGCGTCTGTCGGGACCCGTGAAGCCCGGCGGCGGAAGCGACGCCGCCTTGACGGGCAGGATCACCGGCTTCATCGAGGGACCGGCACAGCCCCAGACCGTCGTCGCCGAGGTCGGCGCCGACGGCAGCGTCACCCGGGCCTACCGCGCCGAGGAGAACGGCCCCTACCAGGGGAACACACCCGTCGGCCTCACCGGCGAGCAGAAGGCCGCCCTCGCCGCAGTACCGGCCACGGGCATGCACACCGTCGACATCCCCGGACTCGGCGAGTACCGCGTGCAGTACGTCGACGGACATGACGGCGGGACCTACTACATCGCCCTGCCCACCGAGTCGGTCACCACCACCATCAACACCCTCATCCTCGTCGAGGTGAGCGTCACCGGCGCCGGACTGGCCGCCGCCGCCATCGCCGGCTCCGTCCTCATCAGCGTGGCGACCCGCCCCCTGCGCCGGGTCGCCGCCACCGCCACCCGGGTCTCCGAACTGCCCCTGCACACCGGCGAGGTGAACCTCAGCGAGCGGGTCCCCGACTCCGAGACCGACCCGCACACCGAGGTCGGCCAGGTCGGTGCCGCGCTCAACCGGATGCTCGATCATGTGCACGGGGCGCTGCACGCACGGCAGCAGAGCGAGACGCGCGTCAGGCAGTTCGTCGCCGACGCCAGTCACGAGCTGCGCACCCCCCTCGCCTCCATCCGCGGGTACGCCGAACTCACCCGGCGCGGCAGCGAGCAGGTCGGGCCCGACACCCGGCACGCGCTGGGCCGGATCGAGTCCGAGGCCGGCCGGATGACCTTCCTCGTCGAGGATCTGCTGCTGCTCGCCCGGCTCGACGCCGGCCGGCCGCTCCAGTTCGAGCAGACGGACCTCGTACCGCTCGTCGTCGACACCATCAGCGACGCCCGTGCCGCCGGCCAGGACCACAACTGGCGCCTCGACCTGCCCGACGAGCCCGCACTCGTGGCGGCGGACGCGGCCCGGCTGCAACAGGTCCTCGTCAACCTGCTCGGCAACGCGCGCAATCACACGCCACCCGGGACGACCGTCACCGCCCGCGTCCAGCGGCGCGGCACCTGGCTGTGCGTGGACGTCGAGGACGACGGGCAGGGCATTCCCGCCGAGTTGCTCCCGCACGTCTTCGAACGGTTCGCACGCGGCGACTCCGCGCGTTCCCGCGCCACCGGCTCGACCGGTCTCGGCCTCGCCATCGTGCAGGCCGTGGTGACCGCGCACGGCGGTGCCGTGACCGTCGACAGCGTGCCCGGGCGGACCGTGTTCACGGTGCGTCTGCCCGCGCTGCCGCCGCAGCCGGACATGAGCCGGCAGCTGCACTCACAGGCACTCCACAGCGTCACCACATGGGCACAACAGGGCGCCTGACGAAAGTCGGTTCCATGCGAACCGACTCTTCTCCCGGCACCCTGCCGGCGCGGGAGCACCTCCCGGCCGCACCAGCCGGTACGCCTGTCCTGGACGTAGTGATCCCCGTCTACAACGAGGAGAAGGACCTCCAGCCGTGCGTCCGCAGACTGCACGAACATCTCGACCGGACGTTCCCGTACGCGTTCCGCATCACGATCGCGGACAACGCCTCCACGGACACCACCCCGCAGGTGGCCGGGCGGCTGGCGGCGGAGATCCCCGAGGTCACCACCTTCCGCCTGGAGCAGAAGGGGCGCGGCCGGGCCCTGCGGTCCGTCTGGTCGGCCTCGGACGCCCCGGTCCTCGCCTACATGGACGTGGACCTGTCGACCGACCTGAACGCCCTGCTCCCGCTGGTGGCGCCGCTGATCTCCGGCCACTCGGACCTCGCGATCGGCTCCCGGCTGGCCCGCAGTTCGCGGGTGGTGCGCGGTCCCAGGCGGGAGTTCATCAGCCGGGCCTACAACCTCATCCTGCGCGGCTCGCTCCAGGCGCGGTTCTCGGACGCCCAGTGCGGATTCAAGGCGATCCGCCGGGACGTGGCGCAGGTGCTGCTGCCGCTCGTCGAGGACACCGGCTGGTTCTTCGACACCGAGATGCTGGTACTCGCCGAGCGCGCGGGGCTGCGGATCCACGAGGTGCCGGTCGACTGGGTGGACGATCCCGACTCGACCGTGCACATCGTCAAGACCGCGACCGACGACCTCAAGGGTGTGTGGCGGGTCGGGAGGGCGCTGGCCACCGGCTCGCTGCCGCTGGACCGGATCGCCCGGCCGTTCGGCGACGACCCGCGCGACCGTGACATCAAGGACGTGCCGAAGGGACTCGCCCGCCAGCTGGTCGGGTTCTGCGTGGTCGGCGCCCTGTCCACCCTCTTCTACCTGCTGCTCTACAGCGGCTTCCGGGTCTTCACCGGCTCGCAGGCCGCCAACGCCCTCGCCCTGCTGGTCTCGGCGGTCGCCAACACCGCGGCCAACCGGCGGCTCACCTTCGGGGTGCGCGGGCGCGGCGGGGCCGTGCGGCACCAGGCGCAGGGCCTGGTCGTCTTCGGCATCGGACTCGCCCTGACCAGCGGCTCGCTCGCGGCACTGAACGCGGCGACCTCCGAGCCCGCGCACTCCACCGAACTGGCCGTCCTCGTCGCGGCCAACCTCGCGGCGACCGTGCTGCGCTTCCTGCTCTTCCGGGCGTGGGTGTTCCCGGACCGGCGCGGCGACGACTCGCCGGCGCCGGCTCTGTACGGCACGGCCCTGCACGGCACCACCTCGCACGGCACCACCCTGCACGGCACCACCTCGTACGACACGGCCCTGCACGGCACCACCTCGCACGGCACCACCCTGCACGGCACCACCTCGCGTA
>NZ_JBHVCP010000009.1:10240-190240 GCF_042803315.1 Streptomyces sp. NPDC057424
ACCCTGCACGGCACCACCTCGTACGACACGGCCCTGCACGGCACCACCTCGCACGACACCGCCCCTTACGACACCGCACCGTTCCGCGCCGGTGAAGCCGCGGACGGCACCTGGCCGGACGCCACCCTGCACCTGCTGCCGGTGCGCCCGCACGACACCGATTCGAGGGACTCGCGATGACCGTCCACTTCGACCTGCCGTCCACCGGCAGAGACACGAGCCGCCGTAGCCGGACCCGTCCCCCGGAACCCGCACCGGCCCATGCCTCCGGCGCCCCCGGGAGTCCCTTGCCGCAACGGCTCTGGCGCGGCCGGCCGGAGGACCCCCGCTGGGCCCGCCCGGCCTTCCTCGCCCTGCTGCTGGCGACGGCCGTGCTCTACCTGTACAACCTGAGCGCCTCCGGCTACGCCAACTCCTTCTACTCGGCGGCCGTGCAGGCCGGCAGCGAGTCCTGGAAGGCGTTCTTCTTCGGCTCGCTCGACGCGGCGAACGCCATCACCGTCGACAAGCCTCCGGCGGCCCTGTGGCCCATGGCCCTCGCCGTGCGGCTCTTCGGCCTCAGCTCCTGGGCGATCCTGGCGCCCGAGGTCCTCATGGGCGTCGGCACGGTGGCCGTCGTGTACGCGGCCGTCCGGCGCCGGTTCGGCCCCGCGGCCGGACTGATCGCGGGAGCCGTGCTCGCGCTCACCCCCGTCGCGGCGCTGATGTTCCGCTTCAACAACCCCGACGCGATGCTGGCGCTGCTGATGGCGGCGGCCTGCTACTTCGTCATCCGCGCCCTGGAGGACGGCCGTACGAAGTGGCTGCTGTGGGCCGGTGCCGCGATCGGCTTCGCCTTCCTCGCCAAGACGCTCCAGGCCTTCCTCATCCTGCCGCCGCTCGCCCTCGTCTACGGTGCCTGCGCGCCGGTGACCGTGAAGAAGCGGATCGGCCAGTTGGCCGCAGGTCTCGCCGCGATCGTCGTCTCGGGCGGCTGGTGGGTCGCGATCGTCGAGTTGTGGCCCGCGTCCTCCCGCCCCTACGTCGGCGGCTCGCAGAACAACAGCTTCCTCGAACTGACCTTCGGCTACAACGGCCTCGGCCGGCTGAACGGCGAGGAGACCGGCAGCGTCGGGGGCGGCGGGGGTGGCGGCAACTGGGGCGAGACCGGCTGGGACCGGCTGTTCAGCTCCTCCATCGGCGGCCAGATCTCCTGGCTGATCCCGGCCGCGCTGATCCTGCTCGTCGCGGGGCTGGTGGCCACGCGCAAGGCGAAGCGCACGTCGGTGACCCGCAGTTCGTTCCTCGTCTGGGGCGGCTCGCTGCTCATGACCATGCTGGTCTTCAGCTACATGCAGGGCATCTTCCACGAGTACTACACGGTCGCCCTCGCCCCCTACCTCGCCCCGCTCGTCGGTATGGGCGCGGCGCTGCTCTGGGAGAAGCGTGACAAGGCGTGGGCGTCGCTGGCCCTGGCCGCCGCGATGACGGCGACCGCGGCCTGGGGGTACGTCCTGCTCAACCGCTCCTCCGACTACCTGCCCTGGCTCAAGTGGCTCGTCCTGGTCGGGGGTCTGACGGCGGCACTCGGCCTGGTCTTCGCCGGCCGGCTGGGGCGCCGGCCGGCCCTGGGAGCGGTTGGACTGGGCCTCGTCGCCGCGCTGGCCGGTCCGGCGGCGTACACCCTGACCACCGTGAACGAGGGGCACACCGGCTCGATCGTCACGGCGGGGCCGGCGGTCGCGGGCGGCCGCGGCGGACCGGGCGGTGGCGGTGCTCCCGGCGGTGGCGGCTTCCCCGGCGGGGGCCAGAACCAGCAGAACGGCAACGGCAACGCCCAGGGTCAGCAGGGCAACGGTTTCCCCGGCGGCGGCTTCCCGGGCGGCGGCCAGAACCAGCAAGGCCAGAACCAGCAGGGCCAGGGCCAGAACCGGCAGAACGGCGACGGCGGCCGTACGGGCGGCATGGGCGGCGGTGGCGGCGTCGGCGGCCTGCTCAACGGCGCCAGCGTCAGCTCCGCGGCCAAGAAGCTGCTGGAGGCCGACGCCGACCGGTACACCTGGGCCGCGGCGGCCATCGGCGCCCAGAACGCCGCGAGTTACCAGCTCTCCACCGGTGAGCCGGTGATGGCCATCGGCGGCTTCAACGGAACCGACCCGTCCCCGACACTCGCCCAGTTCAAGAAGTACGTGGCGGACGGAAAGATCCACTACTTCATCGCCTCGGGCGGCATGGGCGGCCGCATGGGCGGCGGCAGCGACGGGACGTCCTCCCAGATCACCTCCTGGGTCGAGGCCAACTTCAAGGAGGTCACGGCCGGTTCGGCCACCTTCTACGACCTCACCCGGAAGGCGAGCAGCTGACCCGTCCCTGACCGGACGAGGGGCGGTGGCCGGGAGCCACCGCCCTTCGCCGTCTCCGCCGGAACTCTGTTGTACGCCGTATAAGAACTGTTCTACGGTGTACAGCATGACGACGTCCTCCCAGGAAAAGGCCCCGCCGCACCTCGCACCGGGCGGCCACCCCCAGCGCTGGCTGATCCTCGGTGTCATCTGCCTCGCGCAGCTCACCGTGCTGCTCGACAACACGATCCTCAACGTGGCCATCCCCTCGCTCACCCGCGAGATGGACGCGACGACCGCCGACGTCCAGTGGATGATGAACGCCTACGCACTGGTGCAGTCCGGCCTGCTGCTCACCGCGGGCAACGCCGCCGACCGCTACGGCCGCAAGCTGCTGCTGATGTCGGGCCTCGTGATCTTCGGCGTGGGCTCGCTGGCGGCCGGGCTGTCCCAGAGCCCGGGCCAGCTGATCGCGGCCCGTGCGGGCATGGGCGTCGGCGGCGCGCTGCTGATGACCACGATCCTCGCCGTCGTCGTGCAGATCTTCGACGACCAGGAGCGGGTGAAGGCCATCGCGCTGTGGTCGACGGTCAGCTCGCTCGGCTTCGCGGCAGGCCCGCTGATCGGCGGCGTGATGCTGAACCACTTCTGGTGGGGCGCGATCTTCCTGATCAACATCCCGGTCGCCGTGCTCGGCCTGGTCGCGGTCGCCGCGCTCGTGCCGGAGTCGAAGCACAAGGCGGGCGACCGGCCCGACCTGGCCGGCGCGGTGCTGTCGACCATCGGCATGACGACGATCGTGTACGCGATCATCACCGGGCCCGAGCACGGCTGGACGTCCGCGCAGGTGCTGCTCTCCGCGCTGCTCGGCCTGGTCGTGCTCGGCCTGTTCGTGCTGTGGGAGCTGCGCACCGAGCACCCGATGCTCGACATGCACTTCTTCCGCAACCAGAAGTTCGTGGGCGCGGTCGCGGGCGCGATCCTCGTGGCGTTCGGTATGACGGGGTCGCTGTTCCTGCTCACGCAGCATCTGCAGTTCGTCCTCGGTTACGAGCCGCTGGACGCCGGGCTGCGGACGGCGCCGCTGGCGCTGACCGTCGTCGCGCTCAACCTCACGGGGCTCGGGGCGAAGCTGGTGCTGAGGCTGGGGACACCGGTGGCGATCGCGCTCGGCATGACCCTGGTGTCCGCCGGGCTGGCGGCGATCGCGCTGCTCGGGGGCCACGGGTACGGGGGCATGCTGCTCGGGCTGATCGTGATGGGAGCGGGCGTGGCCCTGTCCATGCCGGCCATGGCCAACGCGATCATGAGCGCGATCCCGCCCGAGAAGGCGGGCGTCGGAGCGGGCATCAACGGGACGCTCGCGGAGTTCGGCAACGGGCTGGGGGTGGCCGTCCTCGGGGCCGTGCTCAACTCGCGGTTCGCCTCGCTGGTCGCCGTGTCCGCGACGTCGTTGCCTGCGGCGCTGGCCGCGGCGGGCTCCGCGGAGGAGAAGGCCCGTATCTCCGAGGCGTTCGCCTCCGGGCTGGAGACCAGCCAGCTGGTCGGGGCAGTCGCTGTGCTGGCGGGCGGGCTGGTCGCGGCGGCGTTGCTCCGGCGCGCTGAGCGGGCAGAGTCCTAGGAACCCAGGGCCGGCCGTCGTCGCCCGGGTGCGGACGCGGGTTCGATGTGGGTGATCGTGTCCCCGCGGCGGAGCCGCACACGGGCACGGCCCCGCGCCTCGAAGACGGCGCGTCTAGCATGAGCGGCGTCGGAAGATCGAGGAAGGTGCGCCATGGCGAAAGCGGCCCGGCAGGATCAGCCGCGGTCCAGCGTCTGGCTGGAGAGCACAGCGCACCGGCGGCGCGGTGGAGGGCAGCCCTCGGGACTGGACCGGGCACGCATCATCGAGGTCACCGTGCGGCTGCTGGACGCCGAGGGCCTGGCCAAGTTCTCCATGCGGCGGCTCGCCGGTGAACTGAACGTCACCGCGATGTCCGTCTACTGGTACGTCGACACCAAGGACGACCTGCTCGAACTCGCCCTGGACGAGGTCATGGGCGAGATGCGGCTGCCCGATCCGGACGCCGGTGAGGACTGGCGGGACCAGGTGCGGGCGCTCGCCCGGGAGTACCGGACGCTGCTGGTGCGGCACCCCTGGGTGTCCGCGCTGGTCGGGGTCTTCCTCAACATCGGCCCCAACAACCTGGCGTTCTCCCGGGTCGTCCAGCGCGTCGTCCGCGGGACCGGGATGCCCGCGAAGCGCCTGACGAGCACGATCTCGGCCGTCTTCCAGTTCGTCTACGGCTACGGCACCCTGGAGGGCCATCTCGCCACCCGGGCCGCGGCCGGCGGCATGACCGTCGACGAGTACTTCCAGCAGGCCCTGAGCACGGTGTCCACCGCCCCGCAGGCCGCCGACGTCATCCAGGAGTCCCAGGAGATCATGGCGGCGCGCGGCGGCGACACGGTCGCGGAGATGATGGAGCGCGACTTCGAGTTCGCGCTGGAGCTGCTGATCGTGGGCATCGAGGCGATGGCCGCCCGCGGGGGCGAGGTCCCCGGAGAGGGCTGACCTGCTCAGCGGGCCGGCCTACTCCCCTTCCACCAGCCGTGCCGGGAAGCCCCCGGTCGCCACCGGCCCCCACCGCTCCGGCGTGATCCGGATGATCGACTTGCCCTGCTTCAGCATGGCCGTGCGGTACTCGTCCCAGTCGGGGTGCTCCCCGGCGATGTTCCGGTAGTACTCCACGAGCGGTTCGACGGAGTCGGGGGAGTCGATGATCTCGGCGGTGCCGTCGATCTGGACCCAGGGGCCGTTCCAGTCGTCGCTGAGCACGAGCAGGCTCACGCGCGGGTCCCGCTTGGCGTTGCGGGTCTTGGCGCGCTCCGGGTAGGTGGAGACCACGATCCGGCCGGAGTCGTCGACACCGCAGGCCAGCGGGGAGCCCTGGGGGCCGCCACCGGCCCGCCGGGTCAGCAGGATCGCGTGGTGCCGGGGGCGTACGAAGTCGAGCAACTCGTCCAGGGAGACGCGGGTGTTCGTCGCGATGTTCGGTGCCATGTCCGGCAGCCTACGACGCCAGGGCCTCGGCGAGGTCGTCGTACACGGGGACGTCCCGCCGCAGGCCGGTCACCTCCAGGACGCGGCTGGTGATCCCCTCCGGGCGGGCCACCAGGCGCACCCGGGCGCCGGGGTGCAGCCGGTGCCGTACGTCGTTGATGAGGCGGATGCCCTGGGAGTCCATGAAGGAGGTCGTGGTCAGGTCGAGGACCAGGATGTCCAGCCGGTCGCCACGGGCCTGGGCGGCGGACATGACGAGCGGCAGCAGTTCCGCCGCGTTGCAGAAGTCGATCTCGGCGGGCATGGTCAGGTGGACGCGGCCGGGGAGGCCGCGCGGTTCTGTGGGATTCGTGAAGAAGGTCACGGCACTCACCTGGCAGACGTTCGTCCGGTTTCCGGTAAGGCCGCTTCCTGACCCGTGGCGCCATTCCACCATGCGGGGGGCCGGTGGCGGAAGCGCCCGCTGCGGCGTCGGCCGGACGTCACTTGGAGGCAACCGAGCAGTTAGAGTGCTGTCCGTCCTGTGCTCGCAGTCGGGAATGTGCTGCGGAGCTCTCCTGCGCACGGCCATTGGCCGTGCATGCCGAAGAGGTTCGTGGTGGCTGCGTCCGAGTTTCCTGATTTGCCCCGTTTTCCGGCTGGCGTCGAGCTGGCCGAGGCCCTCACGGTGGCTTCTCAGCAGCTGCACGAGACACTCACGCCCCACAGTGCCCTGCGTATGGCGGTCCGGCTGGCGGTGCATCTCATGCCGGGTGCCGAGCACGCCGGCATCTCCGTGATCGAGCGCGGCAACAAGCTCCGCACGCTCGCCTGGACCGACGAGGTGGTGCGCTCCGCCGAGTCCCGGCACACCGGCCGCGAACAGCACGGGCTGTGGGACCAGCTGTGGAACAGCCCCGTGGCGCGGATAGCGGACAGCGAGGCGGACGACGGCTGGGACGTGCTGGCGGCCCTGGGGCTGCGCTCGGCGCTGTCGCTGCGGCTGCGCGCCGACCGCCGCCGGCTGACCGTGCTCACGGCCTATGCGCGCAAACCGGGCGTCTTCGACGAGGAGGCCATGCGCGTCGGACGGCTGTTCAGCGCGCACGTCAGCATCGCCCTGGACTCCGCGACCGTGCGCGAGCAGCTCACCGAGGCCATGCACACCCGGGACCTGATCGGCCAGGCCACCGGCATCCTCATGGAGCGCCAGGGCATCGACGCGGCCGCGGCCTTCGAGAGTCTGGTGCGGGCCTCCCAGCGGGAGAACGTGAAACTGCGCGACCTCGCCCGCCGGATCGTCGGTGCTCACAACACCCCCTGAGGGAAGGTGAGTCACGAACGAGGCGTGTTCGGACGGCGACGGGATACCCGTACGGTCATGAGTTCCGAGACGTCCGACACGCTGGACCAGGCCATGGTGCGCAGCAGCGGTCTCGACACCCTGCTGCGTGATCTGACCGACCGCGCGGTGCAGGAGGTGCCCGGCGCGGACGCGTGCAGCATCACCGTGCGCCGCGCCGGCCGGCTGCTGACCCTGGCCGGCAGTGACGGCATGCCCAGCGGCCTGGACCTGCGCCAGTACGAGAACGGCTCGGGGCCCTGCGTCGACGCGGCCGAGACCGGTGAGGAGCAGTACGCACCGGACCTGGCCGAGGAGTCCCGCTGGACGTCCTACACGGAGTACGCGATCTCCGCGGGCGTCCGCTGTGTGCTGGCGGTGCCGGTCGCCGTCGAGGGCGAGAGCGGTGCCGCGATCAACTTCTACGCCGTGCGGGCCGGGGCACTGAGCGCGGGCCGGGACGCGGCCCGCGCCTTCGCGGGCCGGTCCGGGGACGCGATCGACGTGGCCCTGCGGATCGAGCGCCGCCGCCAGTCGGCGGCCGACGTGCGCACCGCGCTGCTCTCCCGCAGCGTCATCGACCAGGCGGTCGGCATCCTGATGGCCCGGGAGCGGATCGACGCGCGGATCGCGCTGGAGCGGCTGCGCCGGGTCTCACAGGACCGGAACATCAAGCTCCGGGACCTGTGCGGCCAGTTGGTGGCGCGGGTGTCCGCCCCGGAATCACGCAGCCGGAAGTGACTCGCCCTGCACGGCCTGGATGTCCAGCTCCACCTTCAGTGTCGTGCCGACGGCGGCGATGCCGGCCTGCAGGACCTGGTTGTAGTGCATCGCGAAGTCCTCGCGGTGCAGTTCGGTCGTCGCGCGGAACGCCGCGCGGGTGCCGCCCCACGGGTCCGGACCCGTGCCGAGGTAGGCCAGATCCAGGTCCACGGGCCGCACGACCCCGTGCATGCCCAGCTCGCCGTGGACGGTCCACCGGTCGGCCCCGGTCGCCGTCAGCCCCGTGGACCGGTAGGTGATCTCGGGGAACCGCTCGACGTCGAGGAAGTCCGGCGACTTCAGGTGCCCGTCGCGCATGCCGTTGCCGGTGTCCACGGACGCGGCCCGGATCACCGCCTCCACCCGCGACCTGGTGACGTCGTCCGGGGCGATCTCGACCGAGCCGGAGAATTCCGTGAACCGGCCGTGCACGCTGGAGATGCCCAGGTGCCGGGCCACGGCGGCCACGCTGGAGTGCACCGGGTCGACGGTCCACGGGCCGGGCGGCGGCAGCTCGGTGCCGCCCCGCCGCGCCAGCGTCACCGTGCCGGCCTCCGCCCGCCCGCTCGCGGTGACGATCACGCTGGACGCCGCGGGCGCGTACCCGACGGCCGTGACGATGACGGTGTAGGCCCCCGGCTCCAGCGGCGTCGCGTCCCGCACGGCGCCCTCCGCGTCCGCCTCGGCCCGCAGTACCTGCGCACCGGTCATGTCCGCCACCGTGACGACCGCGTGCGACACGGCCCATCCGTCCCGGGTGCGGATCCTCGCGGTCAGTCCCATCTCAGCCACTCCTCAGAAATGAACCGGCCCGCGACAGGGGGCGCACCTCCGCTCAGAGCGCACCCACCTGTCACGGGCCGGGGTCCGTATTACTCGCCGGGGTGGGCGAGTTCGATGTCGTGGGCGTCGGTGCCGGCGCCCGTGACCGTCAGGGCGGTGGCCACCGGCGGGTAGCCCGTGGCGATGACGGTGTACTCGCCGCCGTCCAGGTCGGTGAAGGCGTACGCCCCGTCCGTCCCGGTCGTGGCCGAGCCGACGACGTTGCCCGCCTGGTCGACCAGCGTCACCCGGGCGTCGGCCAGCGGGCCGTGCGGGGCGCGGACGACACCCTGGACGCGGGCGCCCGGGGCCAGGTCGATCTCGACCCGGGTGACCCCGGTGCCGCCCACCTCGACGGGCAGGGCGCGCGGCCGGTACCCGGCGGCGTTCACCGCGACGGTCACCGCCCCCGGCACCAGCTCGGCGAAGGCGAACTCGCCCTGCTCACCCGTGGTCCCGTTGGCCAGCAGGTCCCCGCGCACATCCGTCACGATGACCATGGCGTCGTTGACCGGCTGCCCGTTCCCGGCGGCCCGCACCAGGCCGGTCAGCCCGCTGGTGCCGCTGAGCAGGATGTCGTAGGCGACCGGCTCGCCGTTCACCACGACCGTGGAGGCCTGCGGCTGGAAGCCGTCGGCGGAGGCGATCAGGACGTACGACCCGGAGCCCGGGGCGTCCACCGTGTACGAGCCGTCGGCCTGCGCCACGGACCGGCCCAGCTGGCGCCCGGCCAGCGAGATCAGCGTGACGGCGGCCCGCGGCACGGGCGCGGACTCGTTCCCGCGGACGAAACCACGGACCGGAACGCCGCCTCGACCGGACGAGGGCTCCTCGGCACGGGCCACGGTGGGCACGGCGGCGAGCCGCTGCGTGCCCTCCGGCCCGGTCCCGTCGGCGGCCCCGGTCTCGGCCACGGCCCAGCTCGGCACGCTGTTCTCCTCGGCGGGAGCCTCCGTGGGGGCGTCGGTTCCGGCGGCAGCCTGGGCCAGCCCACCCTTCGTCTTCAAGGGGACCTCCTTGATGAACAGCGACACCAGCAGCGCGAGCAGCGCAAGCGGAGCCGAGTAGAGGAACACGTCCGCGACACCATGGCCGTAGGCGCTCTCCACGACGGTGCGGATCGGCGCGGGCATCGCGTCGAGGTCGGGGATGCCGCCACCGCCCGTGCCGGCGTGGCCGAGGGCCGCGCCCTTCGCGCCCAGGCCGGCGAGGCCGTCCTGCACGTAGTCGGTGATCTTGTTGCCCAGGACCGCGCCGAGCGCCGAGACGCCCACCGCACCGCCGAGGGACCGGAAGAAGGTCACCGTGGAGCTCGCGGCACCGAGGTCACCCGGCTCCACCTGGTTCTGCGTGCACAGCACCAGGTTCTGCATCATCATGCCGATGCCGAGACCCAGCAGCGCCATGAAGATCGCTATGTGCCAGTACTCGGTGTCGTACCGGATCGTGCCCAGCAGCCCGAGCCCCGCGGTCACCAGCACGCCGCCGCCTATGAGCCAGCCCTTCCAGCGACCGGTCCGGGTGATGACCTGGCCGGAGACGGTGGAGGAGAGGAACAGACCCGCGATCATCGGGATCGTCATGACACCGGACATCGTCGGCGACTTGTCCCGGGCCAGCTGGAAGTACTGGCTGAAGAAGACGGTCCCGGCGAACATCGCGACACCGACGAACAGCGAGGCCAGCGAGGCCAGCGTGATGGTCCGGTTGCGGAACAGCCGCAGCGGGATGATCGGCTCGCTCGCCTTCGCCTCGATCAGGACGAACAGCGCCAGCAGCACGACCGAGCCGCCGACCATCGCGTACGTCTGCCACGAGACCCAGTCGTACTTGTCACCGGCGAAGGTCACCCAGACGAGCAGCAGGCAGACGGCCGCCGTGATGAAGAACGCGCCGGCCCAGTCGACCTTGACCTTCCGCTTGACCACGGGCAGGTGCAGGGTCTTCTGCAGCACGATCAGGGCGATCACGGCGAAGGGCACACCGACGTAGAAGCACCAGCGCCAGCCGAGCCAGTCGGTGTCGGTGATGACACCGCCGACCAGCGGGCCGCCGACCATGGCGGTGGCGAAGGTGGCGCCGAGGTAGCCGTTGTAACGGCCGCGCTCACGCGGCGAGATCATCGCCGCCATGATGATCTGGGCCAGCGCGGACAGACCGCCCATGCCGATGCCCTGGACCGCGCGGAAGGTGATGAGCATGCCCGGGTTCTGGGACATGCCGGCCGCCGCCGAACCCAGCACGAAGATGACCAGCGCGAACTGGATCAGCAGCTTCTTGGAGAACAGGTCGGCGAGCTTGCCCCACAGCGGGGTGGACGCGGTCATCGTCAGCAGGGACGCGGTCACGACCCAGGTGTAGGCGCTCTGGCCGCCGCCGAGGTCGCCGATGATCCGGGGCAGGGCGTTGGAGACGATCGTCGACGACAGGATCGCGACGAACATGCCGAGCAGAAGGCCGGTGAGGGCCTCCATGATCTGCCGGTGCGTCATCGGAGCGCCGTCGCCGGAGGAGCCGTGGGAGCCTCCCCCGTGCTTGGCATGAGCCCGCACACCGGCTGGTGTGGTCGTTGCCATGGGCTTCCTTTTCTTACGTGCTTGCGGGTGTACGGGTGGTCTGTTCGACAGCGGGGGGTGCCGCCCGGGGCGTGGGACGGCAGTCGAAGCTCTCCCGCAGCCGCGCCATCAGATCCGTGAGCCGGCCGACGTCCTCGTCGGTCCAGTCGCTCAGGCGCTCGGCGAGGACCTCGGTGGTCCGCCGGGACAGCTCGTCGAGCTGTGCGTGGCCCGCGGGGGTGAGGCGCAGGATGCGTGACCGTTTGTCCGCCGGGTCGGGGGAGCGTTCGATCCAGCCCCGGTCCACGACGTGCGCGGCATGCCGGCTGGTGACCGACATGTCCACCGCCAGCAGCTCGGCGAGCTTGCTCATGCGCATGTCGCCGTGACGGCCCAGCAGGGTCAGAACGGCCGCCGATCCGCCGGGGCACTCGGCGGGCATGATCCGGCCGAGCTCCCGCTTCACGGCGCCGAAGGCACTGAACTGGCGGACCAGCTCTTCGTACTGCGCCTTTTCGGCCATGACACCTCCCGCTTTCGTTGCTTAGGGCAACCATAGAAGCTGTTGGTTGCTACAGGCAAACAAAAGAGGCGAGCGCGGCACAAAAACTTGGCAAAGGCAAGTATTGCGGGAGTAAACGTGCTGGTGGCGAACCTGGCGGTACGGGTCGGTGGGGGCCAAACGGAACCCCAACCCCCACTTGGGGAGCCCCGGCGTTTTCGCTAGGGTCTCGGGCCATGGCTAACAACCAGGCCCCGCAGGGCAATCACGACCCCGCCGGCAGCACCCAGATGTTCCGCGCGTTCGTCGACGAGGCCCCGCAGGGGCGTCAGGCGGCGGCCCCGTCCAGCGGCGGGCCGCGCATCGGCCTCATCCTCGGCGTGGCCGTCGCCGTCGCGATCGTCGCGGCGGTGGCCTGGCTGGCGCTGGCGTAGCTCTCACGCCCCCGGTGTCGCTGCCGCGGCCGAGCGGAGAAGCGCCGGCACCCGCCCACGGCGAGAACGGGCGTGTCGGGGGGTGTCCGCCCGCAGCGGTCGGCCCGGCAGCGCCAGTCAGCCGGTATGACACCTCATCGCGCCGTTCCGAGGACGGACACCCCCCGGCACGGCCCCGGCCCACACCCGGCGAAGCGGCGCAAGCCCGCATCCCCACCGAGGCGGCCACAGGCATACGGCGCGGCCCCAGCAGCCGCGCCCCAGCCCTCGGTCAGTCCGAGATCAGCCCTTCCCGGAGCTGCGCCAGCGTCCGGGTCAGCAGCCGGGAGACGTGCATCTGCGAGATGCCGACCTCCTCGCCGATCTGCGACTGCGTCATGTTCGCGAAGAAGCGGAGCATGATGATCCGCCGCTCCCGCGGCGGCAGCTTCGCCAGCAGCGGCTTCAGGGACTCCCGGTACTCCACACCCTCCAGCGCGGTGTCCTCGTACCCCAGCCGGTCCGCCAGCGACCCCTCGCCACCGTCGTCCTCCGGTGCCGGCGAGTCCAGCGAGGACGCCGTGTAGGCGTTCCCCACCGCCAGCCCGTCGACGACGTCCTCCTCGGACACCCCGAGCACGGAGGCGAGTTCGGTCACCGTCGGGGACCGGTCCAGCTTCTGCGAGAGCTCGTCACTGGCCTTGGTCAGAGCGAGCCGCAGCTCCTGCAGCCGGCGCGGCACCCGCACCGACCACGACGTGTCGCGGAAGAACCGCTTGATCTCGCCCACGACGGTTGGCATCGCGAACGTGGGGAACTCGACGCCCCGTTCGCAGTCGAACCGGTCGATCGCCTTGATCAGCCCGATCGTGCCGACCTGGACGATGTCCTCCATCGGCTCGTTCCGGGACCGGAACCGTGCGGCGGCGTACCGCACCAGCGGGAGGTTGAGCTCGATGAGCGTGTCACGGACGTACGCACGCTCGGGGCTGTCCTCGTCGAGCGCGGCCAGCCGCAGGAACAGGGAGCGGGACAGGGTGCGGGTGTCGATGGCCCCCGTGGCCGGAAGGACCGGGACGGGCTCGGCCGCCAGGGCCGGGACGTCATCGATGGGGCCGATTGAGTCGAGAGCATGGGGAGCTGTGTCGCTCTCCGCGAGCGTGAGCACCTTCGAGCTGCCCTGTTCTGCGGACATGCCACCCCCTTTGGGTCGCGGGACGGTCGCGGCGAACGCCCCCGTCTGAGGAACGCAGCCTTCACCTGAATACCGGAGCCGGAGCTCCGGCAAACGCGCTTCCGGCAGAATGTCACATGTCGGCAACACGCTGTAGTGACATGTCGACATCTGAGACGCGAATCCGCCCTGCAAACAAGGGGTCTGACGGGTTTTCGGCTCTCAAGTGTCGGCAACCGCCCTGATGGGCGATTCCCTCCCCGCGGTGACCTCTCGCTAGCGTTTGCGGTTACGCGTCGATGCGGTTCGCAGACCGCAATCTCTGGAAACTACGCGCGAGTAGCCGCGACACGTGCATCTGCGAGACGCCGAGTTCCGCGGAGATCTGGGACTGCGTGAGATTGCTGTAGTACCGCAGCAACAGGATCCGCTGCTCCCGCTCGGGCAGCTGGACGAGCAGGTGCCGTACGAGATCCCGGTGCTCCACGCCGTCCAGAGCGGGATCCTCGTAGCCGAGCCGGTCCAGCAGCCCCGGCAGTCCGTCGCCCTCCTGTGCGGCCTCCAGTGAGGTCGCGTGGTACGACCGCCCGGCCTCGATGCAGGACAGCACCTCGCCCTCGGTGATGTGCAGCCGCTCGGCGATCTCCGCGGTCGTCGGGGTCCGCCCGAAGGAGGTCGTCAGGTCCTCCGTCGCGCTGTTGACCTGCACCCACAGCTCGTGCAGCCGGCGCGGCACGTGGACGGTGCGGACGTTGTCGCGGAAGTACCGCTTGATCTCGCCGACGACCGTCGGCATCGCGAACGTCGGGAACTGCACGCCCCGGTCCGGGTCGAAGCGGTCGATGGCGTTGATGAGCCCGATGGTGCCGACCTGGACGACGTCCTCCATCGGCTCGTTGCGGGAGCGGAACCGGGCGGCCGCGTAGCGCACGAGCGGGAGGTTGGCCTCGATGAGCGCCCCGCGTACGCGGTCGTGCTCCGGGGTGCCCGGCTGGAGCTCCTTGAGCTGCGCGAAGAGCACCTGGGTCAGCGCCCGGGTGTCGGCGCCACGGCTGCTCCGCTGAGGCGCGGTCGGCGCGGTCGGTGCGGCCGGTGCGGCTTCCGTGGGCGCCGCCTGAGGGGGTGCGCCTTGAGGGGACGGCGCCTGCGGAGACGGTGCTGGAGGGGACGGTGCCTGAGGTGCGGTACTGGCCAGCACGGTCAACTCCACCTCGTCATCGTCAACTCATCCGTCAACTCTTCCATCAAAAGCGGTCATAGCATCACAAGACATGTGCACTGTGTGCAAGCACCCTATAACTACGTGTTGAGGGATGAAAGCCGCACAAATCAACTCACGCAACAGAAAATCCCCCTGTCGAAGCGACAGGGGGCCCGAAAAGTCCGGTCTCAGAACTCGTAGTCCGCGATCACCCACGTGGCGAACTCCCGCCACAGCGCGACACCCGCCTGGTGGTCCGGGTGCTCCACGTACCGCCGCAGCGCGTCCGCGTCGTCGCAGGCCGAGTTGATGGCGAAGTCGTAGGCGATGGGGCGGTCGCTGACGTTCCAGCCGAGCTCCCAGAAGCGGAGCTCCGGGATCTTGCCGCCGAGCGCGCGGAAGGCCTCGACGCCCTGCACGACCCGGGGGTCGTCGCGCTCGACGCCGTCGTTGAGCTTGAAGAGGACCAGGTGGCGGATCATCACTTTCCTCCCCTGGCGACCCACGTGGCGAAGTCGCCGAGGGCCCCGGCGGCATCCGAAATGCCCTGGAATGCTACGAGGACGTAGTCGGTCGCCGTCTCCGGGTCCGTGATGATCACGTACAACGCGAAGACCACAAGAGCGTAGACGGCGATCTTCTTCGCGTTCACCGCCATCGCGGCCTCCCCTGTCGCTGGTGTCCCGTGCAGCGCACATGATCGCACGAGGGCCCGATCACGCGAAGGGGCAGATCATACGAAGGGCCCCGTCTGGCGACGGGGCCCTTTCAAGCGGTAACGGAGTCGGATCGTCAGATCCTGCTGCAGCCGCTGAGGCCCCAGTGCTTCATGACGTCTCGGGTCCGAGGGCCGTAGTAGCCGTCGGCGTCGGCCTCCCCGAGGTAGGCCTCCTGGATGGCTCTGACGGCGAGGAAGGTCTTCTGGCCGTAGTAGCCGTCGACGTCAAGGCTGAAGTTGTGGCAGTTGTTCAGGCTGGTCTGGAGGACTTTCACGGCCTCGTTGGATTTGCTGACGTTGAGGACGAGGTTGCAGATCAGGCTGGGAGTCGGCTGCCCGTAGGCGGGAACCTTGTGCCCGCTGACGTTCTTGTACGTGTTGCAGGTCGGGTAGGGGTCGACCGCCGCGGCTGAGGGCGCGAGGGCCAGACCGGTAAGGACGGCGGTGGTGAGTGCGCCGGCGGTGGCGGCGAGACGAACCGTGGTCAGGCGAGAGCGCATGGCTCCCTCACTTTCCGTGCGTGATGGGTGAGCGGCGGCGAGACATGGCACGCGGACCGTCCTCCTCCCGGCGTGGGGAGGAGGACGGTCCGGGTGGGTTCGTGGGGCGGCCGGTCCGTCAGAGCCTGTTGGCCCAGGTCTCGAACCCTGACCGGGTCTTGGGGCCGGCGAGGCCGTCGATGGCGCCGTCGTAGTCGCCGTTGGCCCGCAGCAGGCGCTGAAGCGCCTCGATCGTGTTGGGGCCGACGATTCCGTCGATCTTGTCCTCGTAGCCCCAGTACTTGGCCAGGCAGCGCTGGAACGCCTTCCAGCTGTTCTCGCCGAGGTACCCGTCGATCGCGTCGTTGTAGTTCCAGTGCTTCGCCAGCCAGCCCTGGACCTTCCTGGCCTCCGCCCGGGTCAGACCCAGGTTCTCCACCGCGAGCGTGCCGACCTCACCGCTCGCCGCCTGCTGCTGGGCCGACGCGGGAGCCGCCGTGGCCGTGCCCGCGGTGGCCAGGCCGCCGGCGGCGATCCCGACCGCGGCGGTGACACTGACGAGTGCCCTTGTGAGAGCTCGCATGCTGTTCCCCTCAATTGACGTGCGATGGAAGAAGCCGACCGCAGCGGCCGGCTCCGCAACGAGACTGCGGGTTCGGCGAGATGTTCGGCCACAGGTGACGCGGAAGTGGCCGCATCCCGGGACGTCCCGCGCATTGACCTGCTGAGATGCCGCCCGCCGAGTCCCTGCGGCGGGACTGCGACGAGAGGGGGATGGCTGATTCCGCGCCAGGGCGGGGTCACAGCAGGGCGGGCCTCCCGTGACAGCTGGTGCAGAATGAGACCGGGCCAGGGGGGTCGGGACCGCGCCCCCGACGCGAGTGGGGGGAAGCATGTCGCGCTGGAAGGAACTGCCCGCAGAACTGCATCCACACGTCCACCAGTTGATCGTGCGACTGCGCAGATTGAAGGACCGCAGCGAACTGAGCACGCGTCAACTGACCGCGAGGACCGGGTACAGCGCGAAGTCGTGGCAGCGATATCTGAACGGCAGGTCTCTGCCGCCCCGGGAGGCCGTCGAGGCGATGGCCCGCATCGGTGGTGACGATCCGGCCCGGCTGCTGTTGATGCACGAGATCGCCGCCCAGCGCTGGGCGGAGGGACGGGTGGTCACCACCGCCGCCCCCGAGAACCTCGCCGCGACACCGGCACACACCCCCACGGAGGCGCAGCCGTACGGGCGTCACCTGCGCGTCGCGGTCACGGCGGGAGCCGTGGTCTCGGTGGTGTCCGTCACCGCGGCACTCCTGCTGGCCGTGCAGCTCACCGAGGCCCGAACCCAGCTCGCGCGCGACCGCAGCGATGCTGTCGCGGCGGCCCCGGCCACTGTGTCGGAGTCCCTGGTGCCGGTCATCTACACCTGCCGGCTGGAGCAGCGTGACGGCCGCTGGTACGCGGGCCTGAGCCGGACCACGGACATCCCCCTGTCCAACACCCACGTGGGGCTCGAAGTGGCCGAGGCGCAGTGCCTGCTGCGCCGGGCGGGCACCGCGCCAGGGGAGATCGACGGCGTCTTCGGTCCGAAGACGCGGCGAGCGGTCGAGCGCATGCAGAAGCAGAGCGGGCTGGTCGTGGACGGAGTCATCGGCCCGCGCACCTGGCAGGCCCTACGGAACGCGGCGGCCAAGTGACCACGGAACACACTCGGCTGGCCGCGGCGCTGCGGGAGCTGCGGGCCGGTGCGGGACTGAGTCTGGCGGCGCTGGCGGAGCGAACGGCGTACAGCAAGTCCTCGTGGGAGCGTTACCTCAACGGCAAGAGCCTGCCTCCTCGGCAGGCCGTACGGGAACTGTGCCGACTCGCGAACGAACCGGACGGGCGGCTGCTGGCCCTGTGGGAGATCGCCGAGTCGCACTGGAGCGGACGCGCGGCGGCCCCCGCACCCGCCCCTCCCACGGACGAGTCGCCGCGGTCACATGCTCAGGAGCCGCCGCCCGCCGGGACCGGGCGGCGGCGACTTGGCGGGAGCAGGCTCCTGGTGGTGCTGGTGTCGGCGTACACCGTGATCGTCGGTGGTGTCGCGGTCCTGCTGTTCCTCCTGCTGCCGGACTCGGAGGCTCAGGAGGCCGAGCCGCTGCCGGCCTCCGTCCCGTTCTCCCTCGCTCCCCAATGCCACGGAGCCGCCTGCGAGGGCCGGGACCCGATGCGCCTGATCTGCGGCCTCGGCCCCGAGACCCTCGCCTCGTACCGCACGGCCACCGGTGCCCACGTCGAGCTGCGCCACAGCAAGAAGTGCGGTGCGAGCTGGGCCCGGACCTGGGGGACCGAGATCGGTGACCGGGTGGACGTCACGGCAGGCGGCCCGACCCACGGCGTGCGCATCAGGAACAAGGACGACGCGGCAACCTTCCGCTATACCGAGATGACCGAAGTCCGTCCCGGCAGCACCGTCCGGGCCTGCTTCCGGCCCGCGTCGGCCGACGGCGAACAGGAGTGCTTCGAGGCCCGCGTGGGCGAGGCCGCCACCAGGACCCGGCCGCCCTCACCTCGGTAGCGTCAGGCCTTGGGCGCGTCGATGCCGAAGTCCTCCGCCGGCACGCGGCGGGCCTCCTCCTCGTCCGTCAGGTTCAGCACGACGACCGTGCTGTCGGCGCGGGCGCGACGTCTCAGGCCGATGCGCCGGGCATGCTCAGGAGGGTGCGGATCTACCGGAAGGGGGGTGCCTGCCGGACGGCGTAGCCGTGTCCGCACCGTCGGCGGCCGGGGTAGCGGAACGGCGACGGCACGGGATCGCAGAGATCGTCTCGGGGAGCGCAGGCGGCCCGTCCTCCGTAGGAAGGGTGAACGCGTTTGGTGCGAGGGGCGCTGCTGCTTCCCATGGCTCCTGGTGCCGCACGGCCATGAGGCACATGCCTCACGCAAAACACCCCCCTGGCCGCGTTTCCGCTGGTCAGGAGGGTGTGAAAGCGGTAGCGGAGGGATTTGAACCCTCGGTGACTTGCGCCACACTCGCTTTCGAGGCGAGCTCCTTCGGCCGCTCGGACACGCTACCGAGGGAGACCTTACAGCAAGGTGCCGCGTGCTTCGAAATCGGTATTCAGCGACCGCGGAAGAACTCGGTGAGCAGCCCCGCGCACTCCTCCGCGAGCACGCCCTCGATCACCTCGGGGCGGTGGTTGAGCCGCCGGTCGCGGACGAGATCCCACAGGGAGCCGGCCGCTCCGGCCTTCTCGTCGCGGGCGCCGTAGACGAGCCGGTCGACGCGGGACTGCTGGATCGCGCCCGCGCACATCGTGCAGGGCTCCAGCGTCACCACGAGGGTGCATCCGGTGAGCCGCCACCCGCCGAGGGCGGCCGCGGCCCGCCGCAGGGCGAGAAGCTCCGCGTGGGCCGTCGGGTCGCCGCCGGCCTCGCGTTCGTTGTGCCCGGCCGCGAGCACGGTCGTGCCGTCCGGGGCCAGGACGACGGCGCCGATCGGGACGTCCCCGCCCCGGACGGCCCCGGCGGCCTCGTCCAGGGCGAGGCGCATCGCGGGGCGCCAGGGGTCCCGGACCGGATCTGGCGGCCCCGCGGCGGTACGACCGGTCAGCGGACGGTCTCCAGGGTCTCCGAGGCGCCCAGGGACTCGGCGATCTCGGTGACGGCGTCCGTCGACATCAGGCGCAGCTCCTTCTCGCTCACGCCGAGGTCGTCCAGGATCAGGGCGTCGCCGACCGGGCCGTGCGGCACGGACTCGGCGGAGCCGGCCGTCCCGGCGCCGTCCTCGGCGTCGTCGTCCTCGTTGTCGTCGGACTCACCGTCCTCGGTGCCGTCGAGGTCGAGGGCGTCGAGGACGTCCCCGTCGTCCGGGTCGCGGCCGAGCAGCTCGTCGGTGAGCAGGATCTCGCCGTAGCTGCTGCGGGCAGCCGCGGCGGCGTCCGAGACGTAGATGCGAGGGTCCTCCTCGCCGTCCACGCGGACGACGCCGAACCAGGCGTCCTCCTGCTCGATGAGCACGAGCACCGTGTCCTCGTCGGGGGAGGCTTCACGGGCCAGGTCGGCCAGATCCGACAGGGTTTCCACATCGTCGAGCTCTGTGTCGCTCGCTTCCCACCCGTCTTCGGTGCGCGCGAGCAGTGCGGCGAAGTACACCGTGACTCTCCCACTGGTCATAGGCGTGCCGGTTGGGGGTCCCCCCGGCGGAGGTTACGGGTGGGGAGTGCTCGTCCGAGCCCCACCCACTCGGAATCGTGGCAGAAACAAGGCGTTCAGGGGACGTCTTCGGCTCCCTGTGTCCGGCAGTTCCGCTCGCACGCCCGTTGCCGCCACCTGCGGATCGTACGCGGCTTTGCCCCGCTCCACGCGCGGTCACCCGCGACAACCTCCGCGCGGTTCGTGATCTTTGCCGGGGGTTTCCTCACCCGTTTCCTACCAGCGGAAGGTGCGCATGCGCATCGCGTGGCGCAGCCGTGCCGTCTTGGCGCGGCGCGGCTGGACGCGGTCCCGCAGCTCCCGGGCCTCGGCCAGATCGCGCAGGAACCGGGCGCGACGCCGGCGGCGCTCGGCGTCGGACTCGTCGGTCCCGTTCGTCCGGTCGGGCTCCTGTCCCGTCCCCGGCCGCGTGTGCGGCGACGGATCGTCTCGGAATTTCCGGTCGGGCATCAGGTTCACCACCCCCAGTCCGTGCTTCCCGCTTTCCCCCGGACGGGCGGTTTGACGCCATCGATCGGGTGTGGGCCGGTCGGCGGGCAGGCCGTGCGGCCGGGGCATCCCGCCCGGTTAATGTTGTGGACATGCGTCTCCACGTCGTCGACCACCCTCTGGTCGCCCACAAGCTCACCACGCTGCGCGACCAGCGCACCGACTCCGCGACCTTCCGCCGTCTCGCCGACGAGCTGGTCACCCTGCTCGCCTACGAGGCCACGCGTGACGTGCGCACCGAACAGGTCGACATCCAGACGCCGGTCGCGCGGACCACGGGCGTCAAGCTGTCCCACCCGCGGCCGCTGGTGGTGCCGATCCTGCGCGCCGGGCTCGGCATGCTGGACGGCATGGTCCGGCTGCTGCCGACCGCCGAGGTGGGTTTCCTCGGCATGATCCGCAACGAGGAGACGCTGGAGGCCTCCACGTACGCGACGCGTATGCCGGAGGACCTGTCGGGCCGGCAGGTGTACGTGCTCGACCCGATGCTCGCCACCGGCGGCACGCTGGTCGCGGCGATCCGGGAGCTGATCCGGCGCGGCGCCGACGATGTGACGGCCGTGGTGCTGCTGGCCGCCCCGGAGGGCGTCGAGATCCTGGAGCGTGAGCTGGCGGGCACGCCGGTGACGGTCGTGACCGCCTCGGTCGACGAGCGGTTGAACGAGCACGGCTACATCGTGCCCGGCCTCGGGGACGCGGGGGACCGGATGTACGGGGCTGCCGAGTAGGACCCCCCGGGGCGCTCGGGCACGCCCTCGGGGACGTGCTCAGCAGCCCTTCTTTGACGTCGGCGCCGGCTCGGGCCTGGCCAGCTCGGTCAGGGCCCGGTCGGCGTCCTGTTGTGTGGCCAGCTGCTTGAAGCCGTCCCCGATGACGAGGTCGACGGCAGCGCCCTCGCGGGCCGCCTCGGTACGCCGTTCGGCGCCCGGAAGCTGGGTGCCGAGCACGGGCAGCGAGGTGTCGAGCGCGGTGGCCGGGCCGAGCAGCAGGCCGGTGCCCTTGATCTTCTTGTCGTACTGCTTGGTCGCGTTGCCCACGTCGCCGATCTTGAAGCCGCGCTTCTTCAGCTCGTCGGCGGTCTTCTTCGCCAGGCCGCTGCGGGTGGTGGCGTTGAGCACGTTGACCGTGATCGTGCGCGGCTGGGGCAGGGCTCTGGCGCTGGGCGAGGGGCTCGCCTTGGTCCTGATGCCGCAGTCCGTACCGTCACCGGCCGCCGAAGCCTTTCTGCCGCCGCCGGTGAAGGCGTCGATGAGCTGCAGCGTGCCCCACCCGCCCACGCCGAGGACGACGACGGATGCGACGGTCAGGACGACGAGCCTGCCGCGCCGCCGGGGCCGACGCATCTTGGGGTACTTGTTGCCCGTGATGCGGTACTTGCCGCCCATGCCGGGGGGAGTCAGCATGCTCATGAGCGCAGCGTAGTGCGCCCGGGCGACGATGCCTACTAGATGATCATTCGACGTCGCCCAGCGGAACCCGAAAGGGCCAACCCGCGACCGGCGGGGATCAGTCGAGTTCGAGCACGCGCGCGTGCAGCACCTGGCGCTGCTGGAGTGCCGCCCGCACCGCGCGGTGCAGTCCGTCCTCGAGGTACAGGTCGCCCTGCCACTTCACGACGTGCGCGAAGAGGTCGCCGTAGAACGTGGAGTCCTCGGCGAGCAGCGTTTCCAGATCGAGCTGACCCTTGGTCGTCACGAGCTGATCGAGGCGGACCGGGCGCGGCGCGACGTCCGCCCACTGCCGGGTGCTTTCCCGGCCGTGGTCGGGGTACGGCCGGCCGTTTCCGATGCGCTTGAAGATCACACGGAAAGCCTACCGGTCAAGACCTTCCAGGCGCAGCCATGGCGCCGTAGTGCGACGCTGAAAAAACCCTCACAAGGCGGTACGAACCGGAAACAGGGGCGTGAACATGCCGGACCGCGAGACCATGCCGTCGGCCCCCGCCCCGGAAGTGCCCGAGCGCGCCGCCGCCCTGCTGTGGGACGGGCAGTGCCTGCCGGACGCGCAGGTCCGGGTGCCGCCGGCGATGCTCAGCCGGCACGGTCTGGTCACGGGCGCCACCGGCACGGCACGTGCAAGACGCTCCAGCTGATCGCCGAGCAGCTGTCCGCCCAGCACGTACCCGTCTTCCTCGCCGACATCAGGGGCGACCTCTCCGGGATCGTCGCGCCGGGTCCGCCTGGATGCCCGGGGCGAGGGCCGGGCCGCCGCCGTCCACCGGCGCTGGACGGCGACCGGCGGACGGCGGCGGCGCGGGGACGGCGGAGACGTCGGGGCGTCTCCGCCGTGCGGATGGGTCAGCCGCGGTCCCGCCCCTGTCCCTTGAGGGGCTGCGGCGGCTTGCGCGTGTCCGGCCGGGGGGCGGGCTTGGGCGTGCTGCGGGCGGCTTCCGCGCGCAGGAGGGCGCGCAGGACGGCGTACGGGTCTTGAAGCATGGCTGGGTTCCTCGTCGTTCCTCGTCGTTCTGGTTCCGTGCGGGACGGACGGACCGGGGCCGGGCCGGTCCCGTCAGCAGCGCAGGACCTCGGAACGCAGAGGGCGAGGGTCGTGCGGCGGGTCCGGCGGTACGGGCACGGGGTGCTGTGCGGTGTGCGCGGGCCCGGGGTTCCGGAACGGGGCGGGGCTCAGCGGAACGGCGGTGCGGCGGGAGCCTCTGGGCGGTGGGCGCAGGGCGGGGTCGAGGAGGTCGCACTCGACGGTGGTGCTCTCCCCGGACATGGTGGTCGCCGGCCCCGTGTGGGCCTCGGCGTGGGCGCCGGGCACGAGCAGGACGAGCAGCAGGACGAGCACCCGCGGCCAGGCGTGCCGGAGGGGGCGGCGGGGGGCCGGCTGCGGTGCGGGGGTCACGGGAGGTCACTCCCCGCCGCGACCACGCCGTTCATCGCGCCGACGGCGAGATCCGCTCGCTCGGCCCATGCCGGCGACGTGCGGGCCGGGGGCGCGGGGTGTGGCGCTGCTCCCGGTGCCGGGCGGGCCGGCCGGGGTGCGGCCGTGCCGTCCGGCGCTGTGCGGGCCGTGGGAGACGTGGGGTTCCGGGCCCTGGGGCGGGCGGGGCGCGCGGTCGCGGAAGGCGTCCTGCTCCGGGTCCCAGGGGGAGCCGCTCGGTGGCTCGGTCATGGTCCATGCTGGGAGCGGGCCGCAGGGTGCCGCCACTTGGGGGGAGCCAGGGGGTGGATGCCTGTGTGACGGGTGCCTGCTGCTTGCCGACGAGCCGAGAGGCTGACGCTCTACTTGCCGGAGGCCTTCGCGGCCTTGGCTGCTGCCTTCATCTCCTGCTTGTGCGCCCTCACCTTGACCAGCGACTCGGGGCCCGTGATGTCGGCGACCGAGCGGAACGAGTCCGGGTCGCCGTAGGAGCCCGCTGCCTCTTGCCAGCCCGTGGGCCGCACGCCGAGCTGCTTGCCGAGCAGGGCGAGGAAGATCTGGGCCTTCTGCTTGCCGAAGCCGGGCAGGTCCGCGAGGCGCTTCAGCAGGTCCTTGCCGGTGCCGACGTCCTTCCAGACGGCCTCGGCGTCACCGTCGTAGTGCTCGACGAGGTACCGGCACAGCTGCTGGATCCGCTTGGCCATGGAGCCCGGGTAGCGGTGCACGGCCGGCTTCCGGGACAGCAGCGCGGCGAAGGCCTCCGGCTCGTGCGCGGCGATCTCGTGCGCGTCCAGGTCGTCCGTGCCGAGCCGCTGGGCGATGGTCGCAGGGCCCTTGAACGCCCACTCCATGGGGACCTGCTGGTCCAGCAGCATGCCGACCAGCGCGGCGAGCGGACTGCGGCCGAGCAGCGCGTCGGCCTCGGGATCCTGGGCGAGGTGAAGGGTGACGTCCATGTCCCGATCATCCCCCGGGGCCGAGCCGGCCGCCGCTCAGGTCGCCCGCCAGTACCCCAGCGCGTGCACCCGCTGCTTGGGCAGGCCCAGTTCCTTGCGGACGTACGCCGTCAGGGCCCGGGTCGTCGCCGTGTCGCAGGCGATCCAGACGTAGGGGTCGGCCGTGCCCTGGAGCAGGCCGGGCAGGTCCGACTTCACCCGGTCGACGAGGTGGGCGCCGGAGTCCCGGCGCGGCACCTTGCGCAGCTCGTGCCGGTCCGGGTCGGTGCGGAACGGCAGGCCGTCGCCGCCGCCCTCGAACCAGACGGTGGCCGGGGCGGAGCCGAGGGCGTCCAGGAGGGAGTTGATGGCGGGGAGGGAGGCCGGGTCGCCGACGGCGAAGACGTGCGAGGGCGCGGGTCCCGGGTGCTCGAAGCCGGTGCCCTGGACGGTCGCCCCGATGGTGTCGCCCGGCTTCGCCGCCCTGGCCCAGTCGCTGGCGCACCCCTCGTGCAGGGCGAACTCCAGGGCGAAGGTGCCGGCCTCGGTGTCCGGGTCGACCAGGGTGTAGGCCCGCTGGTGCGGCTTGCCCGCGTTGTCGAACCACAGCCGCACCCACATGGTGGGGTGCACTCCGGTCGCGGCCAGCAGACCGCCGTCGGTGAAGTGCAGCCGCCGGTAGTCCGGGGTGACGTCCTCGACGTCCGTCACCGTGAACTCGAAGTCCTTGCCGCGCAGCAGTTTGAGGACCGCGCCCTCCCAACCCCGCCCCTGCCCCATCGCGCCCTCACCTTTCACGTACCATTCCGCCACGATTGACTTAGGCAAGGCTAACCTAAAGCACAGAAGGGGCGCAGCGTGGCCACCGAGATCCACCGTGACGCCTGGGGCATCCCGCATCTGCGCGCGGGCAGCGCGACCGAACTCGCCCGCGCGCAGGGCCTCGTCACCGCCCGCGACCGGGCCTGGCAGCTGGAGACCGAGCGGCACCGGGCGCAGGGCACCTCGGCGTCCTTCCTCGGCGAGAGCGCCCTGGCCTGGGACCGGTTCGCGAGACGGGCCAGACTCGACGACACCGCGCAACGCTGCTTCGCGGACCTGGAGAGACGGGACCCCGGGACGGCGCGGTGGGTGAGCGCGTACGTCGACGGGGTCAACGAGGGTCTGGCCGACAGCACCGCACCCGAGTTCGCCCGCACCCGCCTCACCCCCGGCCGCTGGGAACCCTGGACCCCCCTCGCTGTCTGGCTCGCGACCCACATCCTCTTCGCCGGGTTCCCGGCCAAGCTCTGGCGCGAGGAGGTCGCCGCCCACCTGGACGCCGACGCCCTCGGCCTCTTCGCCGCCGACGGCCCCGGCACCTCCGGCAGCAACGGCTGGCTGGTCAGCGGCGAGCGGACCGTCACCGGGCAGGCGGTGATCGCCGGCGACCCGCACCGCTGGATCGAGGACCCGGGCGTCTACCAGCAGATCCACCTGTCCTGCCCGGAGTTCGACGTCGTGGGCCTGGCGGTCCCCGGCATCCCCGGCATCGCCCACTTCGGGCACACCGGCACCGTCGCCTGGGCCATCACCAACGCCATGGCCGACTACCAGGACCTCTACCGGGAGCGGCTGCGGCGCACCGGCGCCGGGGTCGAGGCTCTCGGCCCGGACGGGGTCTGGCGGCGGGCGGCCCGGCACACGGAGACCGTCGAGGTGGCCGGCGAGGACCCGGTCGAGGTCGAGGTGATCGAGACCGGCCGGGGCCCGGTGATCATCGGCGGGCCCGAGGGCCTCGACGGCGACCCGGCCGGCCCCTCGGGCGTGCCCGTCGCGATCAGCCTGCGCTACCCGCCCCGCGTCACCGGCGACCTCGGCTTCGGCGCCCTGCTGCCGCTGCTGCGGGCCCGCCGGGTCGCCGACGTGGACACGGCCTTCGACCACTGGGCCGAGCCGGTCAACGTCGTCCAGGCCGCCGACACCGAGGGCGGTGTCCTGCACCGCGTGGCCGGGCGGGTTCCGCTGCGTGCCGAGACCAACTCCCTGCGGGTGGTGCCCGCCTGGGAGCCCGGCCACGAGTGGCGGGGCTGGCACGTGTCACCGCGCGCCGGGCTCACCGACGGCGTCGCCGTCATGGCCAACCAGCGCGGCCCGGCCGGGCCCCTCGGCGTCGAGTTCGCCCCGCCGCACCGCGCCGACCGGATCGCCGCGCTGCTCGAGGGCCGGGAGCGCTGGTCCGCCGCCGACATGCCCGCCCTCCACACGGACACCCACCTGGCCTCCGCGTCCCCTCTCCTGGACCATCTCGACGCCCTCGACGGCCTCACCCCAGAGGCCGCCGCCCTCCGGGACCGCCTCCTCGGCTGGGACCGCCGCATGGACGCCGGCAGCGCCGACGCGGCCCTCTACGCGGCCGTGCGCGGAGCGGTCGTACGGCGGCTCGCGGCGCACCCGGCGTTCGCCGCGCTCACCACGCCACCGGCGTACCCGGAGGTGTTCCAGCCCTGGCTGGCCCTCCTCCCCCGGGTCGGCTTCGCGCTCGAACACCTGCTGCGGGCCGAGGAACTGTACGGAATCGACCGCCCCGCGGCCGTCCGCGCGGCGATCGAGGACGTGGCCCTGCGCCCGCCGGCCGGTGTCTGGGGCGACACCCACCGCCTCGCCCCCTGGCGGGCGCTCGCGCCGGAGCAGCCGTACGAGGAACCGGGGCTGTCCGGTGACCACGACTGCGTGCTGTGCACCTCGGGCGTGCCGGGCCTCACCGACCGCGCCACCCGGGGCCCGGCCGCCCGGTACGTCTGGGACCTGGCCCGGCGCGAGGACAGCCGCTGGGTGGTCCCGCTCGGCGCCTCGGGCGTCCCCGGCTCGCCCCACCACCGCGACCAGCTCCCCCTGTGGCTCGCGGGAGACCTCGTCCCGGTCGTGACCGACTGGACCCGGCTGAAGAAGGAAACCGATGTCTGACCCGTACGCCTCCCGCACGTCCGTCCACGAGCAGGTGGTCGACGGCTTCGGCACCGTCCGCGTCCTGCCGCTGGACCCGGAGGCCGACGCCGGGGTGATCCACCGCTGGGTGAGCGAGGACCGGGCCGTCTTCTGGGGCATGAACGACCTCACCGAACAGCAGGTCGCCGAGATCTACGCCCATATGGACACGCTCGCCACCCACCACGCCTTCCTCGTCGTCCGGGACGGCGCGCCGGTCGCGCTCCTCCAGACCTACGAGCCGGAGGCCGACCGCGTCAGCGAGTGCTACCACGTCCGCCCCGGCGACATCGGCGTCCACCTGCTCCTCGCCCCCGCGGGCCCGGACGGCGGACAGCCGGGCTGGACCGCCCGGCTGGTGGCCGTCATCGCCGCCCACGTCCTGCTCGGCCTGGACCGCCGGCGGGTCGTGGTCGACCCGGACGTGCGCAACGAGAAGGCGATCGCCCGTTTCCTCGCACTCGGCTTCACTCCCGGGCCGGTGGTGGTCCTGCCGGAGATCGACCTCCCGGACGTGCACCTGCCGGAGAAGAAGGCCCAGCTCGCCTTCCTCGACCGGCGGATACTGTTCCCCGGGTGACGCCACAGGACCTCATCGCCCATTACGGACTCGAGCCGATCCCGCGTGAGGGCGGCCTGTTCCGCCAGACCTGGGCCGGCCCCGAACGCCCCGACGGCAGGCCGGAGGGCACGGCGATCGTCGCGCTCCTGACGGCGGACGACTTCTCCGCCCTCCACCGCCTGCCGACGGACGAGATCTGGCACTTCTACCGGGGCGACCCCCTGGAGCTCCTCCTGCTCGCCCCGGACGGCGGCACCCGGACGGTGGTCCTCGGGCCGGACATCCTCCACGGCCAGCACGTCCAGTTCACGGTCCCGGCGGGCACCTGGATGGGCGGCCGGGTGACCGGGGGCGGCGCATGGACCCTCTTCGGCTGCACGATGGCTCCCGGCTTCACGTTCGAGGGCTACGAACACGGCGACGCGGCAGAGCTGACGGCACGCTATCCGGCAGCGGCAGCCAGGATCGCGGGTCTGTCCCGGTCTTCTCCCAGCCACACCCCAAACCGTTGAGCGCTCCACCGATCCCGTCCGTACCCCACGGGAAGCCGTACAGCCCCACCCCGGAGAACCCTGTGGACCACCGGCGGAACGAGGATCGCGATGTCGGACACCCCCGGCGAGCCCAAGCCCTGGTGCTGCTGGGCACCGTGCTGGTCCTGCTCCTCCTCGGCGCAACCCCCGCCTCCGCCCACGCCGCCCTCCGCAGCACCGATCCCGACGACGGATCCGTGGTCCGGCAGGCCCCCCGCCACGTCACCCTGACCTTCACCGAGTCCGTAGGCCTGCTCGACGACTCCTTCCGGGTCTTCGGCCCCGACCAGCGCCGGGTCCACACCGGCGAGGCCACGCACGCGGACGGCCGCTCCGACACGGCCCGGGTCGGCCTGCCCGGCAAGCTCGCCCGGGGCACGTACACCGTGGCCTGGCGGGTCGTCTCCGCCGACAGCCACCCCGTCTCCGGCGCCTTCACCTTCTCGGTGGGGAAACGCTCCGCGACCACGGTCCAGGCCGACACGGGCCCGGCCGAGGACCCGCTCACCCGCGGCCTCCACGACGCCGCCCGCTACCTCGCCTACCTCGCCGCCGCGCTGCTCGTCGGCGTGGTGGCGTTCGCGCTGCTGTGCCGGCCCCCGCGCACCTCCCCCCTGCGCCGGCCACTGGTGGCGGCCTGGTGGACGCTGCTGGGTTCCACGGCCGTCCTGCTGCTGCTGCGTGCCCCGTACGAGACGGGCACGGGCCCGGCCGCGGCCTTCGACGTCTCCGCCCTCGGCCGCACTCTCACCGGCCGCCCCGGCGAGGCCCTGCTCGCCCGCCTGGTCATCCTCCTGCTGATCGCCGCCTTCCTGACACGGCTGTCCAGACGCCGTGACACCAGGGAGCAGCCCGTCGCCCTGGCGATCGGCACGGCCCTGGCCGCCGCCCTGGCCCTGACCTGGGCGGCGGCCGAGCACGCCTCCGCCGGGATCCAGGTGCCGCTGGCGATGACGTCGTCCGTACTGCACCTGCTGGCGACCGGCGTCTGGCTCGGCGGCCTCGTGGCGCTGCTGCTGACCCTGCGCCGCTCGTCCGGCGACGACCTGGCGGAGGTCGTGCCCCGCTTCTCCCGGATCGCCTTCGCCTCGGTGACCGTCCTGGCCGTCACGGGCACCTACCAGTCCTGGCGCGGCCTGGGCTCCCTCTCCGCGCTGACCGGCACGCCGTACGGCCGGCTGCTGCTCGCCAAACTGGCCGGGGTGGCCGTGCTGTTGCTGGTGGCCGGCTACTCGCGGCGCTGGACGCAGCGGCTCGCGGCACCCGCGACGGCCGTCCGGGCAGCCGTACCGGCACGGGTCCCGCAGCCGGTCGGCGCGACCGTGGAACAGCCAGGGCCCGGGGAACCGTCCGCGCGCCCGGAAGAACCGGGGACGCCGCCCGGCGGGCCCGTGGAGGAGTCCCCCGCGTCCGACGCCGACCGGGACACCCGGCGGCGCCGCCTGCGCCGCTCCGTCCTCGTGGAAGTCGCCGTCGCCGCCGTGGTGCTGATCATCACGACCGTGCTCACGGGAACCCTCCCGGGCCGTGCCCAGGCCGAGGCGGCCCAGCAGGCCCCGGTGGGCGCGCTGCCGCCCACGACCCAGGCCACGGTGCCCTTCGACACGGGCACGGGGTCCGTGACCGGACGCGGCACGGTGCAGGTCACCCTGGACCCGGCCCGTGTCGGCGAGAACGGCGTCCAGGCCGTGGTCTACGGCTCCGACACGGGCCTGGTCGTCGTCCCCGAGGTGCGCATCACCTTCTCCCTGCCCGCCCGGAACGTCGGCCCCATCGACGCCGAACTCACCGACCAGGGCGGCTACTGGGGCACCAACTCCGTCAACCTGCCGCTCGCCGGGAACTGGACGATGAAGACGACCGTGCGGGTGTCGGACGTGGACCAGGTGTCGGTGGAGCGGCAGGTGCGGATCGTGCCTTAGGCAGCCGCACGGCCGCCGTCGGCGGGTCCCCGTCGAGGAGCCGTGCCATGACCTCGGCGGCGCGTACGGCGGCGTCGCCGCAGCAGTTGTTGAACAGGACGTGGACCTGCTCGGTCCGCGCGGCCAGCCGGCGCACGCGGGGCAGCCACTCGGCGAGTTCCTCCTCGTCGTACGCGTGGCGGAACCGGTCCTCCTTGCCGCCGGTGCCCCAGGCGGGGCTGCGGCCGTGGAACCGGACGACGGACAGCCGGGGCGAGGTCACGGGTGTGACGGGCGGGACGGACGAGGGGAGCGTCTGCGTCATGTCGACGGCGACCGCGGCCATGCCGTGCCGGGTGAGCAGCGCACCGGTCGACTCGTCCTGCCCCGGCTCCCACCAGGAGGGGTGGCGGAACTCGACGGCGAGCGGCCAGCCTTCGGTCCGCTCGGCGCACTCCCGGAGGAACGCCTCCGCCCGCTGCCCGGGCCGGAACCAGGGCGGGAACTGGAACAGCACGCTTCCGAGGCGCCCGGCCTGCCGCAGTGGCTCGATCCCGGCCGCGAACCGGGCCCACACCTCGTCGAGCACTCCCGGGTCCCGGTGCTCGGCACGCAGCCCGTCCGGCATCACCGTCTGCCGGGTGGGATGCCCGGTGAGCAGCGAGAACGCCTTCACGTCGAAGACGAACCCGTCCGGTGTCCGCTCGGCCCACAACCGGCTGTTCCGCTCGCTCGGCAGCGCGTAGTACGAGGCGTCGACCTCGACGACCGGGAACCGCTCGGCGTAGTGCCGTAACCGCCCCTCGGCGTCCCGCCGTCCCGGCGGATACCAGCCGCTGCCGACCAGCGCCCGGTCGGTCCAGGAACACGTGCCCACCAGGATCTGACCCATGGGGGAGCGGTTACCCGCGCCGGGCGGCGGCAGGCTTTGCTTCGCGGTGGGGCGTCACGGTGATACCCGTCGCAATCGGGGTAACCAGGTGATAACTGTGCATATCCGGGGATACAGCTGATTTCCCCCGAGAGTGAGATGACCGATCATGGAGCAGCCCGTCACCGCCGGCCGGGCCACCCGGTCCTCGGGAGAAGAACCCGAGGCTCTCGAAGCGCTCGTGGGCGCCTCCCTCACTGCCCGTGTCACCCTCGACGAACACGGCACCGTGACCGGCTGGAACGCGGGCGCCGAGCGGCTCCTCGGTTACCCGGCCCGGCAGCTCACCGGGCGCCGCGCCGCGGATCTGCTGGCCGAGCCGATCCCGGTGCGGGGCGGTCTGCCCACGCTCGCCGAGCTGCTCCGCTGGAACGGCGACGTCGCGCTGCGGCACCGTGACGGCCGGAAGCTGACGGTCCGGATCCTCGCCCACCACAGACCGCCCGGCACCGGCGCGCCCGCCTGGCTCGTCGTCTCCGCCCTGACCGGCCGGCAGCCACCGGCCGGTCTCGACGAATCCCTGGTGAGCTGGAGCTTCGCCCAGTCCCCGTGCTGCGCCCAGGCGATCTACGACACGCGGCTCCGGCTGCGCCGGGCCAACGCCGACATGGAGCGCGCCACGGCGCTCACCGAGGAGGAGATGCGGGGCCTGCGCGTGTCCGAGATCGTCGACGACGCCGCCGGTCGGCGGGCGGAACGCAGCATGGCCCGGGTGCTGCGGACCGGCGAGCCCGAGCACCAGGAGAACTACCTGCGCGCCCACGGCGAGAACCACGAGCACGCCTGGTCGGTCTTCATGTCGGCGCTGCGCGACCACGAGGGCACCATCCGGGGCGTCTGCCTGTCGGCGCACGACATGACGGAGCAGTTCTGGGCCCGCAAGCGCCTCCAGCTGATCACCGAGGCCGGCCGCCGTATCGGCAGCACGCTCGACGTGACCCGCACGGCCCAGGAGCTGGCGGACGTGACCGTCCCGGCGCTGGCCGACTTCGTCAGCGTCGATCTGCTGGCCGCGCTGGACGACGCACCCGAGCCGCCCGTGCGGGCGGTTCCGGCGGACGGGCCGCTGCTGCTGCGCCGGGCAGCCCTGCGGTCGGTGACCCCGGGCGCCCCGGAGTCGGTCGTGGCGGCCGGCGCGGTGGACTCCTACCCGGCGGGCTCGATGCCGTTCGAGAGCCTGCGCAGCGGGCGGCCCACCCTGCACGGGGTGAGCGACACGGCGTTCACCGCCTGGCTCGCCCGCGACCCGGCCCGCGCCGCCCGGGTCCGGGCGTTCGGCGTCCACTCCGTGATGACCGTGCCGCTGGCCGCCCGCGGCACCACCCTGGGCATCGCCTTCTTCGTGCGGCACCGCAACCAGGAGACCTTCCAGCACGACGACCTGGTCCTGGCCGGGGAACTGGCCGCCCGGGCCGCGGTCAGCATCGACAACGCCCGCCGCTACACCCGCGAGCGTGCCATGGCGGTCACGCTCCAGCGCAGCCTGCTGCCGCGGCGGCTGCCCCGGCAGGCGGCCGTCGAGGTCGCCTCCCGCTACCTCCCGGCGGGCGGGCACGCCGGTGTCGGCGGGGACTGGTTCGACGTCATCCCCCTCTCGGGCGCGCGGGTGGCGCTGGTCGTCGGAGACGTGGTCGGCCACGGCCTGGTGGCCTCGGCGACCATGGGGCGGCTGCGGACGGCGGTTCGCACACTCGCCGACATCGACCTGCCCTGCGACGAGCTGCTGACCCACCTCGACGATCTGGTCGCCCGCCTGAACACGGAGGAGGAGAGCGACGGTGAGCGGAGGCCGGCGGACTCCGCCGAGACCTCGAGCGATGTCGGCGCGACCTGCCTGTACGCCGTCTACGACCCGGTGACGCGGCGCTGCTGCTTCTCCGGGGCCGGCCATCCCGTACCGGCCGTGGTGCGCCCCGACGGCACCGTCGAACTCGTCGGGATCCCGGCCGCGCCCCCGCTCGGCGTGGGCGGCCTGCCGTACGAGGCGACCGAGATCGTCCTCCCCGAGGGCAGCCTGCTCGCCCTCTACACCAACGGCCTGATCGAGACCCCCGACCGGGACGTCGACACCGGCGTCCACCGGCTGCGGGAGGCCCTGGCCCGCCCGGCGGCCTCGCTGGACGCCCTGTGCGACACGGTTCTCGCCGACCTGCTGCCGCAGCGCCCGGCCGACGACGTGGCCCTGCTCATCGCCCGTACCCGCGCGCTCGACGCGAGGCAGGTCGCCACCTGGGCGGTGCCGGCCGACCCGTCCGCGGTCGCGCAGACCCGCAAGGACGTGGTGGCGCAACTGGAGCGGTGGGGGCTTTCGGACGCCGTGTTCGTCACGGAACTGGTCGCCAGCGAACTCGTCACCAACGCCATCCGGCACGCCGAGCCGCCGGTCCAGCTCCGCCTGATCCACGACACGACCCTGATCTGCGAGGTCTCCGACGGCGGCAGCACCGCCCCCCACCTGCGGCGCGCTCGCACCTATGACGAGGGCGGCCGCGGCCTGCTCCTCGTCGCCCAGCTGACCGAGCGCTGGGGCACCCGCCAGAGCGCCACGGGCAAGACCATCTGGGCGGAACAGAGCCTGTCCTACGCGTGAGGAGCCACCGGCCATGACCAGACCCGCATCGCACCGGGCCGCCCGCGCCCGCGTCCAGCAGGCCGCCCTGCTGTTCGGCCTCGTCTTCCTCGTGGTCGGCGTGCTGGGCTTCGTCCCCGGCATCACCACCGACTACGGCTCGCTGGAGTTCGCCTCCCAGGACTCGGGCGCCGAACTGTTCGGCCTGTTCCAGGTCTCGATCCTGCACAACCTCGTGCACCTGGTCTACGGCCTGGCCGGTCTGACCCTCGCAGGCACGGCCGCCGGGGCGTACTCGTACCTGCTGGTGGGCGGCGCGGTCTACCTGGTGCTGTGGGTGTACGGCCTGTCCGTCGGCCACGACAGCGACGCCAACTTCGTCCCGCTGAACACAGCGGACGACTGGCTCCACTTCGCCCTGGGCATCGCCATGATCGGCCTGGCCCTGGCCCTTGGCCGGCGCGGAACGCGCACCGGCGCACGGTAAGGATCACCGACGACGGCATGCAGACCTTCCTGCCCTACCCCGACTTCCGCACCACGGCCCTGGCCCTCGACCGCCGCCGGCTCGGCAAGCAGCGGGTGGAGGCGCTGCAGGTCCTGCGCGGCCTGGTCGTCCCCGGCTACGGCTGGCGCCGCCACCCGGCCGTGCGGATGTGGCTCGGCTACGAGGAGGCACTGGTGCGCTACGGCCTGGAGATCTGCCGCGTCTGGCGGGAACAGGGCCACCAGGACACCTGCGCGGCGACGCTCGTGGCCGACCTCGCGGCGACCCGCCCCCGAGCCCCGGTCCGCGACCAGCACCGACTCGCCGCCGAGGGCGAGCTCCCGCCCTGGCTCGGCGACGACACCTTCCACGAGAGCCACCGCTCGGCCCTGGTCCGCAAGGACCCCACGGCCTACGCGGCCCTCTTCCCCGGCGTCCCCGACGACCTGCCGTACGTCTGGCCGGCGTCGGACCGCGCGGGCGGGGAGCCGGACCCCAGAACTGACAGCCCCTAGGCCGCCCTGCGGCGCGCCGGACGCCCGGTCTCGGCGGGCTGCTCCGTCACGTCCTCGAGCGGGAAGGCTTCGTCCTCCCCGAAGTCCGGAGCCTGGAAGGGGTTGGTCGCCGGAGGCGGCGACGCTGCGCTGGAACGGCGGGGTTGCCCTTCCACAGCGGAGAACAGCGAAGTCGGTTCGATGAGAGGTCTCTCTTCCGTTACTGGCCCGGGCAGGGCCAGGCGTGCCCTGACCGGGCACGGAGGTCCTACAGCTTGGTCATCTTGGCGTAGGGACTCAGGATCCGCATCTGCGCCGACCCGAAGTCGACGAGCGCGGCGATTCCGTCCTCGATGCCGATGACCCGGCCGAGCCCGTACATGTCGTGTGTGACCTGGTCACCCACGGCGAAGTGCTTGGGAGCGGGCGCGACCGGAGCCTTGAAGGGGCTGGTAGGCAAGTGACGCTTATGAGCAGCAGGCTTTGTCATTGGCCTCAGTATGCGCCTACTGGCGCCTCTCGCGCTGCGGCTGTCCATGTCCGGTGCCCGAACCGAGACGAAAGAGAGGCCGTGCATTGGCCCGAAGAATCGAACACATGATTGAATTTGGCCATGCGAACGTTTCCCGACGATCTCGTCCGGGCGCAACGGGAGTGGAGCGCCGCCTACCGGCAGCTCGCCGATCGGCCCGGCCGCACCGAGCTGCGCAGGCGTCTGTACCGGCTGTCGGCGCAGGCCTTCTTCCACCCCTACTGGCAGCAGCGACGGCCGGCCCCCGCGGCGTGGTGGGAGCTGCGGGAGCTGGGGCGCACAGCCGGGGACGCGAGTGAGCGGCTCCACCGATGACACGCCGGACTGCGGAACCGTACGTCCCGGATGATCCTGAAGGCATGGCCGGACCGATTCGCGTGATCGTGCATCCACCGTCGCCCTCGGGCGGCCGACGCGTCCGTGTGGACGGCGAGATCCTCGGACTCGCCCACGACGTGACCGATGTCGCGGAGTTCCTCCGCCGCGCCGGCCTGGAGATCGACCCGGCGGACGTGGCGGAGGTGTCGTGGATCGACTGGCGCGGAGTGGGGCCTGAGCACTGGGGCCCGGAGCCGGGCGGCTGACCCGCCGAAGGCCTCGTGCCACGGACGACGCCATCACGGACTTCGACGCCGGCGGCCGCCGCGTCCGCGCACGAGGGGTCGTCGTCGGAGTAGCCGAACCGGGCGCGCCGGGGAGCTCCACGGTCGTGAGCACCTTCGACGGCCTGGGCCGCGGACGGCCCGGAGGAACCGCACGGCGGGCTGCAGTACGTCGACGCGACGGGAGGCACCCGTCACCACCGCCCGCCGACCGGAGCACCGCGCCGGGAGATCGGCGCGCAGCCGTGGGCGCTTGTTGCGGGCCGGGTGCGGACCGGGGCGACGGAGGAGCCGTCGCCCGATGAGGACGGTGCGCCCCGGTCGTCCCCGGGCGCACCGCCGGCCGGTCTCACACCGCGCGGACGTGGCTCGTGAGCCGGCCCTCCTCGTAGAGGTGGAACGTGAGCGCGGGCGGGGCCGCCTGGGTCTTCCAGGAGGAGTCCGGGCCTTGCTCCCAGGGCAGCAGGGCCGTCGAGACGATGCCCGGGGCGCACAGCAGCGGGCGGCCGGCGAAGGAGCTCGCGGCCGCCGTGTGGGCGTGGCCGCAGAGGACGGCGACGACGTGCGCGTGGCTGTCGAGGACCTTCGCCAGGGCATCCGGCTCCCTCAGCCCGATGCGGTCGATGTACGGCAGGCCCAGCGCCACGGGCGGGTGGTGCAGGGCGACGAAGGCCGGCCGGTCGGGGGCGGCGGCGAGGGTGTCGTCCAGCCAGCTCAGCGTCTCCGGCTCCAGCAGGCCCTCGGAGCGGCCGGGTATCGAGGAGTCGCACATCAGCACCCGGACGCCGGCGATGTCCTGGACCTCGTTGACCGGCGCCGTCCCACCACCGCCGAGCAGCACCTCCCGGTACTCCGGGCGGGAGTCGTGGTTGCCCGGGCACAGGAGCACCTGGTGGCGCTCGTACAGCGGGGCGAGAACCTCGCGGGCCTGAAGGTACTCCGCCACGGTGCCCCGGTCGGCGATGTCCCCGGTGATCAGCACGGCGTCCACCGTGCCCGGCAGCCCCGTCACGTGGGAGACGGCCCGGCGCGTGCGCTCGGCGCTTTCCGGCGTGCCGTCCAGGTGCAGGTCGCTGAGGTGGGCCAGTACGGTCACGTCCTGGCCTCCGTCTGAGCCGGCAGATCACGCCCGGGCTCCCCGGCGTCCTGCCTGCTCGCCCGCCAGCGGGCCCATGTGCCCACGCACATGGCCAGGGAGATCGCGAGGACGCCGATGAAGGTGTCCTGCGACTGGTGCAGGCGCGGGTCGACGAACTGAACCACATAGGTGATCATCAGGTTCGTCCCGAACAGCATCGAGACCGTGATCGGCTCGGTCCGTACGATTCCCTGCTGGAGCAGGTAGAGCGAGATGATCACGCCGACGAGGCTGATCGCGAGGATCGCGCCGACGTTGTCCGGGGAATAGGGGCCGAAGCTGTCGCGCGCCACCAGGATGACGAGGGTGGCGACGATCAGGGCCACGAACCGGGAGGCCATCATCTGCCGTACCGACATCCCCGCGTCGCCGAGCCGCTTCGTGTAGTACGTAATCCCCGACAGCGAGATGGTGGTCAGCACACACATCACGATCCCGAAGACCAGCTTTCCGGTCGGCAGGTCCCCGATGGCCGACTCCCCGTCGGAGGCCGTGATCAGCAGGTACGCCATGGCGACGAGCATCGCTCCGGCCGCTGCCAGCTCCAGCGGGAGTGCCTTCGTACCGGGCCGCAGCTTGAAGCCGAGCGCGATGGTGACGGCCGGACCCAGGCCGATGATCATCGAGTTGGCCATGGCGGGTTCGAAGGCGGTGAACGCGTACAGCACCGCGATCCAGCAGACCGCGGTGGAGAGGTTGAGCATCACCACGTCCGGCAGACAGCGCCGCACCACGGCCTTCAGCTCCCGCTTGTCGCGCAGGGTGAGGAAGTAGAAGGCCTGGGCCACGACGAAGGAGTTGAAGGCGATGAACTCCGGCGAGAGGTCCTGGACCAGGGCGCCCTCGAAGACCGACTTGGTCGAGTTGATGACGCAGTAGCCCAGCACCAGCAGGGGACCGGCGGCCAGGGCGAGGCGGCGGCTAGACGACATCGTAGAAGCCCTCGCCGTCGAGGTAGCGGGCGGTCATGTAGTCGTGCGTCACCACGCCCTCCACCTCGTGCAGGAGGTGCACGAGCATCGGGTAGGTGAGGTCGTTGACCGTCCGCGCGATCTCGTCGCCGGGCCGTACCTTCAGCAGGACGTCGTGGAAGCTCTCCAGCGCGCGCAGGTCGGTCATCTTCGGGTAGTCGACGAGCTTGCCCGCCTCGGGCGCGATCATGTTGACGCACACGGCGTGCCGGGCGACTTCGTAGTCGGTGTGCCGGCGGGCGTCGAAGGCCTCGGGGTCCGTGTAGGCGAGCACCGTCCACTCCAGCTGGCTCTCGCCGATCGCCGCCCGGGTCAGCAGGGGGAGCATGGCACCACACACCCGGGCGCCGGTCTCGACCAGCCGGGGGCCCTGCGGCGTCAGCTTCAGCTCGGTGTGGGCCGGGCCGTGCCGGACGCCGAGCGCGTCCAGCACGGAGAACGCGTACTCGGTCAGCAGGTCCTGTTCAGGACCCCGGCGGACCAGCAGGGCCGACCCGCCGAGCAGGTCACGTACACCGTTGACCTTGAGGTGCTGGGTCTTCCACACGTCGCACACGTAGTGCTTGCCGTCCAGGCTCACCGTGTTGACGTAGTACTCGGCCCCCACGAGGTACTCCTGGGCGACCACGGCGTCGTTGCGCAGCCCGACCGCGCTGTCGGCGCCGACGAGCGAGGCGAAGGCGGCCCGTACCTCACCGGCCGTGCTGCAGAAGGACACCCCGTCGTTCAGCGCGCTGCGGACCGGCTTGACGACCACGGTCCGGTCTGTCGCGCCGTACCAGTCCAGCAGCGTGTCCAGGTCGGTGGCCAGGACCTGCTCGGCGGCCGGTACCCCGGCGGCCCTGACCGTCTCGACCATGCGGAACTTGTCCCGCCGGGCGTTGCTGAGCGCGGTGCCGTTCGTTCGCAGCCCCAGCGCCTCACTGAGCACGTCGGCCAGCTCCACGCCGATCTCCGCGCCGGCCAGCAGCGCGACCGGGGCGTACGGGGCGACGCCGGCCAGCGTTTCGGCCGTGTCGCCGCGGTGGACCACCGTGGCGATGAAGTCGCCGGGCCGGAAGGACGCGCCGAAGGCGGTGGGCGGGGTCTCCAGGCTCTGCACGTGCAGGCAGTCGTAGCCCCGGGCGTGGAAGAGCGGTGCGAGGTGACTGGCGGTGGAGAAGGCGTCGACTATCGCGACGACCGGGCGGTGGCCCTGAGGGGTACTCACGCGAGGGGCTCCTTTGGTGGTGTGCTGAGGTGACCGCCGAAGGGGTGGCGGTGATGCGGTCGACGGCGGCCCTGACCAGGCCGGTGAAGAGGGTGGGGGCGGGCCGGGCGAGGGCGTCCAAGAGGAGACTCCCGTAAGCCGCGAGGGGGAGAGGGAAGGGGTGCCGGGCCGGGTCAGCCCGCCTTGGCGTCCACAGGTGCCTCGGCACGCGGGTCCTGCGGCGGTGCGGGACCGCAGTCCACGGCGAACACCCCTCGGGACACGGCCCGTTCGAGCCACCAGCCGGCGGTCTGCGAGGTGACGATCGCGGTGAGCACCAGGGTCGTGAACAGTGAGGCGTTGACGATCCCCGCGTCGAACGAGACCGTGGCCAGCACGATGCCCGGGCCGCCTCGTGCGTTGAGCGCGACGGCGAGGTCGAGGGACTCGGCCTTCGACCGGTTCGTCAGGCGGGCCCCGGCGTATGCGCCGGCCGTCTTCGCCGAGCAGGCCACCAGGAGGAAGCCGGCGGTGAACCACAGGTCGAAGGAGTGCACCAGGTCGAGCTTGAGGCCGACCATCGCGAAGTAGACGGGGATGAAGAACCCGGCGGCGAAGCCCTTGAGCCGGCCCAGGGGTTCGCTCTGCGAGTCCTGCCCGGTCATGCCGGACAGCAGTCCCACGACGAACGCGCCGAACATGGCCGCGACCCCGAGGAACACACAGCTCGCGGCCACCGCCAGGAGCACGACCATGCGCACGGCGACCGTGCCCGGCGGGCGGTCCGCCGTACCGGTCGTGCCGCCCGGTCGGCGCCGCAGCACCACGGCCACCAGCGTCATCAGCCCGAAGAAGGCGACCGAGGCCACCGAGTGGTAGGCCGCGGAGGCGTTGGCCGACGTGATTCCCAGGGTGTGGGCCAGTCCGAAGCCGCTCTCCTCGCCGCCCGCGACCATGCCGAGCGCCACGGAGAGGATCACGTTCAGAATGATGTCCTCGACCACCGCGACCGACAGCACGATCCTGGCGAACCGGGTCCGGATGATGCCCAGATCGAGCATGATCCGGGAGATCACCGGGATGCTGGTCACGGCGATCGCACAGGCGAGGACCAGAGTCAGCGCGGACACGTTGCCGGCGGGTCCGACCAGGTCCGCGGTGTCGACGAACCGGACGGCCAGCAGGCCGAGCCCGAAGGGCACGGCCATTCCGGCCAGGGCGATCACCGCGACGGACCGGCCGTCCTGCCGGGAGAAGACCTGACGCATCTCCACCCCCGCCGTGAACATCAGCAGGAGCATCCCGAGCTGGTAGACCAGGGCGGGCCCGTACGCCACCGGCCCCTCCGTGGGGAACAGCCAGGTCCCGGCCCGGGGCAGCAGCTGCCCCAGCACGGTCGGCCCCAACAGCAGCCCGCCGAGGATCTCCCCGATCACGGGCGGCTGCCGGAACCTGGCGAAGAGCCTGCCCATGCCGTGCGCTGCGGCCAGCAGCAGGGCGAGCGCCGTCAGGACCCGGAAGAGGTCAATCTGAGACACGGGTGTCCAGACTCAGGCGGGACGCCACGGCGGAGGTGGAGCCCGTGTACTTGCCGTCGTAGCCGACCGGCTCGCCCTGCATCGACCAGAAGGCCAGCTTCCCGATCATCATCCCGGGATAGACCCGCACCGGGTGCGCGACCTTCATCTCCAGCGTCCACGGAAAGACCGCTCCGCTGTGCCCGAGCGGGGCGGAGAACTGGATCCAGATTCCGAGGGTCGAGGCGGACCGGCAGGCGTAGAGGGTGGCCGCATAGTGCGGGCTGCCCATCGCCTCCATGGTGCCGCCGAGGTAGAAGCGGCCCGGTTCCAGCACCATGCCCTCGGGGCCCATCGTGACGTGCTCGGCCTTCGGCGGTTCGAAGCAGTCGATCACGTCCTGCTCGTACCAGAGGATGTCGTCGGCGAGACGGAAGCCGTAGCTGTTCGGCTCCAGGCGCTCCGGGTCGAAGTCGTCGATGCGGATCCGTCCGGCGCGTACCTCGGACAGGATCTCGGGTCCACTCAGGATCACAGCCAGCTCCCCAGCACCTCGTGGACGGCGGAGCGGTACGCGTCCAGGCCCGCCCGGTTGTCGATCACGGCGTCCGGGGTGATCAGGTCGATGTCCCGGGTCGAGCGGTCGGCGCGGGACGGATCCCCCCGGCCGGCCAGCCGCTGCCGGCGCAGTTCCTCGTCGCAGGTGATGCGCAGGACACGGAAGCCGTGCCCGCGCAGGGCCGGGGCGTCCACGTGCGGGTCGCGCAGGTCGTCGTTGACGACGAGATCGGCGTCGGTGTCCGCGAGGCGGGCGGTGAAGTCGGCGGCGAGCGAGTCCGGGCGAATGCGCCGCATCGCGTCGGCGAGCGCCTCCATCAGGATCTGGTCCTGCGCACCCTCGTGGAGCGAGCCGCCGGCTGCCCGGTACACCTGCTCCTGCAGGTCGTACAGCGGCTTGGCGAGTTTGATCCGGGCGTGCGTCAGACCCTTGTCCCCGGCGAACTCCTCGATGAGGGAGGCGCAGGTGGACTTGCCGGCGCCGGCGAGGCCCACCACGGCTATCCGCAGGCTGCGGCGGGTACCGGTCCTCATCGGGCGTTCTCCTTCCCGGTGGTCCTGGCCAGCACGGCGTCCGGATCGACGTCGAGGGTGCCGCGCAGCCGCACCATGGCCACGGAACCGAGGACCGTGCGCAGTTCGGCCAGGCCCCGGTAGAACGACGTGTAGTCGGGCACCAGGTAGGTCTGCCAGGTGAAGAAGGTGGTGTCGACCTGGCGGTCCACGATCTTGTTCAGGTACGCCCAGCGCTCGTTGCCGTCGGTCACATGCCGTACGGTCAGCGGCTCCCCGGGTTCGACCTCGGGCAGCAGCAGCGCGGCCAGCCGCTTGGGCTCGGCCGTGAACTCCGCGCCGAGCCAGGACTCGAAGAGGTCGGGGTCCATCAGAATCTTGTGGCCGGGCTCGTACGACTCGATGCGGTCGTCCACACTCTCGCGGACCAGCTGCTCCAGACGGGGGTCGGCCCGGATCGTGCCGACCCCCACGTACGGGTAGTCCCGCCAGGGATGGACGAGGATCTCGCCGTTCTCGATCGTGCAGAAGAGCTTGTCCCCGGTGAAGTACGTCCAGCCGGGCCGGCGCAGGGCCGACAGCAGGGTGGTGGTCTTGCCCGCGCCCTTGGGGCCGGCGATGATCACGGCCTCGCCGTCCCGGTGCAGGCCGGAGGCGTGCAGCACCACCGTGCCGAGGTTCTCCTCGTGCCTGATGACGAGATCGCGCACGAAGTCGAGGATCTGCACCGTGGAACGCTCGGTGATCCGGGCCAGGAAGGTGTTGTCCTTCGCGGTGTCGGCCGGGGTGTCGAGCAGTGTGGCCCGGTTGATGTACTGCCGGCGGCCGCCGGCGTCGACGACGTGCGCGTCGAAGTTGAACTCGGCGGCGTTGCTGCGGCGGATGACCGACTGCGGCAGGTCCCACACCCCGGGGGCGGTGTCCGTGTCCGGGTCGTAGGAGCGTACGTCGACGGAGAAGGTGATGTCGCCGGCCGGGTCCGGAGCGATCAGGTGCCGGAAGAAGCGGCGGACGGGCTCGAACACCTCCTCCGCGTCCTCGGCCACGTCGAACCGCACGGTGGTGTGCAGGAAGTTCAGGTAGAGACTCATACTCATGTCGCTCTCCGTGACGCGGCGCAGGCCGTGAGGGCGCGCAGCAGTTCGTCCGCGTGGGCTTGGAAGGACTGGGACCAGATGGGTTCGAGCAGCGGGGCGAGGCCGTCGACGCCCAGTTCGTAGTCGAGGGCGAGCGAGATCCGGGTGCTGGTGCCGTCCGCGGTCAGGGACCACTCGCCGGACAGCTTCTCCAGGTCACCGATGGTCTGCTCGAAGCGCAGCCGGAGCCCGGGCCCGGCGGCCTCCCGTTGCCTCCAGGTCACCTCGCTGCCGTTGAGCAGCACGGTCCACTCATTGATGCGGAACGTCTTGTCCTGGTCGGACTGCGGGCTGACGGCCACCACGTGCCGGGCCCGGGACGCGACGAGCGAACTGTCCTTGACGATCGCCCACAACTCCTCCGGGGTACGTTCCTCGATCAGCGTTTCCGCCTGAATCTCAGGCATGTGACCTCACTTCCGTCGTGCGGGCGGTTCAGGCGGCCTTCATGAAGGGGGCGAGGAATCCGATGTCGAGCCCGGCCGTACGGGCGAGTTCCGCCCAGACCCGCAGGGTCCGCAGCATGTCCCGCTGGCCCTCGGCGACCAGCCGGTCGGGCAGCTCGCCGGGGAAGGCCTCGAGCAGCCGCTCCCACAGCACGTGGACCTCGTGTACGGCGCAGCTGTCGCCGCCGAACTCCTCTCGCAGACCGAAGACCTCGGCCAGCTCGGGGCCGGTCGCGTCGACCACCTCGCGCATCCCGTACTCGAGCGCGAGCGCGAGACAGTGCGCGTCGTCCACGGCGACCCGGCCCGCCAGGCGCTGGTCGATGTCGAGCAGCTGCTCGAGGAAGCGGAGCTTGGCGGCTTGCTGCATCTGCGGCTGCTCGGTGCCCCCTTCGAGGTCCTCGACGTAGGCCCGCCCCTCGGCGAGCATCAGCCAGGCAGCCTGCACCCAGACCTCAACGGCCTGCTGACCCGCCATGACGTGCCCGGCCCGCACCGAAGGGAAGGCGGTGAGCTCGCTCGCGCCGCGCGATGCGCACGGCGCCCGGCCGCGGTCCTCGGTCATCTCCCGGTCACCCCTGTCTGTCGCGTTGGATGTCGTCATCGCCCGGCCTCCTCGTCCAGGTAGCCGATCCGCAGCCGGGCCGCGCCCGCCCGCAGCGCCCGCAGCAGGGAGGCTGCGGTCGGAGCGTCGAGCGCGGACAGCTCGTCCAGGCCGACCGGAGCACCGGTGAACGGCAGGTCCGTTCCGGTGCCGGCGCCGGGCAGCATCACTGCGCCGTCCGACCCGAGCAGAACCGCGGCACCGGGCAGGAAGGCCCGGACACGGCCGGTGAGTTCGACGCCCACGGTGACGGCCCGGGCGGTGCCGGTGGCCTGTACCGCGTCCAGGACCACCTCCGTGTACGGCGCGGCCAGCGGGTGACCGCCCGCGGCGGGGTCGAGGAAGGTGTGGACGTCCTTGCGGAGGCGTTCCAGGCCGGCGGCCGCCGACTGAAGCCGCTCGTCGTGCCAGGCGCCCTCGGCCATCAGCCGGGTCCAGCGCAGCACGTACCACTTGCGGGTGGTGTACACATCGCCGTGGTGGGAGAGCAGGCCGTCCATCAGATGCAGCAGCACGTTGTACGCGTAGCCCACACGCCCTCGCGTCTCGCCGGCGGCTTCGGCGAGCGTGGCGTGCACGACCTGCTCGATCGCGGTCTGCAGGGCAGCCCGGCTCCAGACCCGGCTGAGGGCGGGCAGCCACCGCAGGTAGGGCGCCGAGCCGTCCATCGCGAGGCCGTTGACGATGCGCTCGGTCTGCTTCCGGCGCGGTTCGCGCTGCTTGTCCCAGACGCGGAAACCCGCCACGGTCTGCTCGGCCGGGAGGTCCGCGAGACGGCTCAACTCCTGAAGGCCGACGGCGAGTTCGGCTTCGCTGAACGATACGACCTCCAGGTGGTGGCCGTTCTCGAAGATCTTGGTGGATATGCGAGGGCCGTCGATCGCGGCCTCCTGGATCCGGATGAAGTCCAGGTCGCTGGTCGGATTGGCCAGTCCGTGCACGGGGGAGCTGGTCAACAGCAGCAGACCCGCGCCGACGCGTTCGCGCATCAGCTCGGACAGCCACACGGGGTCCAGGTCACGGCTTTCGAGGAAGGCCGCCACCTGTGCACGACGACGAGCCGTCAGCCCGTCAGGAGAGAGGAAATGGGGAAAGCCGGACGGCATGACCATCATCTTTCGTCGATCGGATCGATAGCGCCGGTGCGGCCGGTGCGGCACAGGCCTGCGGCGTCCCGGCCAGGCCCAGCTGACCGAGGACCAGCGCGGCCGGCTGGGTGTTGTCGATGACACCCGCCGCGGCGCCGGGGCGGATGCCCGGTCCGACCGCCGCGTGGACCGCGTGCAGCCTGCTGTCACCGGTGTTGACCACATGGGCCCCGGTCTTGGCCGCACGCCGCACCACCGGGCCCTCACCCAGCAGTCGGGCACTCGGTTGGTAGTCGTCCGCCAGGACGACATAGGACACAGCGAGGTGTTCGGCCGGCCCCCCGGTGAGCGGCTCCCCGTCGCGGTCGAGGAAGCCGGCCACGACGGGGCGGCCCGTTTCGGGGTCCGTGATCGATGACAGGGCCGCCCTCGCCTGCCGGAGGGCGTGGCGGGCCCGTACGGGATCGCCGGCCGTACTCTCGGTGGCCCACAGGGAGCCGTTGTTCGCCGGGTGGTAGAAGACCTGGGAACCCTCCGGGTCCAGGCCTCCGTCGACATCGCGCGCCGCCAGGCCCGCGCGCACCAACTGGTCGTTGAGATGCACCAGGTGAGTGCTGCCGACCATGCCGTGGTCCGCACCGAGCACCACGGTGTCCTCGGCGCCGGCCCGGTCGAGGACCCGCCCGAGAATCGCGTCCGACCAGGTGTAGCAGCGCCGGATGTACGACCACACCCGCTCGGCGATGTCCGGCCGGTGGGCCGCGCTCCGCTCGTCGCACCAGCCCAGGAACTCGTGGCCCACGTCGTCGGTCATCGGCAGATAGACGACGACCAGGTCTGCTTCATGGGTCTGAAGGACCGCGTCGGCCGCAGCGCCGAAGGAGCGGGCGACGCACTCCACCGAGGAGAGGAAGACCTCCTCGGCGGAGCCGGCCCCGCCCTCGGCCAGCCGGGGGCCGAACGCAGCCTGGCGGTAGAGCGGTCCGACTCCCTCGCCGGCGAACGGCGGGCACTGCGCGAGGCGACGCGTCGTCTTCGGGTTGCGCCCGGCGGTGCGTGCCCGCCAGACGCCCGTGTGCACCAGCACCAGCTGTTCGCCCACCCGGAGACAGCGCATCCAGGTGCCGTGGTCGCGGTCCAGTGCGAAGGGCTGCCAGCCCTCCTCGGACCCGAGCAGCAGTCGCTCGCCGCCGGTGATCCGTACCCGATGCGAGCCGCCCCGGGCCCGCTCGACCACGGCTTCGACGCGAAACCCGCCGATGTCCCAGGGCTGGTTCCCGGGGCCGGGGTCCAGCGTGCGCAGTGCGTGCCGGGTCAGCCGGCCGCTGTACGCCTCCACCGCCCCGTCGATGTGCGGGCCGACGTGATCGTCGGCGCCGAAGACCCAGGGGGCGTGCACGAGCGCGCTGGTCAGATCGTTCTCGGACATGGCCTCCCACACCGGGGGCGTGGCGGGGAAACCCGGTGAGAAGCCGCTGACATGGCTGGCGACACCCTTTCCCGCCCCCGGCACGGTGTACCCGGTGACCTGATGCTCGGCCGGCCAGGTGCCGGTGAACAGGGTCGCGAGGGACGGCGGGGTCTGGCAGTTGGGGTGTGCGGGGCGCGCCGCCGCGAAGACACCACGCTCCCGCATCCGTGTGACGGCGGGCAGTGCGCCCTCACGTTCCAGCCGGTCCACGACCCAGTGCGCCCCTGCGTCCCAGACCACCCAGTAGACGGTCATGCGACGCCCCACTCCCGGACCAGCCGGGGCAGGCCGGCCACGGAGTCCAGCTCGTGGGTGGCCTGCCCGGTCAGCCCCTCGGCCCGTTGGTCCTCGTACTTTCCCGTGCGCACCTGTACGGTCCTGAGCCCGGCGGCGCGGCCCCCCGCGATGTCGGTCGTCGCGTCGTCGCCGACCACCACGCACGCGGTGACGGGTACGCCCAGGGAGAGGGCCGCGAGTTCGAAGAAGTCGGTGGCCGGTTTCCCCAGCACCCTCGCCTCGGTTCCGGCGGCGTACGCGACGGCTGCGACCACGGCGCCGGTGTCCAGGTGGTCCCCGTCGGCCCGCTTGAAGTAGCGGCCCGTCTGCAGGGCGAGCAGCCGCGCCCCGTCCCGTACGGCACGGAAGGCCCCGTCGAGCGCGGCATAGTCCAGCGTGTCCCGGCAGTCCCCGATCACCACATGGCTGTACGGGGGTTCGTCGGCCAGGGTCGGCAGCACCTCGCGCAGTTCCCGCGAGACCAGTGGGTAGGTGCGGGCCCCGGCGGCGGTCAGCAGCTGCGCGGCCGCCACCACCGGTGTGAACAGTTCCTCCGCCGCCACCGCGAGGCCGTAGCCGGCCAGTTCGGCCCGGATCCGCTCCGCGGACTTGGAGTCGGTGTTGGTCAGGAAGCGCAGCCCCACCCCCAGCTCGCGCAGGGCTGCCACCGCCTCCACCGCACCGTCGATCACGGCACCGCGGGCGTAGAGGGTGCCCTCCAGGTCGAGCAGGACCGCTCCCACCGGGGCGCAGGCCATCAGCCGACCTCCCGGGCCAGCTCGGGCCGGGCCGCGACGGCGTCCTTGAGGAAGGTGCGCTTCGAGTAGAAGCCGCACTGGTCGTTGAGGCCGCGCGCCCGCAGGAACGCCTCCAGCCAGGCGGCGATCTCGCTCATCTCGGCCAGCACCTCGGCCTCGTCGGGCTCGACGGCGACCCGGCTGCGCAGGTACTCCAGCTCGCACTGGTTGAGCGTCACCTCGCGGGCCTCGACCAGGCTGCAGTGGTCGAAGAAGACGCCGTAGACGTGACCGGTGCGCACCGACTCGAAGTTGACGTCGTAGCGGACCCGGCGGAAGGACGGCAGGCGGACGCCCTCCACCTTCAGCTCCTCGCGGACGTACCGCTCGAAGCCGCCGTCGTCGGCCAGTTCGAGCCCGTAGGTGTGGCTCTCTCTGCGGTTGAAGGCGTCCTCGGCGTACCACTTCCGCTTGAGCAGGTGCTTGCCGTCGGTCGTGGGGATGAAGGAGACGTAGCCGCGCTCCGCCTCGGTGGGGCCGGTGACCTCGAAGAGGTGGTTGAGGTAGTCCCAGGCCTGGTACTCGTCGCGGTACTCCATGACGTAGCCGGGCAGTTCGCCGTTCAGCAGGCTCTGGTACAGCTCGACCGTCAGCGTCCAGGTGTCCACGGGCGGGGTGAGCGTGTACTTGTACTCCAGCTCCTTGCCGCTGAAGCATTTGCGGTAGTAGCGCTGGTGGTTGTTGAGGAAGAGGAACTGTTCCGCGTGCAGCCGGACCGCTTCCGGCAGCCAATCCAGGTCCTCGACGCCGGCCGTGGCCACGGCCTCGGGCGTGATCCGGATGAAGCATGCGTCCTCGGCCAGGAACCGGATCTGGCTGTGCACGTGGGCCTGGCCGCCGTCCGCGGTGACGTAGAACAGCGGCACGAGCGGTCCGACGGCCCGACCGGTGACTGCGATCACCGCCTCGCGCAGCGACCGGCCGGCCAGCATGCCGGGGAAGAGCTCCTCGCCGCGCGCCTTCGCGGTGTGGCGGCGGGTCCCGTCGACGGTACGGACGGCCAGCTCCAGCGGGCCGAGCCGGTCCCAGTGCAGAACGACCGTATTGCTCGGGAAGGCCTGTTCCACCGGGGCGTCGAGCTCCACGAGGACCACGGGGTCGGAGTCGGTCGGCGGGGCCGTGCCGTTGAGGAGGTGCAGCCCGCCGAGGACCAGCCAGGCCCGGCGTCCGGCCGTGGCGGTGAGGGTGGTGGTGTCGCTCACGGTCGTTCTCCCTTGGGGCCGGTCGTCGCGACGGTGCCGTCACTGATCACTGCTTCGGCTCCGCTGATCCCGGCGGCGGTCACCGCGGGGATCCGGGCCTCGCGCAGCAGGATCGCCAGGTGCCCCAGCGCGGAACCCTGGTCGAAGACGAACCCCGCCACGTCGTCGAGGAGGACGGACAGCACCGCGTACGGCCGCGCGGTGCTGATCACGGGCTTCTCGTCGTACGACTTGACCAGGTCGAGGATTCGGGCGAGCCCCTCGTGCTCGGTGACGTCCTGGGACTTGTCGATGCTCACGGCCGGGCCGATGGACAGCCGGCGCAGCAGTGCGTCGTCGTCCAGGCGCAGCAGTGGTCCCCGGGCGGTGCCGGGGGAGATGCAGACCTCTCCGTGGGCGACGGTGACGGCGTCGCCGCCGCCGAGCACCGAGTAGTCGACGAAGTACAGCGTGCCCCGGTCGAAGACCCACTCCAGGGTCACCGGCCCGTGCTTGGCGTGCATGGCCGCCGTGAAGCGGGCGAGTTCGTCGAAGTGCGGGCGCAGCACCGTTCCCGCAGCGGGGCAGGTCACGTTGGACGCGTCGTCGTATCCCGCGTCCAGGTCCTTGACGACGATCGCCTCGCCGCCTGCGGTGCCCCGGTTGAGGGCCATCAGGCCCTCGTCGGTGTACTCGACGACGAGGCCGTTCTCGCCCGCCCGGCGGGAGATCACACCGAGCTCACCGCGGATGAAGTCGCGTACCACGACCGTGTGCAGATCCGTTCCGTCCGGGGCCGATCCGGTGGTGACGGCGAGCTGGTGCGGCACCTCCTCCTTGGGGACCACGATCTGGCGCAGGGTGTCGCCGAAGTCCAGGACGCACTCGTCGGTGCCGCCGGAGAGCGTGTCGCGCAGGGTCTTGCCGCCCTCGGCGCCGTGCAGGCCGCGGCCGTTGAAGCGGATGACCCAGCCCGCGCCGGTGGACACCCCGTGCTCGTGGGCCAGCCGGTGAGCCGGACCTCGCTTGGCGCTGTATCCGCCGTAAACGGCCGCCACGGCGCCGAGGTTGAAGCCGGCGGGAAGTTCGTCGGCATACAGCCGGTGTGCTTCGGTGACCGGCTCGGCGCAGCCGTGGGAGACCTCGCGGGCCGCGGTGAGCGGGCGTACCTGGACGAGGTGGACGCCGTCGGTGTCGGCCGCCCACTCGACGTCCACGTCGTGGCCGCGGCTCTCGCGCAGCCGCCGGGCCAGGTCCACGACCTGGACGAGAACCTCGTGTTCGGCCGCGTCGTGCTCCGCGTGCCCCGCGGCCAGCTCCGCCGAGTCGGCGCGCCGCGGTACGGCGACACCGGCGACGAGTTCGTCGGCGAGGCCCTCGACGTACTCGACGGACACCCGGTCGCCGTCGCCGCCGTCGAGGCCGGTGAACGCGACACCCGCGACAGTCGGGCGTACGAGCCTCTGGACGATCACGGCCAGTCGCGGTGCAGGAGAGAAGTCGCCGGCCCGGATACGGGCGGCGACGGCCGGAGCCTCGTAGTACGAGCGCCAGCACCTCTCGACGGCATCGATGACGGCATCCACGCCGCGCACGCCGAGGATGGACTGGTGGATCCCGGCGAGGCTGGAGCCCTCGGTGTCCTCGTCCAGGCCCGAGGAGCGAACGGCCAGTTCGGTCGGTTCGTCTCCGGAGTCCGGGAACACCTCGTTCAGCCGGGCGGCCAACAGCTCGCGGACCTGCTCGGGGACGCGGACCTCGGCACCGATCTTCTGGATCTTCGCCGCGGAGTCGGTGAAGAAGGCGCCGACGGTGGCCTTCAGGTCGCCGAAGGCGTCGGCGAGCGCGGCGTTCTGCTCGGCGGTGAGCGCGTCGGAGAACTCGCCCGCGGGCACGCAGAAGGCGGTCGGCACGCGGAAGTCGTGGCTGGAGGCGGCGAGTTGGGCGAACTTGGGGCCCACGTCGTTCGCGTCGAAGCTCGCGCCCAGCCCGGGGAAGCGCTGGCGGGCGAACTGCTTGTCGAAGTCGACGTGGATGTCGCTGGAGCGGGGGCCGACAGACCCCTGGTACTTGCCGTCGTAGAGGACGATCTCGCCCTGCGGGCGCCACCACATCATCTGGCCGATGTTGAGGCCGGGATACACCCGGACCCGGTTCATGCTGTAGAGCTGCAGTGTCCACTGGCCGGTGTAACCGATGTCGCCCAGGCTGGCGGAGAGGTTGATGAAGAGACCGAGCCGGGCGACCGAGGAGCGTGCGGCGAAGGTGGGCGCGTAGTGCTCGCTGCCCAGCACCTCGATGGTGTGGGCCAGGTAGAGCCGCCCGGGCTCCACGACGTACCCGTCGTCCGGGATCTCGACCTCTTCGAAGTCGTTCGTGCGCCGGGCGTCCAGCGGCATGGCCTGGTAGACCCGCAGGGTCTTGCCGAGGCGGAAGTTGTAGCTGTTGGGGTTTACCTGCTCAGGCGTGAACGGCTCGATCGTGATACGACCATTCGCCCGTTCTCGCTCGATCTCGCTCCCGGTCAGAATCATGGGTCGACCTGTTCGCTCGTCTCATAAGAAGGGTGTGGGGGCCTCGACGGCCGGCCGACGCGAATCGTTTCGCCGTGAAACGTTCACTGTGAAACATTCATGGCATCGCCTTCCCCCGTGCGTTGGTTGTCGTCCATCCGCCTGTCGTGGACACTGCCTTGCGGGAATGTGTGCGGGATGAATCACCATTCCAGAGCTTGCAGACACATGAGCGGGCAGAATGGTTTCAGCAAGCTGCATGGCAGCTTGCTGCCATGCAGTGCACAGGGGGGAAAGATGGGAAATGTCACCAATACGGACAAAGGTAGAGCATCGCAAGCAATCCTTCAGTCCGTGTATGAATATGCGTTGCAATGCGCCTCGGGGAATGCATTTTCGGCCAATTCCATCAGTGTGAATACCGGCCTTCCTCTCACAGACGTCCATGACGCGGTGAGAGAACTTCTGGCCCTCGGGCTGCTGCGCGGTGATTCCGGCGACGGACTCCGGGCGGTGGCGCCGGAGGAAGCCGTGGCCTCCGTCGTCGGCCCCCTGGACCGCGACATCCGGACCCGCCGCGCGCTCGCGGAACAGGCGCGGGCGTCGATCATGGGCTTCCTGCCCGTCTTCCAGTCGAGCCAGTTCTCCCGGGAGAAGGAGAGCAGGTTCGAGGTCCTGGAGGAGCACACCCAGGTCCGCGCCGTCATCGCCGACCTGACGGCGCGGGCCCGTACCGAGATACTCACGGCCCAGCCGGGCGGCGGCCGCGCCGGGGGGAGCTTCGCGGAGGCGGTGCCCAGGGACCGGGACGCGCTCGGCCAGGGCGTCCGCATGCGCGTCCTCTGCCAGCGCACGGCCCCGTTAAGCCCGGGCACCTCCTCCAGCATCGACCACATGCTGGAACTGGGCGCCCAGGTGCGGACCCTGGACGACCACTTCGTCCGGCTGCTGGTCTTCGACGCGGAGACGGCGATCATCTCCCTGCCCGGCAACCCGCTGGGCGCCGTGGTGGTCCGCGAACCGCACGTCGTCGCCTTCAGCGTGGAGACGTACGAGCGGCTGTGGCTGACGGCGGCCCCCTGCGTGGTGGCCCCCCGTGCCCGGGCGGAGGCCGCGGGTGACGTCCGTCAGGCCATCGTCCGTCTGCTCGGCGAGGGGCTGACGGACGCCTCCGTCGCCAAGCGTCTGGGTATGTCCGTGCGCACCTGCCGCCGCCACATCGCGGAGCTGATGGAGGAGTTGGGCGCCCAGAGCCGGTTCCAGGCCGGCTACCTGCTGCGTCCCCACCCGGTGGGACCGGCGGTGCGCACGCGCAGGGGCGCCGGCATGCCGCTGCGACCGCCCGGGCAGAAACGGGTGACCGCACCCGAGCGGGAACGACAGGGAGAGGCATGTTGACGAGCGACCACGGGACCGGCGAGGGCGAGCTGACGGTTCACGGACACGTGCATGCCGGATTCGAAGGCGTGCGTGAGGCCTTCGCGCAGGTGGTGCGGGACCAGCCGCAACCCACCGGCCAGCAGCTCGCGGTGTACCGCGAGGGGATCCGCCTGGTGGACCTCTGGGCCGGCCCCGCCGTGGACGGGGACTCCCTGACCGGCGTGTTCTCGGTGAGCAAGGGGGCCGCACACCTCGTCGTGGCGATGCTCGTCCAGGACGGCGTGCTCGACCTGGACCGCGCGGTGTCCGCGTACTGGCCGGAATTCGGTCGGTACGGCAAGGACCGGATCACACTGCGTCAACTGCTCGCCCACCAGGCGGGTGTGATCGGTGTCGACGAGGTCTTCACGATCGAGGAGCTGGCCGACGACCGGCTGATGGCCGAACGCCTTGCGGCGCAGGCCCCCTACTGGACACCCGGTACGGCCTTCGGTTACCACGGGCTCGTCATCGCCGCCCTCACGGGAGAGGTCGTACGCAGGGCCACCGGCCGGAGTCTGCAGGACTGGTGGGAGCACCGCGTCCGCCGTCCGTACGGCGTCGACTTCTACCTGGGGCTGCCCGAGGAGCTGGAGCCCCGCTACCTGCCCGTGCAGCCCGCCGTCCCCGAGCCGGGGGAGAGTGCGCAGAGCCCGCAAGAAGTGGGGAAGCTGCTGGCGACAGCCTTCAGCACCAGGTACATGCCGGACCTGTCCGTCTTCCCGAACTTCCGCCGCACCAGGGCCCTCGGTCAGGGATCGGCGGGCGGAGTGGCCTCCGCCCGGGGTGTGGCGGGAGCCTATGCGGCGGTCATCGGAGGGCTGGACGGCAGGCCGGCGCTGCTCACCCCGGACACGATGGAGACGTTCAGCCGGATCCACTCCGAGGGCATCGACGTGGTGGGCGGTGGCGAGAGCCGCTTCGCCCTGGGATTCCAGGTCCTCGACGACCGCTACACGGCACTGGGACCGGACGCCTTCGGTCACGGGGGCGCGGCCGGCGCCATGGCGTTCGCGAGTCCGCGCCACGGCCTCGCCTACGCGTACATCCGGAACCGGTTCGCGCTCGGTGACAGTGCGGACAGGGAGAACTCCCTGCTGATCCAAGAGGTGATGAGGTCGGCGGCCCGCGGCAACGGGTAGGGACGCCCGCAGGGCACGCCGGGGGGACTGCCCGCCCGGCCCCGGAAGGCGTCCGGCGCGCACGGATCCGTCCGCGTCCGGCGCATCGCGCACTCCTGTGCGGTGCGGCCGGCGCCGGACGAGGGTGCCGTGCGCGCGTGATGCCGTCCACCCCGGCGGCCCGGCCGTCGTCGCTCCGCTTCCGCGGGCCACGTCGCACCCAGACGTCCTCCTCACACCCGCATGCCTGAGACCACCGTTCCGGTTTACCCCTGTCCATACCAATGAGCCAATATCATCGGACTGCGCGGAGCCCTGTGAGGGGGCCCTGGTGGTCCGCATACGGGGCGAAACATGCATACAGAAGACACCGAACGAGAAGCGACGTTCGAGGCAAGACAGCTGCGTTTCCGGATTCTCGGACCGCTCGAGGTTTCCGCCGGCGGGGCGAGGCTCTCGCTCGGCGGCGCGGTCCAGGAGCGGGTCCTGTCCGTCCTGCTCCTGGAGCCGGGCCGGGTGGTCCCCATGCCCCGCCTCGTCGAGGCGGCCTGGGAGGACGATCCGCCGGCGACGGCCTTCCACCAGGTCCGCAAGGCCGTCTCGGAGCTGCGGCGCCGCATACCCGGTGACGCGGTCATCTCGACCGAGGGCAGCGGCTACCGCGTCACCGTGACCGCGGCACAGCTCGACCTGCTGGAGTTCAACGACCGGATACGGGCCGCCGAGCAGGCCCTGCGCGAGGACCGGCGGCGCGAGGCCACCACCGAACTCGAGGCCGCGCTCTCGCTGTGGCGCGGGGCGGTCCTCTCCGGCCAGGGCGGCGCGGTCATCGAGTCGGCGGCCAGGGCGCTGGAGGAGCGCCGGCTGGTGGCCATGGAGGAACTCTTCGACCTGCGCCTGGGCCTGGGCTTCAGCAGTGAACTGGTGGCCGACCTCCGGACCGTCGTCTCCGAGCATCCGCTGCGCGAGACCTTCCACGGCCACCTCATGCTCGCCCTGTACCGCACCGGGCGGAAGGCCGAGGCGCTGCACGAGTACGCCCGGGTCCGTGAAATCCTCGCCGATCAGCTCGGCGTCGACCCGTGCCCCCCGCTGACCAGGCTTTACGAGGACATCCTGCGCGACGATCCCGGGCTGCTGCTGCAACAGCAGCCGCCGGCCGTCGAGGAGTCGCTCCCGGCCCCGCCGCTCCGGGTGTGCACCCTGCCCCAGCCGCTGCCCGACTTCACCGGCCGCAACAAGGAACTCGCCGAGCTGCTGGCCTACGTCGACGCGGCGGACGGCTCCGACGACCGTGCCAGCCGGGTCGTGGCCGTCGACGGCATGGGCGGTTCGGGGAAGACGTCACTCGCGGTGTGGGCGGCCCACCGTCTCGCCGACCGGTTCCCCGACGGTCAACTCTACGTGGACCTCCGCGGGTTCACCCCGGGGGAGCAGCCGCCGGTGCCGCCCGGCACGGCGCTCGACCACCTGCTGCGCTCGTTCGGCGTCAGCGACGACCGTATCCCCAGCGACACGGAGGCCAGGGCCAACCTGTGGCGGGCCACCGTCGCCGGCCGCCGCCTGCTGCTGCTCCTGGACAACGCGGCCCACGCCGACCAGGTGACCCCCGTGCTCACCGCATCCCCGGGCTGCCTGGTCCTGATCACGAGCCGCTCCCGGCTGCTGGACCTCGACGGCGTCAGCTGGGTATCCGTCGGGCTCATGACGCCTCAGGACAGCGCCGCCCTGGTCGCGGCGACCCTCGGCGCGGACCGGGTCGAGGCCGAGCCCGAGTCGGCGGCCGAGCTGGCCGAGCTCTGCGGACACCTGCCCCTTGCCCTGCGCATCGCCACCGCCAGGCTGCGCAACCGTTCCTCGTGGACCCTGCGCTACCTCGCCGAACGGCTCCGCGACGAGACCCGCAGGCTCGACGAACTGCGCTCGCCGCAGCGCAGCGTCGCCGCGACGCTGCACCTGTCCTACATGGCGCTGAACGTGCGGCAGCGCGCCGCCTTCCGCACCCTCGGGCTCCACCCGAGCACCGGCATCGACGTCCACTCGACGGCCGCCCTGCTCGGTACCGACGTCCACGACGCCGAGTCGACCCTGGAGATCCTGCTGGACATGCGGCTGGTGCAGCAGCCGAGGGTCGGCATCTACACCCTGCACGACCTGGTGCGCACCTTCGCCCGGAGCCTGTTCGGGCCCACGACGGCGGAGCACGACGCGGCAGCCGTGGAGCGGCTGCTCGGCTACTACCTCACGGCGACGGACGTCGCCTGCCGGATCCTCTTCCCCGGCCGCGAGCAGCGCCGCACCGGCATACCGGCCTACGAGGGCAGCCTGCCTCCCTGGCCGGACGCCGAGGCGGCCCGGGCCTGGTTCGACCGTGAGCACAGCGGGCTGCTGGCAGCCGTCTCCCTGGCGGAACTGCACGGTCTGCGCCGCCACACCGTCTGCCTCACCCGCAACCTCAGTTTCCACCTGAACGCGCGCGGACAGTACGAAGACCTGTGGAACGTCGGCCGGACGGCGCTGGCCGCCGTCCGCGAACTGGACGATCCCCAGCTGCTCTGCGTCACCCTGTCCAACCTCGGGGTGGCCTGCTGGAAGATGGGCCGGTTCGAAAGCGGCCTGGAGGCCGCGCAGGAGGCCAGGGAAGTCGCCGTGTCCCTGGGGGACCGGCACATACAGGCCCACAGCGAGGCGACCATCGGCCTCCTCGCCTCGATGCTCGGCCGGTACGAGGAGGCGCTGACCCTGCTGGGCGAAGCCGTCGCCCGGTCGGCCAAGCTGGGCGCCAGCCGCGCCGAGGCGGAGGGACTGTCCACGCTGAGCACGCTGTACGAGAAGTGGGGCCGGTACGCCGAGGCCGCCGAGACGGCCCGCAGGTCCCTGGAGATCAGCCGCGCCATCGGTTACCACGGGAACCTGGTCATGTCGCTGACTGACCTGGCCTTCGCCCAGGTGGGTTCCGGGGAACTGGAGGAGGCCGACGAGAACCTGGCGGAGGCGCGGCGGCTGAGCGAGACGCGAACGGCTCCGGGAGACGTCGGCCTGGTGCTGGCGCTGTCCGCCCGGGTGGCGTACGCGCGGGGGAGGACCGCCCAGGCCGAGGGCTTCGCGGTGCGTGCGCTGGAGCTGGCTCGCACAGGGGCGACGCCCGTCAGGCTCGTGGAGGTGGAGAACATCATCGGCCATCTGCGGTCCGCCCTGGGCGCCTACGAGTCGGCCCTTGACCTGCACCGCCACGCTCACCGGGCCGCCGTGGACATGGGCTTCCGCTCGGAGGAGGCGGCCGCGCTGACCGGTCTCGCGCGTGCCCTGGACGCCCTCGGCGACAGGGAGACCGCGGAGCGGCACCGCGCCGAGGCGGCCCGTCTCCACAGGTTCATGGGTGTCCGGAGTCCGAGGACCGTCTCCGCCTGAGCCGGGAGGCCCGCGGCGGACGCCGGCCGGCACCGGCCGGCGGGTCAGGGGCTGACGGGAGGCGCGGCGGGACCGGCGTTGTTGGCCAGCACCACCGTGGCGTCCGCGGCGCCGCGCTCCGGCACGTCGTGCCCGGTGACCACCGTGAGCGCCAGCCCGGTCATCATGAGGGCCACGATCACGCCGGCGACGTCGCGTGCGGTCCGGACCGGGCGGCTGCTCGGGTTCTCGCTCATTTTCCGCTCCTGTGGAGGTCTGTGGGACAGGGTGGGCGGTCCGGGGTTCCGGCCCGCCCTCGATGAATCCCAAGGTGCCCGGAGCCGTTCCTGAGGCGTTACCGCGTCGTTCCCGCTCCCAGGGAAGCGACCAGGAACGGCGTTCCCACCATCTCCACCGGGCGCGGACCCGTGGGAGTGAGTGCCACGCTCGTGCGCATTCCTCCCGATTCGTGCCCGATCAGGTCGAGTGCGCCGCGGACGGTCTCCCGCACGTCCCCCCACTCCGCCTCCCGGAACCGCGCGCGGGAGTCCGGCCAGTCGATGTCCAGCAGGAGGTGCATGCCACCGATCGACACGGTGTCGACGTGGCAGACCGGCGCGGGGTCGTCGTCGGCGGCAGCGGGGCGCGGCGCGGGGCCCTCGCCGAGGAGCCGCCGCAGCTCGGCCTTGTCCGGCGGCCACGCTCCCGTCCGCGCCGGCGACGGGCCGAGTTCCCGCAGGACGTCGAGCAGGGCCGGTTCGGCGTCGCCACCGCACAGGACGAAGTCGATGCCGTGGCCGGGGCGGACGTCCGCGGCCATGTCCCGCAGCGTCCGCGCCGGGTCCTCGTCGGTCAGCGTCCGCTCCGGCGGGACGTCGCCCTGGCCGCCGGAGGCGGTGGCCGTTCCGGCGCCGCGGAGCGTCCAGGCCTCCAGCCCGGTGTCCGAGACGGCACGGACCAGCCCGGCGTCGGGGGTCAGCAACAGGACTCTGCAGGGCTTGCGCATCATGACCGTCTCATTCGTCGTCCGGCCTCGCCGGACGGATCGGGGGCGTCGGGGTGGCGTGCAGGCGGCCGACGGCGAGCGCCGCGTAGACGGCGGCGCCCGCGCCGAGCACGGACTCGTCGAAGTCGGCGAGCGGGGAGTGGTTGTCGGGTGCCGTCCCGGGGTCGGCTCCCGGAGGCGTGGCGCCGAGGAAGACCATCGCTCCGGGTACCTCGTCGACGACCCGGGAGAAGTCCTCGGAGCCGGTCATCGGCCGGGGCAGGGTCTCGTAGCCGTCCTCGCCGAACAGCTCGGCGACGGCACGGGCGACGGTGTCCACCTCGCCCGGGTCGTTGACGGTCACCGGATACAGGGGACGCCACCGCACCTCCGCCTCGACCCCGTGCGCGGCCGCCACGCCGCGGCACACCTCGGCCAGGCTCCGCTCGGCGCGGGCCCGGGCCTCGGGGGAGAACGTGCGGACCGTGGTCTCGAAGACCGCGGTGTCCGGGATGATGTTGTTCTGGGTGCCGGCGTGGAAGGAACCGGTCGTCACCACGACGGGGTCGAAGACGTCGAAGGCGCGGGTGACCCGCGTCTGCATCGCGACGATCATCTCGCAGGCCACCGGTACCGGGTCCTTCGCCGTGTGGGGCATCGCCCCGTGCCCGCCGGCCCCGCGCACCGTGACGGACAGGTTGTCGACAGCGGCCATGGTCGGGCCGCCCCTGGCGCTGAACCGGCCGGACGGCCGCCCGGAAGCGGTGACGTGCAAGGCGTAGGCGGCCACCGGCCGGGCCCCCGACACGTCCAGGACGCCCTCCTCCAGCATGTGGCGCGCCCCGTCGTACCCCTCCTCGCCGGGCTGGAACATCAGGACGACGTCGCCGGCCAGGCGGTTCCGGTGGAAGGCGAGCAGCCGGGCGGCACCGACCAGCATCGCGGTGTGCAGGTCGTGTCCACAGGCGTGCATGGCCCCGTTGTCCGAGGCGAAGTCCAGTCCGGTGCGCTCGGCCACCGGCAGGGCGTCCATGTCGCCGCGCAGCAGCACGGTCGGTCCGGGCCGGGCACCGCGCACCACCGCGGTCACGGAGCTGAGCCGCCGCCCGGTGGTGATCTCCAGCCCCAGCCCGTCCAGGCCCCGGAGCACCGCCTCCTGGGTGTGCGGCAGGTCCAGTCCCACCTCGGGCCGGGCGTGCAGGGTGCGCCTCAGCCGGACCAGGTCGTCCTGGATGCCTCGCGCGTCGTCCAGCAGACCGTCGGTGGGGCGGCCGGTCATCGCGCCACCGCTTCCCGCAGGCGGGCCGCGCCGCCGCCGGCCGACTCGGCACGGATCACGTCCGACAGCCGCCGGACGCCTTCCCTGACCTGGCTCACGGAGGGGTAGGAGTAGGAGAGCCGCAGGTTGCGCTCACCGCCCCGGGTGTGGAACCCGGTGCCCGGCACGTAGGCCACCCCGCCCTCGACCGCGCGGGGCATCATCGCCCGCGCGTCCAGTCCGCCCGGCAGGGTCAGCCAGACGAAGAACCCCCCGGCGGGCACCGTCCACGACACGCCGTCCGGCATGGTGGCGGCCAGCTCGGCGAGCATGGCGTCGCGGCGATCGCGGTACAGGCTCCTGGCGCCGGCGAGGTGCCCCTGCCAGGACGTGGTGCTCAGAAACCGGCTCACCGCCCGCTGGGTGAGTCTCGAGTGGGAGAGCATCGCGCTCTCCGCTGCGAGGACCAGCTTGCCGGTGACGGTGCGCGGAGCACGGACCCAGCCCACGCGCAGGCCGGGCGCCAGGGTCTTGGAGAACGAGCCCAGGTAGACCACCCCCTCGGGGGCGTCGGCGCACAGTGCCCGGTGTGGCTGTGCGCCGAAGTGCAGCAGCCCGTACGGGTTGTCCTCGACGACCAGGACGCCGGCACGCCGGCAGATGTCGAGCACCTCCTTCCGACGGTCCGCGCCGAGCACCCGGCCGGTGGGATTCTGAAAGGTCGGCACCGTGTAGTAGAACTTGGCCGGCCGCCCCTCGGCGGCGAGCAGGGCGAAGGTGTCGGCCAGCGCCTGGGGGACCACGCCGTTCCGGTCCATGGCGACCTCGACGATCCGGGCCTGGTGGGCGGCGAAGGTGCTGAGCGCGGTGACGTAGGTGGGGCCCTCGGTCACCACGCTGTCGCCCGGATTCACGAAGACGCGGGTCACCAGGTCGAGCGCCTGCTGCGAACCCACCGTGACCAGGACCTCGTCCGGCAGCGCCTCGATGCCCTCGGCCGCCATGACCTCACACATCTGCTCGCGCAGCACCGGGTCCCCCTGCGCGGAGCCGTACTGCAGGACACTCGGCCCTTCGGCGGCGAGCACCTCCTGGAGCACCACGCGCAGGGCCTCCGCGGGCAGGGCGTCGGGGCTGGGCATCCCTCCGGCGAGGGAGACGACGTCCTTCCGGGCGGCCATCGAGAAGAGCGCCCTGGTCTCGGAGGGCACCATCTGGTGCGTCCGGTCGGCGAAGAGCAGCGGTGGGGAGGTGACCGTCTCCAGGTGCGAGGTCGGCTGGAACGAGAGCATGGCGTCTCCTGAAGGCTTGGGCAGAGGAGGGCGAGGGCGCGGCGGAACGGGCGGGCGGTCAGGCTGGGGTCAGCTGCGGCTCGGCCTCGTCCTCGGCCTTCGCCCCGTCGGCGGTCCGGGGGCGGAAGCGGAGCGCGGCCCAGAGACCGCATGCCGCGAACGGCACCAGCAGGGCGGCGACGGCGAGGAAGGCGGCGTGGAGGGACTGCCGGGCGGCCAGCCCCAGCACCGGCATCAGGGCGGCGGTGCCCAGCCCGATCGCCAGCAGGCGCAGCGATGCCATCTTCGCCTTGTCCAGCGGACCGGCCTGCTGCTGCAGGAGGGTCAGGAGGAGGGTGATGCCGTTCAGGTTGGCGAAGCCGGCCAGGAAGAAGCCGGCGTAGTGCAGGGCCGGTGTGGTGGTGAAGGCGAGCCCCGCGGCGATCACCGCCTGCAGCGACACCCAGACCGGCAGCAGCGCCAGGCGGACCGTCCAGCGGGTGAAGAAGGTCGCCACGATCATCCCGGCGCCCAGGGTTCCCTCCAGGGCCGACACCGCCCACGGCTGCCCGCCGTGCCAGGCGTCGACGAGCGGGACCACCAGGGTGGACAGGCTGTAGGAGTACACGAAGTCACCTGCGCACATCAGGACCATCCCGAACACCACCACCTCATGGCGGTGCCGGCGGAACAGACCCGCCCAGTCCCGCAGCATGTCCGGCAGAGCCGACCGCAGGGTGGCGTTCCGCAGCCGCCCCACCGACTCCTGGCGCGGCGCCCGCAACCGCGAGACCACCAGGGCGGCCACCAGGGAGACCAGCACATCGACCAGCAGGGCCTGGGTGGCCGTGCCGACCATCAGGACCAGGCCGAGCGCCGCCATGCCGATCAGGCTGCCGGCCTGGATCGCGATGCCGATCAGGCTGTTGAAGGCCACGGCGCGGTCTCCGGCGATGTGGTGCGCGGTGAACTTGAAGAAGGCGGTGCGCTGCACGTTGTCGAAGACCGCCAGGAACACGGCGGCCGTGCCCACGACGGCCACCACCCCACCATCGCCCACGGAGAGGGCGACGACGATGACGCCCACGGTCACGGCCCGCATGAGACTGCAGAGCACGTAGACGGTCCTGGAGTCGAAGGCGTCGACCAGCGGCCCGGAGAAGGGGAGTACCGCCACCGCCCCCAGGCCCTGGAGGGCGAAGATCATGGCGAACGCCTGGGCGTCCCCGGTTCGCTGGAACAGCGTCTGCCCCAGCGCCAGTGTGTACAGGCCCATGCCGATGCTCGACACGAGCATCGAGCCGAGCATGGTGCGCGCTGTGGTGTCCCGCAGAATCACGGTGTCACCACCCGGACCGTCGCCTTGCCGGTGTTCCCGCCGTCGAGCATCCCCAGGAAGGCGTCGACGATCCGGTCGAACCCCTCGGTGACCGTATGCCGGTCCGTGACCGCGCCGGAGGCGAGGGCCGGTACCAGCAGTCGCTCCAACTGGTCCTGCGCGTCCCGGTGGTCGCGGACGAGGAAGCCCTCGAGCCGGATGCTCTTCTCGACGACGTCGAACAGGTTGCGCGGTGCGGCCGGCGGCTCGGTCGCGTCGTACTGGGCGATCGCACCGCACCAGGCGATCCGCCCGAAATCGCGCATCGCCCCGATCGCGGCCTCCAGGTGCTCGCCGCCCACGTTGTCGACGTACACGTCGATGCCGTCGGGCGCCGCCTTCGCCAGCTGCTCGGCGAGCCGGCCGTCGCGGTGGTCGAACGCGGCGTCGAAGCCCAGTTCTTCGGTGAGGAAGCGGACCTTGGCCGGGGAGCCGGCGCTGCCGATCACTCGGCCCGCCCCCATCAGCCGCGCCAGTTGCCCGGCCGCGCTGCCCACGCCCCCCGCGGCCGCGGAGATGTACACCGTCTCGCCGGGGACGAGCTTGGCGATGCGGGTGAGAGCGACGTAGGCGGTGAGGCCGGTGCCGCCGAGAATGCCCAGGTAGGCCTCGGGCGGTACACCGGCAGTCCGCGGCAGGACGCGCACGTCCTCCGGCCGTACGACGGCGTGGGTGCGCCAGCCCTGGCGGTGGAAGACGAGGTCGCCTTCGGCCAGGCCGTCGGTCCTGGAGTCGGTCACCCGGCCGATGGACCGGCCCTCCAACGGGGTGGACAGCTCCCAGCCGCCGTCCATGTTCTCCCGCATGTACGGGTCGACGGAGAGCAGGACGTTCTCCACCAGTGCGGTGCCGGGCTCCGGGACCGGCACCGGCTCCTCGGTGAAGAGGAACTCGGCGCCGGTGGGCCGACCGCAGGGGCGACTCACCTGCTGGACGAATCGTGCCGTCTGTGACATCACGGGGCTCCAGGAAGATGCGGAAGGAGGGAGGGAGGAGGAGAGGAAGAGGAGGGGAGGACGACGGGTGCCGTGGCGGCGGAGCCGTCAGCTCAGCCGGCGGTCGATCACGGTCCGGATCTTGCCGCTGACCGGATTCCGCTCCAGCGCCCCCTCGGGACGGCACTCGACCACGAGTTCGAACATCCGTAGTTCGTCGTCGTACAGGTGAGCGTCGCTCAGCGCCGGGAAGGTGTCGGCGAGGGCGGCCCGCAGGACGGCCGGATCCAGCTCCTCGCGCGACTCGGTGCGCAGCACCAGCGTCTCGGTGCCCTCCCGGGTCATCAGCTCCGCCTGGAGCTGGGACACCCGGAACTCCTCCAGCGCGGCGAGGATGTCGCCGTAGTGCACCGTCGCCGACTTGAACTTGAGGAGTCCGTCGCTGCGTCCGAGATACTCCAGCACCCGGCCGGACACCCCGCAGGGGCAGTCACGCACGGTCACCCTGCCCATGTCGCCGATGCGGTAGCGGATCAGGGGACCCTCGAACTTCTGCATCGCCGTGATCAGCAGGTGCCCGGTCTCGCCGTCCGGCAGGGGCGTGCCGTCCTCGTCGACCACCTCGACGAGGTTGTAGTCGTCGTTGACGTGGTGCAGCGTGCCGCCGAGCCGCTCGCACTGGTACCCGATCTGCGCCCCGTCGTTGGCCGCCAGGATGCTCGTGATGGACCGCGTGCCGAGTTCCTCGCGCAGCCACCGCTTGTCGGACTCGGTCATCGGGGTGCCGCCGTAGACGACCTTCTCCAGCCGCAGACCGGGATCCCGCCGCCGGGCCTCCCGGAGCAGGGGCAGGACCACGGCGGGCTGGCCCAGCAGGACGTTCACCGAGAAGTTGCGGACCAGCATCAGCATCATGTCGGCGGTGACCTGCTGGCCGGCGGAGAACGCCTCCACCGGCATCCGGGTCAGCTCGCTGGCCGTCGTCATGAGGCCGCCGTACAGGCTTCCTCCGACCAGCGCGTTGAGGACCCGGTCCCCGTTGTGGATGCCCAGCGCCCGCAACAGCGGGATCGCCTCGCGGACCATGTTCTCCCAGTCGGTCCGCGAGTACACGATGTACCGCGGCTCCCCGCTGGTGGCCCCGCTGCGCAGCACCTCCCCGCTGGGAAGCGCGCCGCTGGACATGTCCCGGCTGCGGGGCAGCGACTTCTCCTCCAGCGTCGCCTTCTCCAGTACGGGCAGCCGGCCCAGGTCGGCGACCCTGTCGATCTGCGGCAGGTCGCGGTAGTGGGGCGTCCGGCGGGCCATCCCGACGAGGTAGCGGATGCGGGCGTCCATGCGTGACGCCCCGTCGGGGTCGGCGCGGCGTGCGGCGTCCAGCGAGGTGCCGGCCAGGTAGACGCAGGTGAACAGCTCCCGGAACCAGGCCGCGCGGCAGTCGACGTCCGCGATGGGCGCCTGCGGGCCGTCCTGCCCGGGTGTGAGCCGGATGCGGACCGAGGGCACTCCTGGACGCCCGGACCGTGCGAACAGCTCCCCCGAAGGAATCACCGAGTCGCCGGAGAGCACCACCAGGTCGGGAACCGCGACCACGACGCCCTTCACGTCGGCGCCGGGCGCCGCCACCTCGGCCGGGGGCAGCGGGAAACCGGGCTCGCGCAGCACCTCGAACAGAGCGCGCCACAGAGCGGGGCGGGAGGTACGGACGGTGACCGAGTTGCCCGTCGCCCAGGACAGCAGCAGCCCCCGGAGCGTGTTGCCGGCCCTGTCGTCGTCGAGGACGACGCGGCCCACCGGCGCCTGTTCCCAGACGTCACCGGTGTCGACGAGCGGACGCCAGGGGAACTGGCTCAGACCGCCGAGCGCCTCGTCGAGGGCTTGGGCCATCGCGTCGCCGTCCAGCAGGCAGCCGAGTTCGAGGAGGTCGGCCTCCTTCAGGAGCCGGGCCACCGGGGACGCGGCGTCGACGGCCAGGTCCTGCTGGACGTGGCTCACGGCCAGCAGGAGGTCGGTCGGGTAGTGGCGGGTCATGCCGCGCTCCCCAGCACGGCGGGCACGCGGGTCCCGGAGCCGACGGTGATGCCGTCCGCACAGGCACGCAGGAACCGTCCCAGCTCCTCGGCGTCGGTGTGTGAGGCCTCGATGAACACCGGGCACTCCCATTCCTGGTAGGTGATGTGGCTGGGCAGCGGACGGTCGGCGGGCAGGACGTACATCTGGTCGACGCAGGGGTGGTCGGCCAGGCCGGCGGGAAGGACGACCTCGGCGGTTCCGGCGGGGAGATGGTGGCCCGGGAAGGCCAGCCAGCCGTGGTAGCGGCCGCTGGGCTCGGCCGTCGGCGGACGCTCCAGGCCCAGCCGTACGGCGATCTCATGGGACGGCAGGTGGACGCCGTAACGCCGCTCATGGGCGGTGACCACACCGGCCCCGCCGACCCGGTTGGCGACCTCCAGGAACACCAGCTCGTCGTCGGCCGTGTGGAACGCCTCCAGGTGGACGCAGCCGTCCTCGATACCGAGGGCGATCGACACCTCCCGCGCGAGGTCACGGTGAGCCTCGGTCAGGGGTATCTGGTGCGAGCCGAGGGGCAGGCCGCCGGCGAACTCCACCGGCTTGTTGATGTACCGGCTCGTGGCCAGCTCCAGGAATCTGCCGTCCTGCATCAGCCCGTCGATGTGCAGGATGTCGCCCTCGATGTGCTCCTCGAGCTGGTAGCTTCCCGGGTCGGGCAGCTTGCGGTAGGCGCAGAGGGCCTCGCGGGCGGTGTCCAGCACCATGACGCCCTCGCTGGAGGCCCCCGAGCGGGGCTTGAGCACGGTCTTCCCGCTCCACGGCAGAGGCCCGCAGGCGGGAGGCGCGCTCACGAAGCGGGGGTGGCGGATCCCCGAGCCCGCCAGGGCCTCCTTCATCCGGACCTTGTCCCGGACCAGTTCGATCCGGGCCGCCGACGGGCCGGGCAGCCCCAGGTGACGGCGGATGTCCACCGCCTCCAGGATCCCGAACTCCGACAGGGACAGCACCTTGTCGTAGCCGTCGGACGGCTGGACCCGGGCCGTCACACCGGAGGCAAGGTCGTCGTCCTCGTCGAGCGGAATCCGTGAACAGCGCAGGTCGCCGGGGATCTGCCGCAGCGACATGGGCCGGCCGATGTAGGTGACGTCGTGCAGGTCGTGGTCGATTCCGAGGTGGTAGGAGATCTTGCGGTAGGGCACCTGGTGGATCACGAGAATCTTCATCCGGAGTACTCCAAGGCTGTGACGCCCCAGCTGAATCCCATGGCGCTGGTGGCCAGCAGGACCAGGTCCCCCTCGCGGAGCTTCTTCTCCTCCAAGAGGTCGTCCAGGGCGATCAGGGTGTCGGCTCCGCCCATGTGGCCGAGCCTTCCGTAGTTGAAAACGCTGCGTTCGGCGGGGATGCCGAGGGTCTTCAGCAGGCGCTCGTGCATCCCCATGTCACCTTGGTTGATCAGGAACCAGGCGACGTCGCCGATGTCCCGTCCGGTGGCCGTCAGCGTCTCGCGGACAAGACGGGTGAAGTTCTCCACGTAGGCGGCGGCGAGGCCTCGCCGGTGCGCGCCCCGCCGGATGACGACCCGGCCGCCACGCCATTCGCCCCGGTAGTAGTCGGACCAGCTGGGGTCGGTGCGCATGACCGAGTGGAGGACCCGGAAAGCGCAACCGTCACTCGCCAGCAGTACCGCCGCGCCCGCATCACCGAAATTGAAGAGGGCCTTGGAATCCGGGTCACCGTAGTCCACCATCCTGCTCAGGCGGTCGCCGAGGAGAACCAGCGTGTACGCGCCCGGCCCGGTCGCGGCGGACTCGGCCGCCAGGCGGATCGCGGTCAGGCCGGCGTTGCAGAAGTTCGTGAGCTCGTAGCAGTGCGCGTTCCTGATGCCCAGTTCGTCGGCCACCTTGGCGGCCGGCGACCAGAACGGGGTGTCCCACTCGCCGGATCCCGCGTAGATCACCTCGCGGATGGCCGAGCGGTCGGTCCCGAGCCGCTCCAGCAGCCGGGAGGCCGCCCTCGAAGCCAGCCCCGACGCCGTCTCGCCGTCCGCGAGGACCGGGAACGAGTCGGTGTGGGTGATGGCCGCGAGGTCCGCGACGGGCACGCCCGAGACCTGATGCATGTCCCGGATGTCCGCCGTCGCGGACGGGAAGCAGACGTCGAAGTCGACTATGCCGCCCACGGTTCCCTCGCCTCGATGCTCACGCGGTGCACCGTGCGGTCGACACCGGGCTCCACCGGGGTGGCCGCGTGGTAGGTGAGTTCGCACTTCCAGATCACCAGGTCACGCGGGGTCCACCGGTGCTCGTAGACCCGTGCGGGATCCCGGATCAGCCGGTCGAGCAGCGCGAAGAACTCCTCGTTCTCGTTCGCGTCGAAGCCGATCACGCGCTCCATGTACTCCGGCGCGCCGTACACGTAGCGACGGCCGGTGGTGGGGTCCGTCTTGATCAGCGGGTGCTGGACGGGCGGGTGCTGCTCCTCCACCAGCGCCTTGAACTCCGCGATGGACAGCCCGGCGTGCTCGGCGGAGATCCGCTGGCGCTTGGAGACGGTGTGCACCGCCATGCGGCCCTCGACCTTCTCCTTCCACTCCTCGGGCAGGCGGTCGTAGACATCGGCCGCGTTGGCGTAGAGGGTGTGGCCGCTGGTGCCCGGGACATCGATGCCGTGCAGCATCGTGTAGGGCGGCGCCGCCTGCTGGTAGGAGGAGTCCTGGTGCCAGAAGTTGCCGACCCGCGCGACGCCGATCGCCATGTTGTTCTTCTTGGCGTTGGAGGAGATCATGATCTCCTCGTGGTCCGGGTGGCGGTACTTCGCCATCAGGAAGGGGATGGGCCGGCCGATACGGCTCGCCAGCTCGATCTGCTGCTCCGGGGTGATGTCCAGGGAGCGGACGACGACCAGCTCCCGCTCGTGCAGCAGCGTGGTCACCTTGTCCCAGAGCACGGGGTCCTGAAGGTCCTCGTACGTCACACCGGTCATCTCGGCGCCGATGAAGGGCGTGAGGTCGTTGATCCGGATGTCGGTGTCCGTCATGGTCACGGTCATGTTGGTTGCGTCTCCTCGTGCTGGCTGGGGAAGTCGGTCAGCTGGGGTCGTCCGCCAGGCACTGCGCTAGCGCCTCGACGAACCGGTCGATCTGCTGTCCCGTGCGGAAGGGGGCGACGGTCACCCGGAAGCGCTCGCTGCCCTTGGCCACCGACGGGAAGTTGATGGGCTGCACGTAGACGGAGAACTCGTCGAGCAGCCGGCGGGAGATGCGCTTGACGCGGTCCCCGCCCGGCACCAGTACCGGGATGAGGTGGCTGGGCGCGGGGACGTGGGTGATGCCCGCCTCGGTGAGCCGACTGCGCATCAGGTCGGCGTTGGCGTGCAGTTCCTCCCGCATCCGGGCACCCTCGGCGCTCCGGATCACGGAGATGCTCGCCAGGGTGGCGTCCAGCGAGGCCCGCGGGATGGTCGTGGTGAAGATGAATCCCGGTGCGTGGGACCGTACGTAGTCCAGCGGGACGTCGGGACCGGCCACGTACCCGCCGGTGGTGCCCACGGCCTTGCCGAATACGCCCTGTACGAAGGTGGCCCGGCTCTCGCCGATCGCCTCGCAGATGCCTGCTCCGGTGGGTCCGGAGACCCCGATCGCGTGGGTCTCGTCCAGGTAGGTCTGCGCGTTGTAGCGCTCGGCCAGGTCGCATATCTCGCGGATGGGCGCGATGTCGCCGTCCATCGAGTACACCGACTCGAAGACGATCAGCTTCGGGCGCTCCAAGGGCTGTGCCGCGAGGGCCAGTTCCAGGTCCACCAGGTCGTTGTGGGCGAAGACGTACTTGTCGTTGCCCGAGATCCGCACGCCCTCGATCAGCGAACGATGGTTGAGCGCGTCCGAGAAGACCATGGTCTCCGGCTCGGCACGCAGCAGCGTGGTCAGCGTCTCCACGTTGGCCACGTAGCCACTCGTGAAGATCAGCGCCCGCTCCTTCGCGTGCCAGACGGCGAGCAGCGCCTCCAGCTCCACATGCGCCTCGCTGGTCCCCGCGATGTTGCGGGAACCGCCGTTGCCCGTGCCGTGCCGCAGGACGGAGGTGATCTGGGCCTGCATCACGTCAGGGTGCTGGCTCATGCCCAGGTAGTCGTTGGTGCACCACACCTGGATCCGGCGCCCCTGGTGCAGAGCGTGCCCCCGGTCCTCCGCGAGGTAGGAGCAGGCGACGAAGTCGCGGTAGATGCCTTCCGCCTTGAGCCGGTCGAGACTGGTCCGGAGGCCGGCGTACGCGTCCGCGGGAGGCGGAGCAAGGGTGGAGATCACGGTGCTGCCCTCTCGGGTCGGTTACTCGGTCGGGAACCACCATGGGCTTCGCCGTTCCCGATCCGGTCCCTGCTCCGTCCCGGCCCCGGACCGCGGCTCCCCGGACAGGAGGGAAGGGCCCCAGGACCTGCGCCGGGAGAAGCCGCCGGGCATCGGCCGGCCCCGGACTCGGAGCCCGGGCCGGCGTCCGGGAGCCGGCGCTCTCCGGCTGCTCAGGCCGGCCAGGACCCTGCGCACGGCCCGCTCCATCGGCCGCGCCGCCCGCGCGCTCTTACTACTCGGCCTTCGGCCCCCGGCCCTCGCCGACCGGCATGGAGCAGGCGCAGGCGCAGGCGCTCGTGTACGACGCGGTCGCCTCCGCCCGCGGTCCGGATCCGGCAGGGAGGGCAAGCCGTTCCCCTTCTCAGGCCCCTACGACAACCCGCGCAAGGTCATCCAGCCCCTTGAACGCACCTGCGGCCCGGGCCACTACGACCACGTTGCCGTTCCGTCTCGCGAGGTGCCCCGCGAGGTGGCACACCGGGCATCCGGGCACCGGCCCGGCCCCCGAGTCCTACGCGGGCAGCACGCCATGGATGCCGGAGAGAGTGAAGACGCGTTCCGCTTCGCGCAGATGGCACCTGGCGTCGAGGTAGGGCGGGTCGAGTCCCAGGTCGCTGAGGGTGCGTACGGTCCGGTTGCCCGAGGTGGCGATGTACTCGACCGTGATGGCCGCACCGGTGTCGATGGCATGGGCGACCTGGCGGACATCGCAGTACGACAGGTGCTTCGCGTACCCGGCGACGATCTCCTCGGAGTCCGTCGCGAAAGGCACCCCGCTGCCGAACGGGTCGGCTTCCGGCGCGATGGGCGGGGCCTTGAGCAGCCGGTCGGCCAGGGTGGCTTCGTACGGCGCCGGACGGGGGTGACTGAGACCGGGACCGAGACCGGAGCGCCGGGTCACACCTTCTTGACGACGATCGAGGCCGGAAGCAGCTGTTCCAGGTCGTCCACGTCCGAGGTGAAGACGGTGACTTGCCCCTTCCGCTGTCGTGCGATGACGGCGAGCACCGCGTCGATCGCGTACTTGTGGACGTGCAGCTTGGCGTGGGCCAGGAGTCGGCGGGCCTGTCGGGCCTCGTCCCTCCCGATATCGGCGACTTCGAGCCGGGAGAGGACCCAGTCCCAGCGCTGCTCGGTGGTTCTGCCGTCGTATGCCTCGACCAGGGTCATCGGAGACGTCACCACCTCTGCCTCACCTCGGGCCGCAAGCTCGAGCCAGGCGATCATCGTCCGGTCGCCGCGTACGGCCAGGGACAGGGCTTCGCCGTCGAGTACGAAGACGCGCAGTGGCCGCTGCCTGTGCTCACCGGCCCGCTTCTTCACGCGGTCTCTCCGGCGTCGTGCTTTCCAGTGGCGCGGCGGCGCTCGTGCTCGGCGTCGAGATCCTCCAGCTCCTCGGACGCTGCCGTGCGCTCCTCCTCGCTGAGCGGGCCGTGTTCCTCCTGAAGCCAGTCGGACAGTTCCTGTAGCCGGTCGCGGTCGCGCTTGAAGCGCAGGGCCTCGGCGATGTACGCCGACAGGCCCCGTTCCGCCGCCTCCCCGCGGATCTCGTCCAGGAGGTCCGCGGGAATCGTCACCGTCACCTTCTTGGTCGTCGCCATACAAGGGACCATACTCCTGGTGTTGTCCCCCATACCGGCTGCTGCTCCACAAGCAGTGGCCTGGCCTGGACGGACGGTTCGTCCTTCACGCCGCTGTGAGGTGCAGCAGCCGTGTGTTGGCTTCGGGCGGTGCCGGGGCTGCCCGCCCGCGCAGCAGTCGGCCAAGCGACGTGGGAGATCCCGGAAAGCAACTGAGACGGAAACCGAGAGGGCCAACGTCGAAGGGCCCCACCGCAAGCGGTGGGGCCCTTCGACTTCGTGCCCGGTGAGGCACTGGCGGAGGATACGAGATTCGAACTCGTGAGGGGTTGCCCCCAACACGCTTTCCAAGCGTGCGCCCTAGGCCTCTAGGCGAATCCTCCGCCGGAAACATTACATGACCGAGAGGAGTGCTCGCGAACTCGTTCCCCGCCCCCGACATCAGGTAGCCTTGGCGCAGCCCCTCACGCGGCGCTATCTGACTGAACTCCCCCAGGGCCGGAAGGCAGCAAGGGTAGGTCGGCTCTGGCGGGTGCGTGGGGGGCGTCTGCGTTCCCGGGCCGGATCCCAGGGCCGGATCCCAGGGCCGGATCCCCGGGCCGGGGCCCGATGTCACTGGGCGCCTATAACCTCGTATGCGTGTCGTCTCTCGCTCTGTACCGCCGCTACCGCCCGGAGACCTTCGCCGAGGTCATCGGGCAGGAGCATGTCACCGACCCGCTGCAGCAGGCGCTGCGGAACAACCGGGTCAACCACGCGTACCTGTTCAGCGGGCCGCGCGGCTGTGGCAAGACGACCAGTGCCCGCATCCTGGCCCGCTGCCTGAACTGCGAGCAGGGGCCGACGCCGACACCCTGCGGTGAGTGCCAGTCCTGCCAGGACCTCGCGCGCAACGGCCCCGGTTCCATCGACGTCATCGAGATCGACGCCGCTTCCCACGGTGGTGTGGACGATGCCCGTGACCTGCGCGAGAAGGCCTTCTTCGGGCCCGCCCGCAGCCGGTACAAGATCTACATCATCGACGAGGCCCACATGGTCACGTCGGCCGGCTTCAACGCGCTGCTGAAGGTCGTCGAGGAGCCGCCGGAGCATCTCAAGTTCATCTTCGCGACCACCGAGCCCGAGAAGGTCATCGGGACGATCCGGTCGCGGACCCACCACTACCCCTTCCGGCTCGTGCCCCCCGGCACCCTCCGGGAGTACCTCGGGCAGGTCTGCCAGAAGGAGACCATCCCGGTCGAGGACGGCGTGCTCCCGCTCGTCGTGCGGGCGGGCGGCGGGTCCGTGCGTGACTCCATGTCCGTGATGGACCAGCTCCTCGCGGGCGCCGCGGCGGACGGTGTGACATACGTCATGGCCACCGCCCTGCTCGGATACACCGAGAGCTCACTCCTCGACTCCGTCGTCGAGGCCTTCGCCACCGGTGACGGAGCCGCGGCCTTCGAGGTCGTCGACCGCGTGATCGAAGGCGGGAACGACCCCCGTCGCTTCGTCGCCGACCTCCTGGAGCGGCTGCGCGACCTGGTGATCCTCGCCGCCGTCCCGGACGCGGCGGAGAAGGGGCTGATCGACGCCCCCGCCGACGTGATCGAGCGCATGCAGGCCCAGGCCGGCACCTTCGGCCCCGCCGAGCTGAGCCGGGCCGCCGACCTCGTCAACGAGGGGCTGACCGAGATGCGCGGCGCCAACTCGCCCCGTCTCCAGCTCGAACTGATCTGCGCCCGCGTCCTGCTTCCCGCCGCCTACGGCGACGAGCGCTCCGTGATGGCCCGCCTCGACCGGATCGAGCGCGGCGTGAACTACTCCGCGGGCCCCGCGGACATGCCCGCCATGGGATACGCACCCGGGCCGGAGAGCCACGGGGGAGCGGCTGCCGCGCCGGTCCAGGCGGGTGGCGGCGGTCCGGTGCCGGCGGGTGGTGGCCCGGCCGCGGCCCGTGCGGCCGTCCGGGCGTCCGGAGCACCGGGCAACGGCGGCGCTGCGACCGGCGGCGGTAGCGGTGGCAGTGGCGGCCATCCGGCGGCCGCGGCCGGCTCCCTCCCTCCGGCGGCGGGCCAGGGTGCGCCGCAGTCGTCCCCGGACCAGAGCGCGCCGCCGGCGGCACCGGCCGCGTCCCCGGGGCATGCCCCTGCCCCCGGTCCCCAGGGCGGACCCGGCGCCCCCGCCGAAACGCAGGCCGCCTCCGCCCCGGCCCCCGCAGGGGGACCGGCCCAGCCCTCCCCGGCCCAGCCCTCCCCCGGCGCCTGGCCCACCGCCGCCTCCGCGGGGAGCGGCGGCCGTCGCCCCGGCGGCTGGCCCACGGCCGCCCCGGGCGCGCCCGCGTCGAGCACCCCACCGGCGAACACCGCACCGGCCGGCACCTCCGCCCCCAGTACCCCACCGGCGGCCCGGCCCCCGGCCCCCTCGGCCCCGACGACCCCGGCTCCCGCCCCCGCCCCCACGGGCGGCGGCCATCTCGACCCCCGGATGCTCTGGCCGAACATCCTGGAGGCGGTCAAGAACCGCAGGCGCTTCACCTGGATCCTGCTCAGCCAGAACGCCCAGGTGACCGGCTTCGACGGCACGACCCTCCAGCTCGGCTTCGTCAACGCGGGCGCGCGGGACAACTTCCTGAGCAGCGGCAGCGAGGACGTGCTGCGGCAGGCGCTGGGCGAGCAGTTCAACGTCCAGTGGAAGATCGAGGCGATCGTCGACCCCTCGGGCGGCTCCGCACCCCCGGCACCGGGCGGGCCCTCCGGGTTCGGCGGCAGCGGTGGCGGCCACCACACCGGCGGTGGCGGCGGATACGACGCAGGCGGCGGTACGGCGACGGCCCAGCGCACCGCCCCGTCCCCGTCGGCTCCCCCGGCCACCCCCACCCAGGCGTCGGGCGGCCCCGCTGCGGCCACCGCCTCCACCCCGGCCCCCGCGCCGGCCGCCTCCGCCCCTCAGCCTTCCGCCCCGCCGTCGCGCCACGTCTCCGTCGAGGAGGACACCCCCGAGGACGACGACCCCGACCTCGACGAGTCGGCCCTCTCCGGCCAGGAGCTGATCGTGAGGGAGCTGGGAGCGACGGTGGTCGAGGAGTTCACGAACGACTAGGGCCTGTCGTTTGGATCAGACCGCGGACGCGGGGTCTGGCACGCGCCTCTGCCGCGTTGGCGTCGGTTGCCGACTCCCCCAAGCTCTCGACTTCGCTCGAGCAGGGGGACCCCCATCGCGTCGACGCCCTCCTCCGCCTTGCAGAGACACGCACCAGACCCCGCTCACCGGCGTCGAGAAGCACCGTCGCTTCCCTGCGACCTGATCGAAACGACAGGCCCTGGCCCAGCTCGAACGCGCGACTCCGGGGAAGACGTACCCGTCTTGGAGGAACCTCCAGCTCAAGATTCCCCCTCCGTTCGGAAGCCCGCACAAGGGGAAGCCGGTGTCTCCCGTTAGGCTGACCCCCGTGAAGGTCCTCGTCATCGGCAGCGGCGCCCGCGAACACGCCCTGTGCCACTCCCTGTCCCACGACCCCGACGTCACCGCGCTGCACTGCGCCCCCGGCAACGCCGGCATCGCCGAGGTCGCCGAGCTGCACCAGGTCGACGCCCTGGACGGTGCCGCCGTCACCGCGCTGGCCACCCGCCTCGGGGCGGAGCTCGTGGTCGTCGGCCCGGAGGCCCCGCTGGTCGCCGGTGTCGCCGACGCCGTGCGCGACGCGGGCATCCCCGTCTTCGGCCCGTCCGGCCGGGCCGCGCAGCTCGAAGGCTCCAAGGCCTTCGCGAAGGACGTCATGGCGGTGGCCGAGGTGCCCACGGCCCGGTCGTACGTCTGCACGAGTCCGGAGGAGGCCGAGACGGCACTCGACGCCTTCGGCCCGCCGTACGTGGTCAAGGACGACGGGCTCGCCGCCGGCAAGGGTGTCGTCGTCACCGACGACATCGAAGCGGCCCGGGCGCACGCCGCCGCCTGCGAGCGCGTGGTCATCGAGGAGTACCTCGACGGCCCCGAGGTCTCCCTGTTCGCCGTCACCGACGGCGAGACGGTCGTCCCCCTCCAGCCCGCCCAGGACTTCAAGCGTGCGCTGGACGGCGACGAGGGCCCCAACACCGGCGGCATGGGCGCGTACTCCCCGCTGCCGTGGGCCGACCCGAAGCTGGTCGACGAGGTGCTGCAGACCGTGCTGCAGCCGACCGTGGACGAGATGCAGCGGCGCGGCACGCCGTTCTCCGGTCTGCTCTACGCCGGTCTCGCGATCACCTCCCGGGGTGTCCGCGTGATCGAGTTCAACGCCCGGTTCGGCGACCCCGAGACCCAGGTCGTCCTGGCCCGGCTCAAAACGCCGCTGGCCGGTCTCCTGATGGCCGCCGCCACCGGCAACCTCGCCCACCTGGAGCCGCTGCGCTGGAGCGACGACGCGGCCGTGACCGTGGTCGTCGCCTCGCACAACTACCCCGGCACCCCGCGCACCGGCGACCCCATCACCGGTCTCGACGAGGTCGCCGCCCAGGACGCCCCGCACGCGTACGTGCTGCACGCCGGCACCCGGCAGGAAGGTGACGCCGTCGTCAGCGCGGGCGGCCGCGTCCTGTCCGTGACGGCCACCGGCAAGGACCTCACCGAGGCCCGCGACCGCGCGTACACGGCCGTCGGCCGCATCCGCCTCGACGGGTCCCAGCACCGCACGGACATCGCCGCGAAGGCGGCAGGCGCCTGAGGCGCCCCACGCGGGCAGGGAAATCACCCCGCCGCCGATGAACCCCACAGGCCCCGGATCCGTCTCAGGATCCGGGGCCTGAACCATGCGAGAGGCGGGGCCCGATGCGCACCGGTCGTCATCCACCTCTCCCCAGAGCCATTCCATCGAGTGACCGATGCCCTTTCCGGCTGACGGGAGGCGGAGCCCCAACTAGGGTGCGGCGCAAGCGTTCCGGCACTTGGCCCACCGGCATTGCGATGTCAGTGGCGGGTGCCACAGTGGGGGAGTGAGCAAGGGCAGCGTCGGGTCAACGGGGAGGGGGTGAGGTCGGTTGTGACCGGAATGGGAGTGGAAGCAGGCGCGCAGGTGGCGCGGGCTCGGGCCCTGGCCGTGCTGCGCATCCGCAGCCGTGCCGTGGCCGTCGCCCTGCTGCCGGCCGCCCTCGCCGTGATCCTGCTCGCGGGCGCCGCCGGTGACCGCCTCGAGGGCCCCGTCTGGGACGCGGCCCGCTGGGTCCTGATGCCGGTCGCGGTCCTCGTGCTGCTCGCCGCCGGCGGGATCGCCCTGGTCGTCGCCCGGGCCCGGCCCGCCATGAGCCCGACCGTCCCGGTCACCGAGGAGGCGGCCCCCGACCTGTACCGGATGGTGCGCGACCTCGCCGACCGCCTCGACGTCCCCGCACCCTCCGCGATAGCGCTCACCCCGGACTGCGACAGCTGGCTGGAGGACCGCACCCATCCGGCCCACGGCCCGCCCCCGGCCGAGGAGCACCACGACATAGCGGGAGCGGGGAAGCAGGCGCACAGCCGGCACCCCGTCGCGCCGGTCCTCGTCATCGGCTCCCCGTTCCTGTGGTGGATGCGGGTCGGCGAGCTGCGCGCGGTCCTCGCCCCGGTCATCGCCGGTACGGGCCCCTCGGCCCACCCCGACATAGCCGCCGCCCGGCGCTTCGTCCGGGGTCTGGACGCCGCGGTGGCCGTGGCCTCGGCGCCCCGCCGGGAGCCGGTGTCGCGGGTGGTGCTCGCCGGGGTCGGCTGGGTCGCCCGGCTTCTGCTGCGCGGGTGCCGGGGCCATGCCGCCGAGATGGAGCGGGGTGTGGCGGCCGCGGCCGCGGAGCGTGCACAGGCTGTGGATTACGGGCTGCGGATCGTCGCCCAGGAGCAGGTGGGCCTGGCGTACGCGGGCTGGGACCGGCTGCTGACCCGGGTCGCGCTGCCGGCCTGGCGGATGGGCCGCTGGCCGTCCCGGCTGGACGCCGGTGTGGTCGCCGCGCTCACGGAGCTGTCCCGGCGCGACCGCCTGGCCGAGGGCTTCGCGTCCCGGCTCGGCGAACGGCCCGCCTGCGACCTGCTGGAGGAGCCGGGCTCGGTCGACGAGGCCGCCTCCCTCCTCGCCGCCCGCCTCTTCCACGGCGGCCCCGCCGGGCCCGGGCCCGACTGGTCGCCGGTGGCCTGGAGCGAGTATCCGGACGAGGTCGTGGATCGCAAGTGGCGCCTCGACGCGGCCCGGCTCCACCGCGTCCTGGACGCGATGGGCGTCCGGCCCGCCACCGGCCCCACGGCCCCGGCGACCGGCGCCCCCACCCTGTCCCGCGTCCTCGACCACCTCACCGACACCGGCCCCACGGGGACGGCCGGGATCGCGGGAGCGACCGGCCCCGCTGGGGGCCCGGCCGGATCCGGCCCGGACACCGCACCACCCGAAGCCGCCGGCGCACCCCCCGGCTCACCGGACCCCCTCGACGACGAGGACCTCTCCGGCACGACGGCTCCCAGCGCCACCCTCGCCGCCCGGCTCAGCGCCGAACTGGCCCGTGAGGAGGCCGCCCCCTCCCCGGCGACCCCGCCGCCCGCCTCGCCGTCCCCCTCCTCCGACCCGGCGGCGCTCTGGGACGACCGGGCTCTCCCCCTCTTCCCCCTCCAGCCCCCGCGCACCGCCAGAGAGCTCCTCGCCGACCACCTCACGGCGATGGTCTGCTGCGCCGCGATGGACACCGCCGGCGCGACCCCGGGCCTGGACTGGCTGGACGGCCCGACCCTCCTGATCGACGGCGAGCGCACGGCCGATCTGGCGCCCAAGGTCCTCACCCTCATCGAGGACGGCGATGCCACGCCCCTGCGGGTCTGGCTCTCCCAGCTCGGCATACGCCCGGAGAAGCCGGTCCGCCTCGGCTGAACGGCCGGAGCACCTGCTTCCGGTTCTGGCCAATTCAAAACGAACAGTGACGAAGTGCGCGCTTTATGTGATGTGCTTGGACCGTTCGCGTGCATGGCAAGGGCTTGCGACATACGACAAGCACATAGGCGCAAAGGCGTCGCACATACCGCAGAACACCGCACACATCACACCGGCAGGCACCACCACGGGGGCGATGGGGAGGGGAAGCAGCCATGGGTTCGGAGCAGATCCGCCGTTGGGAGTCGGGAGCGCTGGCACACGCCGTGACGGATCCCTTCGGGCAGGGCCCCGTTCCATGGCTGCGCGGCAACGTGACGTACTTCGACGACTCGGGCCAGGTCGTCCCCTGGTACGCGGACCAGGACGCGCCCCACCCGTCGAAGAAGGGCAGCCGCTCGGGCGGCCCCCGCGCGGCCGACGACGTCCGCCGCCAGATCAAGGGCTTCACCTCCACCGGCGCGGTCGCGCCCGGCGATGCCATCGACTTCCACATCACCGTCGATCCGCCGCAGCAGTTCGCCGTCGACATCTACCGCATCGGCCACTACGGCGGTGACGGCGCAGCGAAGATCACCACCAGCCCACGCCTGTCCGGCATCGTCCAGCCCGCGCCGCTCACCGCGGACCGTACGGTCTCCTGCCATCACTGGTGGCTGTCCTGGCGGCTCCAGGTCCCGTCGTACTGGAACATCGGCGCGTACGTCGCCGTCCTCACCACCGCCGACGGGTACCGCTCCCACGTCCCCTTCACCGTCCGCCACGACCAGCCCGCCGACCTGCTGCTCGTGCTGCCCGACGTCACCTGGCAGGCGTACAACCTCTACCCGGAGGACGGCCGGACCGGCGCGAGCCTCTACCACGCCTGGGACGAGAAGGGCCGGCTGCTCGGCGAGTCCGAGGCCGCCACGACGGTCTCCTTCGACCGCCCCTACGCGGGCGCAGGACTCCCCCTGCACGTCGGCCACGCCTACGACTTCATCCGCTGGGCCGAGCGCTACGGCTACGACGTCGCCTACGCCGACGCCAGCGACCTGCACGCGGGCCGCGTCGACCCCAGCCGCTACCGCGGCCTGGTCTTCCCGGGACACGACGAGTACTGGTCGGCCGCCATGCGCGGCACCGTGCAGCTCGCCCGCGACGCCGGTACCTCGCTGGTCTTCCTCTCCGCCAACTCCATGTACTGGCAGGTGGAGCTGGGGCCCTCCCCGTCCGGCGTCCCCGACCGGCTGCTGACCTGCCGCAAGCGCCGGGGTCCGGGCAAGCCGGTGCTGTGGCGGGAGATCGACCGGGCGGAGCAGCAGCTCATGGGCATCCAGTACGCCGGACCGGTCCCCGAGCCGCACCCGCTGATCGTGCGCAACGCCGGGCACTGGCTGTGGGAGGCGACCGGGGCGCACGAGGGCGACGAGATCGAGAACCTGGTGGCGGGCGAGGCCGACCGCTACTTCCCGCGCACCCCGCTGCCGGCACACGAGGAGCGCATGCTGCTGGCCCACTCCCCGTACACCGACAAGGAAGGCGCCCGGCGCCATCAGGAGACGTCGCTGTACCGTGCTCCCTCCGGCGCCTGGGTCTTCGCATCCGGAACGTTCGCCTGGTCCCCGGCCCTGGACCGCCCCGGCCACGTCGACAGCCGTATCCAGCGCGCCACCGCCAACCTCCTGGACCGCATCTGCAAACGCGACTGACCCCCTGTCGGTGATCAAGCGCGCATACGGGAGAATCGAGCCACTCGGGCCCGCCCGTCGCCCACCACCACCCTGCTTGGGCCCTTCGGGCGCCCCTTTGTTTTCAACCACGGGGAGGAACCGTGTCCGGATTCGTCGAAAAGCCCGAGCCGATCCAGGTTCCGGGTCTGGTGCATCTGCACACCGGCAAGGTGCGCGAGCTGTACCGGAACGAGGCGGGCGACCTCGTGATGGTCGCCAGCGACCGCATGTCCGCCTACGACTGGGTGCTGCCGACCGAGATCCCCGACAAGGGCCGGATCCTCACGCAGCTCTCCCTGTGGTGGTTCGACCGGCTCGCCGACCTGGTCCCGAACCACGTCCTGAGCACGGAACTGCCCGAGGGCGCCCCCGCCGACTGGGCGGGCCGCACGCTGATCTGCAAGTCCCTGCAGATGGTCCCCGTGGAGTGCGTGGCCCGCGGCTACCTCACCGGTTCGGGCCTCGCCGAGTACAACGAGACCCGCACGGTCTGCGGTCTGGCGCTGCCGGAAGGCCTGACCGACGGGAGCGAACTGCCCGCCCCGATCTTCACCCCGGCCACCAAGGCCGCCGTCGGCGAGCACGACGAGAACGTCTCCTACGAGGAGGTCGCCCGCCAGGTCGGCGCGGACACCGCGGCCCGGCTGCGCCAGGCGACCCTCGCCGTCTACTCCCGGGGCCGGGACATCGCCCGGGAGCGGGGCATCATCCTCGCGGACACGAAGTTCGAGTTCGGCTTCGAGGGCGACGACCTGGTCCTCGCGGACGAGGTCCTCACCGCGGACTCCTCCCGCTTCTGGCCGGCCGACCAGTGGCAGCCGGGCCAGGCGCAGCCGTCGTACGACAAGCAGTTCGTGCGCGACTGGCTGACCTCGCCGGAGTCCGGCTGGGACCGCAAGAGCGAGCAGCCCCCGCCCGTCCTGCCCCAGCAGGTCGTCGACGCCACGCGTGCCAAGTACGTGGAGGCGTACGAGCGCCTGACCGGCACGAGCTGGTCGTAGGACACGGAGAAGCCCCCCGGCCGGAACCGGGGGGCTTCTCGATGGAGCGAACGACGAGGTTCGAACTCGCGACCTCAACCTTGGCAAGGTTGCGCTCTACCAACTGAGCTACGTTCGCATGCGCCGTGGCGCGAGAACCACTATACCCAACCTCGCTCCCGCGCGAGCCGTACCGCCGCATGCCGGTTCTCGGCGCCGAGCTTCGACACGGCCGACGACAGATAGTTCCGCACGGTCCCCTGCGACAGCGCGGCCCGCTCGGCGATCTCCACGACGGGTGCCCCGTCGGCGGCGAGTTCCAGGACCTCGGCCTCCCGGGCGGTCAGCGGCGAGTCCCCGGCGGCGATGGCGTCGGCGGCCAACTCCGGATCGACGTAACGGTTCCCGGCGTGCACCGTCCGGATGAGCTCCGCGAGCCGCTGTGCGCTCACGGTCTTCGGCACGAACCCCCGCACCCCGGCCTCCAGCGCCCGCTTCAGATGGCCGGGCCGTCCGTGGCTGGTGACGATGAGCACCTTGCAGCCGGGCAGTTCGGTCCGCAGGGATGTGGCGACCTTCACACCGTCGGCGCCGGGCATCTGGAGGTCCAGTACGGCGACATCGGGCTTGTGCGCCCGGGCCATCGCCATCGCCTCGGGTCCGGTGGCCGCCTCGGCTACGACGACGAGGTCGTCCTCCAGCGACAGCAGCGCGGCGAGCGCCCCGCGGATGAGGTGCTCGTCGTCCGCGAGCAGCAGCCGGACCGGCTCCACGGCCGTCATGGCGTGACCTCGCTCACAGAACGCACGGCGACGGCGGCCGGGACGGCGTCGGAAAGGGCGGACTGCGACGGCAGCGGAATCTGCGCCGTCAGCCGGAACAGCCCCTGCCCCGCCGGGCCGGCCTCCAGCGTCCCGTCGATCTCCGCCAGGCGTTCCCGCAGCCCGGCGAGCCCCGAGCCGGACGGCCCGGCCCCGGAGCCCGGCCCCGTCTCGCTCACTCCGTCGTTCTCCACGGACAACACCACCCGCCCCTCCAGCATCCGCAACCGCACCGCACACCGCCGCGCGTCCCCGTGCCGCAGGACGTTCGTCGCGGCCTCCCGCACCACCCACCCCAGGGCGGACTGCACCGCCGCGGGCAGCCCGGCCGCCGACGTCCCGCCGACCGTGCAGTCGATGCCGGCCGCGGCCAGCACTCCTTGCGCACCGGCGAGTTCCGAGGCGAGGCCGGCCTCCCGGTAGCCGCGCACGACCTCCCGCACCTCCCGCTGCGACTCCTGCGCGAGCCGCTGCACCTCGACCATCTGCGTCACGGCCTCCGGCCGCCCCCGCTGGGCCAGCTGCACGGCCAGCTCGCTCTTGAGGGCGATCACGGCGAGGTTGCGCCCCATGACGTCGTGCAGATCCCGCCCGAACCTCAGCCGCTCCTCGGCGACGGCGAGCCGGGTCCGGGTCTCGCGGGCCTCGTCGAGTTCGTAGACGGCGTTCATCAGCCACACCGAGAACACGGCCGTGAAGGCGATGAACACGCCGCCGACCAGCACGATCAGTGCCGTGAAGAGCGCCGTGAGCGCGGCGGCGCCGAGCGCGAACGCCACGGTCCAGGTGCCTGCCGCGAAGCCGCCCGCGATGGCGAAGGCGCGCCGCCGGTCGCGGACGCCGAGCGCGATGATGCCGGGGCCGAAGACCAGGATCACTCCGAAGACGCCACCGGCGGCGGTGTCGACGCTCTCGCGGTCCGGTCCGAGCTCGGCGAGGCCGATCGCGGCGGCGGCGATCACGGCCGTGACGGCGGCCAGGGTCCACAGCAGTCCGGTGGGCTGGGGCCTGCGGCCCCGCGTCCAGTCGATCGCCCGGGAGACGGTCATGAAGCAGAGAGCGGCGTGCACGGCCACCACCAGCATGGCGGCGATGCCCAGCCGTGCCCCGAGCGGGGCCACGGAGGTGAGCCCGACGGAGCAGAACTCCATCACCGCGAAGAAGTGGAACGACCACCGCGTGTACGACTCGACCTTCTCCGGCGTGCTCTTGTGCCGCCACCACCTGCCCGGCGTGCGCATCGGCCTGTCACTCCCCCTTCGGTCAGCGCCGTGGTTCCCAGCGGAACCACCGCCGTACAGCAAACACCCCGATGAGGATCCAGGCCATGGCGGTCGCGAGAGCGCCCAGCGCCTCGTAGGCGGAGAGGGACCCGGTCCAGCCGCCGCGCACCAGCGTGACGACGGGTGTCAGCGGGAGCAGCTCGCAGAGGGAGGCCACCCGGTCCGGGAACAGTTCCAGCGGCATGAACATGCCGGAGCCGATCATCGAGACCATCAGCAGCGGCATGGGCGTGACCTGGGCGCTCTCGCCGGTCCGGGTGAAACTCGCGGTGGCCGCGGCGAGGGCGGCGCACATCACGAGCCCCAACAGCAGCCCGAGGACGACCAGATGGGGCGCCGACGGCGCGGACAGGTCCATGAGCACGACGCAGCCCGCCGCCAGCAGCAGGCACTGCACGAGCCCGGTGAGGACGGCCGGCAGCGCGGAGCCGGCCAGGATCTCGACGTCCCGCAGCTCACCGGTGCGCAGCCGCTTGAGGACGAGTTCCTCGCGCCGGACGACGAGCGCGCCGACGAGCACGGAGTAGACGGCGAACAGCAGGGAGAAGCCGACCGCGGCGGGCAGCACCAGGGTGCCGGTGCTCAGCCCCGCCTCGGCGAGGTCCATCTCCTTGGACGCCTGGGCTGTGCTGACCGGCAGCATCAGGGGCACGATCAGCGCGGCGAAGAGCGCGCCCCGGGTCCGCCCGAGCAGGGTCAGTTCGGCGCGGGCGAGAGCCGCCATCCGGCTCAGCGGGGTCGTCGCCGGTGCCGGCCGGGGCGTCGTGTGTGTGGCGGTCATGCCGCGTACTCCTTCGTCGTGATGCCCTCGGTCCGCTCCGCGGAGACGCTCTTGGCGATCCCGAGGAACGCCTCCTCCAGGGAGGCCGAGCGCACGTCCAGGCGGCGCAGCTCGACCCGGGCCTGTGCGGCCCACATCAGCAGCCCGGTGGCGGTGCGCTGCAGTTCATGGGTGCGCAGCCGGACGGTCCGGCCGTCGGTCTCGTGCCCGCTCACGCCCAGCTCGCCGAGCGGTGGAAGGTCGCCGGCGAAGTAGCCGTCCGGCAGCTCGAAGGAGATCCGTGACGGCTCCGCGGCGGTCACCTCGGCCGGGGTCCCGGTGGTGGCGATACGGCCGTCGTGCATGATCGCGAGCCGGTCGGCGAGGTTCTCGGCCTCTTCCAGGTAGTGCGTGGTCAGCAGCACGGTCGTCCCGCCGTCGCGCAGCGCGCTCACCAACTCCCAGGTGGCCCGGCGGCCTTCGGCGTCCAGCCCGGTGGACGGCTCGTCGAGGAAGAGCACCTCGGGGTCGCCGAGCAGGGCGAGTGCCAGGTCGAGGCGGCGCCGCTGGCCGCCGGACAGCTGCTTGACCCGGGTGCCGGCCTTCGATTCGAGGCCGACCAGCGCCAGCACCTCCGCGGGCGGCCGTGCCCCGCTCACGCAGCCCGCCCACATCCGCGCGGTCTCGGCGACGGTGAGCTCGGAGGGGAAGCCGCCTTCCTGGAGCATCACGCCGGTGCGGGGCCGTACGGCGGCCCGGTCGGTGTACGGGTCGTGCCCGAGGACCCGCACCCGCCCGCCGGCGGGCTTGGCGAGTCCCTCCAGGAGTTCGACGGTCGAGGTCTTGCCCGCGCCGTTGGTGCCGAGCAGTGCGAAGATCTCCCCGCGGCGGACGGAAAAGCCGATTCCGCGGACCGCCTCGAACCCGCCCCCGTACACACGTCGCAGGTCAGTGACCTCAATCACGTGTTCGTGTCCGTTGGTTTCCATGACTCAAGCGTCCCGGCCAGGCGGGCCCGCGCGCAGTGCGCGCTGTCATCGCTCGGCATGACAAATGTCAGGCGCACGCTCGGGGGCACGAAGAAGGCCCCGGTCCTGAGGGACCGGGGCCTTCATGATCTGAGCGGACGACGAGGTTCGAACTCGCGACCTCAACCTTGGCAAGGTTGCGCTCTACCAACTGAGCTACGTCCGCGTTTGCCCCCGATCAGCTTTCACTGACCGGTGCGGGCACCAGCCTACCTGATCCACCGGAGTGGCCGGTACGGCGATGCAGAGCGGGTGACAGGAATCGCACACTGCGCCTTCCCCCTGGAAGGGGGATGTTCTACTACTGAACTACACCCGCATGTTTCCGTGAGCCGGGCCTTTCGGCCTCGCCCCTCGGCGTGCTCCAGACTCTAGCTGATCAGCCGGGGTGCTGCGCAAGTCGGTTGCCGCGGGGGGCGGGTGGCCGGGCATCGGCCCGGGCTCGACGGACCGTCACTGTGCGGCGGTGAACGCCTCGTAGACCTTCTTGGGGATGCGCCCGCGTGCGGGGACCTCCATCTTGTTGGCCTGAGCCCAGGCGCGCACGGCCGAGGGGTCGGGGGCGACCTCCGTCTGCCGGTACGCCTTGCCCGAGCGGGACCTCTTGCGGCCGGCTTCCACGTAGGGCGCGAGCGCCTTCCGCAGTTCTCCGGCGTTGACTTCGCTCAGGTCGATCTCGTACGACTTGCCGTCCAGTCCGAAGGCGATCGTTTCCGTCGCTTCCGAGCCGTCGATGTCGTCAAAGAGAGTGACCACGACCTTCTGCGCCACGAATATCGGTCCCTTCATGCGGCACTTTGCCAATTCATTTGTACAGTGCCTGGCAATGCATTGTGAAGCCCGACTAAATCCTTCTGCGTGTCCGAACACAATAGGCGCCGGGTGTCGATCCGGAATCTTTCCTGAAAATTTCGTGCATGGGCCCGTCGATGCCGGATCGTGATGACGATCACGTAGTTTCCTACAAGTCGACGCGCGTAGAAATTTTGTGCGGGTAGTCTGAAGGGACCTGCTCAGCACCACACACCGGGAGTGCCAGTGGCACGCGTCGTAGTCGACGTCATGCTCAAGCCGGAGATCCTCGACCCCCAGGGCCAGGCGGTGCAGCGCGCACTGCCGCGGCTGGGTTTCGACGGGATCTCGGACGTCCGCCAGGGAAAGCGTTTCGAACTGGAAGTTGACGGGCCGGTCGACGAGGCCGCCCTCGCCCGCATTCATGATCTTGCGGAGTCCTTCCTCGCGAACACCGTGATCGAGGACTTCACGATCCGGGTCGAGGAAGTCGCGGAGGCCGCGAAGTGACCGCTCGTATTGGCGTCGTCACTTTTCCCGGCAGTCTGGACGACCGTGACACACAGCGCGCGATCCGCGTCGCGGGCGCCGAGCCGGTCGCCCTGTGGCACAAGGACAAGGACCTCAAGCAGGTCGACGCCGTGGTGCTGTGCGGTGGTTTCTCCTACGGTGACTATCTGCGCGCCGGGGCCATCGCCCGTTTCTCACCGGTGATGGAGCCCCTGCTGGAGCAGGCGAAGGCCGGTCTGCCGGTGCTCGGCATCTGCAACGGCTTCCAGATCCTCACCGAGGCCCATCTGCTGCCCGGCACGATGCTCCGCAACGACCACCTGCACTTCATCTGCCGTGACCAGAAGCTGCGGGTGGAGAACGCCCAGACCGCCTGGACCACCGACTACACGGCCGGCCAGGAGATCCACATCCCGCTGAAGAACAACGACGGGCAGTACGTCGCCGACGCGTACACGCTCGACCAGCTGGAGGCAGAGGGCCGCGTCGCCTTCCGGTACCTCGACTTCAACCCGAACGGCTCGCAGCGGGACATCGCCGGCGTCACCAACGAGGCCGGCAACGTGGTGGGCCTGATGCCGCACCCCGAGCACGCCGTCGAGCCACTGATCGGCACCGGTCGTACCGACGGCCTCCCGTTCTTCACCTCGATCCTCAAGAAGCTGGTCAACGCATGAGCCGGACGCCTCTGGACACGGTCGAGCACGCGGCCGCGACCCCCGACGTCGAGCTGCCCTGGGCCGAACTGGGCCTGAAGAAGGACGAGTACGAGCGCGTGGTCGAGATCCTCGGCCGCCGCCCCACCGGGGCCGAGCTCGCCATGTACTCGGTGATGTGGTCCGAGCACTGCTCGTACAAGAGCAGCAAGGTGCACCTGCGCCAGTTCGGCGAGAAGGCCCCCGAGTCCGACGCGATGCTCGTCGGCATCGGTGAGAACGCCGGTGTCGTGGACGTCGGCCAGGGTTACGCGGTCACCTTCAAGGTCGAGTCGCACAACCACCCGTCGTACGTCGAGCCCTACCAGGGCGCGGCCACCGGTGTCGGTGGCATCGTGCGCGACATCATCGCCATGGGTGCCCGGCCGGTCGCGGTCGTCGACCCGCTGCGGTTCGGCGCGGCCGACCACCCCGACACCAAGCGCGTCCTGCCCGGCGTCGTCGCGGGCATCGGCGGCTACGGCAACTGCCTGGGTCTGCCCAACATCGGCGGCGAGGTCGTCTTCGACGCCTGCTACCAGGGCAACCCGCTGGTCAACGCCGGTGCCATCGGCGTCATGCGGCACGAGGACATCCACCTCGCGAAGGCGTCCGGCGCGGGCAACAAGGTCATCCTGTACGGGGCCCGGACCGGCGGTGACGGCATCGGCGGCGCCTCGATCCTGGCCTCCGAGACCTTCGACGACGCCAAGCCCTCGAAGCGCCCGGCCGTCCAGGTCGGCGACCCCTTCCAGGAGAAGCTCCTCATCGAGTGCACCCTGGAGGCGTTCCGGGAGAAGCTGGTCGTCGGCATCCAGGACCTCGGCGCGGCCGGCCTGTCCTGCGCCACCTCCGAGCTCGCCTCCAACGGCTCCGGCGGGATGCGCGTCACCCTGGACGACGTCCCCCTGCGCGACTCGACGCTCTCGCCCGAGGAAATCCTCATGAGCGAGTCGCAGGAGCGCATGTGCGCGGTCGTCGAGCCGGAGAAGGTCGACCGCTTCCTGGAGATCTGCGACAAGTGGGACGTCATCGCCACCGTCATCGGTGAGGTGACCGACGGCGACCGCCTGGAGATCTACTGGCACGGCGGCAAGATCGTCGACGTCGACCCGCGCACGGTCGCGCACGAGGGCCCGGTCTACGAGCGCCCGTACGCCCGCCCCTCCTGGCAGGACGAGCTCCAGGCCGACGACGCGAACAAGCTGCCGCGGCCGGCGACCTCCGAGGAGCTGAAGGACCAGGTCCTGAAGCTGGTCGGCTCCCCGAACCAGGCCTCCAAGTCCTGGATCACCAGCCAGTACGACCACTTCGTGCAGGGCAACACCGTCCTCGCCCAGCCCGAGGACTCCGGCATGATCCGGATCGACGAGGAGACCGGCCTCGGCGTGGCCATCGCCACGGACGGCAACGGCCGGTACGCCAAGCTCGACCCGTACCACGGCGCCCAGCTGGCGCTGGCGGAGGCGTACCGCAACGTCGCCACCACCGGCGCCAAGCCGCTCGCCGTCTCCGACTGCCTGAACTTCGGCTCGCCCGAGGACCCGGCGGTGATGTGGCAGTTCGCGGAGGCCGTGCGCGGTCTGGCGGACGCCTGCCGGCAGCTGGGCACCCCGGTGACCGGCGGCAACGTCTCGCTCTACAACCAGACGGGCGAGGCCGCCATCCACCCGACCCCGGTCGTCGCGGTCCTGGGCGTCATCGACGACGTCGCCCGCCGCACCCCGGTCGCCTTCCAGGAGGAGGGCCAGCTGCTCTACCTCCTCGGCGACACCCGTGAGGAGTTCGGCGGTTCGGCCTGGTCCCAGGTCGTGCACGACCACCTCGGCGGTCTGCCGCCCAAGGTCGACCTGGAGCGCGAGCGGCTGCTCGCGGAGATCCTGATCTCCGCGTCCCGCGACGGCATGATCGACTCCGCGCACGACCTGTCCGACGGCGGTCTGATCCAGGCGGTCGTCGAGTCGGCGCTGCTCGGCGGCAAGGGCGCCCGCCTGATCGTCCCGGACGGTCTGGACGCCTTCACCTTCCTCTTCTCCGAGTCGGCGGGCCGCGCGGTCGTGGCCGTGCCGCGCTCGGAGGAGGTCCGCTTCAACGACATGTGCGGGGCACGGGGCCTGCCCGTCACCCGTATCGGTGTCGTCGACGGTGCTGTCGTGGACGTCCAGGGAGAGTTCGCGCTCACCCTGTCCGAGCTGCGCGAGGCGCACGAGGGCACGATCCCGGCGCTGCTGAAGTAGGCGACCGCTCCGAAGCCCCCGTCCGGTCCGCCGGGCGGGGGCTTCGCCGTGTCCCGGCAGGTACGCGCCCACCGGCGCTTGCACGATATTACGTAGTTCCGTAATATCGGAGCGTGGAACTGGAACAACGCGTCGCCGCCCTCGAACAGCGCCTGGCGGCCCTGGAAGGCGCCCAGCGCACCGGCCCCCGCATCGACGGGAGCGACTTCTGGGCCCTGAACGGACTGAAGGAACAGTTGTCCGAGGCGGGAGCCGCCGACGGCGGTGTCCTCTACACCGGCTCCGTACGCCTGCCGACGGGCGAGGGGTACGCCTGGCAGATGGCCGCCCTCACGGAGGACCTGCTGGAGGGCGACTGGACGTCGGCCGCCGAGTCCTTCGCGGCGCTCGGCCACCCCGTCCGGCTCCGGCTGCTCCGCGAGATCCTCGGCGGCCGGCGCACCGCCGCCGAGCTCGCCGAGCTGGACGAGGTCGGCACGACCGGCCAGATCTACCACCACCTGCGCCAGCTCACCGGTACGGGCTGGCTGCACACGACCGGCCGGGGCCGCCACGAGGTGCCGCCGGGGCGGATCGTCCCGCTGCTGGTGGCGCTGGCGACCTCACGTCCGTAGACACGACCGAACTGGGGGACAGATGTCCGCTCGCAAGCTGGGGATGGCCGCCTTCCGGGGACTGCAGCTGGTCTTCCTGGGCCTGGTGGCCGCCCACGTCTGCTTCCGCTGGGACTACCCGGTGTGGTGGGACTTCCTGCCGCTGGTCCTCGCGTACGTCGTCGTCACCGTCACCAACCGGTGGGGCGGCGCCCCCGACAGTCCTCGCGTCGCCCGGGAGCCCGTCGCGGTCGCCCCGCCGGTCACCGGCCGCTGGGCCGCGCTGAACAGCCCGGCCGACCGCACCCCGAGCCACGGCATCCACGCGCACGGGCAGACGTACGCCATCGACATCCTCGCCGAGCCCGAGCCGGGCTCCCGCCCCGCCTTCAGCCCGCTGTGGCCGCTCGCCCGCCGCCCCCAGAACTTCCCGGCCTTCGGCGCCCCGATCCTCGCGGTCGCCGACGCTACGGTCGTACGGACCGCCGACGGGCAGCGCGACCACCTCAGCCGCACCTCCCTGCCGGGGCTGCTGTACCTGATGCTGATCGAGGGCTCGGTGCGCGAGCTGTTCAGCGTCGACCGCATCCTCGGCAACCACCTCGTCCTCGACCTCGGCAACGGCACCTACGCCGCCTACGCCCACCTCCAGCGCGGCTCCCTCGCCGTCCGCGAGGGCGACCGTGTGCGCGCCGGGCAGCCGATCGCCCGCTGCGGCAACTCCGGCAACTCCTCCGAGCCGCACCTGCACTTCCAGCTGATGGACGACCCGGACCCGGACGCGGCCCGGGGCGTCCCCTTCACCTGGGCCGGAATCGGTGTGCCCCGCAACGGGGAGATCTTCGAGGCACCCCCGGTAGCCGTCCGCCAGGCCTAGGCTGACCCCCATGCCCCCGGCCAGGAAGCGCACCCGCAGCTACGACCCCGCCAGGATCCGCGCGGCCGTGCTCGCCCAGTTCGGAAACGTACGGGCCGCTGCCGCCGGGCTGACCCCCGACCAGCTCGCCCTGCCCACCCGGCTGGGCGACTGGACGGTCCGGGACCTGGTGGCACACCTCGGAATGAGCCTCGGGGCGGTCTCCCGGCTGACCGGCCTGCCGGAGCCGGCCCGGCAGGACGGCACCCTGCTCGACTGGCCCTCCGCGATCGCGGCCGACGCAGCGGACATCGCCGCGTACGCCCGTGACCTGGCCGAGCGCCACCCGGACCCGGCCGCCCACCTCGCCGCCACCGAGGAACGCTTCACCGCCGACCTCGCCGACCACCCCGGCACCAGGCTGCTCGCCACCAGCGCCGGCGCCCTGCCGCTGGCCGACTACCTCGTCACCCGCACCGTCGAACTCGTCGTCCATACGGACGACCTCAACGCAGCGATCCCCGGCCTGGACATCCCCTACGACCGCCAGGCCCTGGCCGCCTGCACCCGGCTGCTGGCCGACGTGCTCGCCGCGAAGGCGCCCGGCGGCTCGACGGAGGTGCGGGTGCCGCCGTACGCGGTGGTGCAGTGCGTGGAGGGGCCGAGGCACACCCGGGGCACCCCGCCCAACGTCGTCGAGACGGACCCGCTGACCTGGATCCGGCTGGCGACCGGGCGGCTGGCCTGGGCGCAGGCACTCCGGGACGCCAAGGTCAACGCCAGCGGAGAACGGGCGGACCTGTCGGTCTACCTGCCCCTGATGAAATAAGGGGAACCGATCCCCCCGGGTCCCCCGTCGAAGTGGCATGGACAGGCAGAAGCAGCGCATGACCCTGACGGCCGCCGCCATGCTCGTCCCGCTGATGGCGGCCTGCGGCAGCGAGAAGGCGGACAGCGGCAGCGGCTCGGTCGGTGCCGAGAGGCCGGTCACCGGTGTGCGGTGGAGCGTGGACAGCGTCACCGCGGACGGCAAGACCCACCAGGCCCCGGCCGGTGCCCACGTGACCATCGACAAGGGCCGGGCCGAGGGCAGCTTCGGCTGCAACAACTTCAGCGCCGAGGCCACCGTCGACGGCGACCGCGTCCGGCTCGGCAAGACCATGGCCACCGAAATGGCCTGCGAGAACAAGCCCATGGCGTTCGAGAAGACCCTCGCCCGCGCCCTCTCCGACCAGGAACTCGAGGCGCGGGTGAAGAGCGACCGCCTCACCCTCACCACCGACCAGGGCGACACCGTCCACCTGACCAAGGCCGGGGACGCCCCGCTGGCCGGCACCAGGTGGACCGTCACGACCCCGGAGGCCGACGGCCGTGCCCACCTCACCTTCGACGAGAAGAAGGGCACCGTCTCCGGCAGCCTCGGCTGCAACAAGGTGAACGCCGAGGCCACGGTCCGCGACGGCCATATCACCCTCGGCCCGCCTGCCACGACCCGAATGATGTGCGAAGACTCACTCATGACCGCAGAGAAGACCCTGCTGCGTCTTTTCGACGGAAAGCCGAAGTACCGAGTCGATCACCAAACCCTCACGCTGACCAGCGAAAACGGGACGACTGTGCGAGCGGTCGCCGAGCGGTGATCCACCGGAAGGTCCGGTATCCCCAATTCGGACCAGTGGTCGACCTCGCCTACACTCGGTGGCGTGCCACGTGGTGACGGACGACTCAACCACGACCTGCTCCCCGGTGAGAAGGGCCCCCAGGACGCTTGTGGCGTCTTCGGTGTCTGGGCTCCGGGCGAAGAGGTCGCCAAGCTCACGTACTTCGGGCTCTACGCCCTCCAGCATCGAGGCCAGGAATCCGCGGGAATCGCGGTCAGCAACGGCTCTCAGATCCTCGTCTTCAAGGACATGGGCCTGGTCTCCCAGGTCTTCGACGAGACCTCCCTCGGTTCGCTCCAGGGTCACATCGCGGTCGGACACGCCCGCTACTCGACCACCGGTGCCTCCGTCTGGGAGAACGCCCAGCCGACCTTCCGCGCGACCGGACACGGATCCATCGCGCTCGGCCACAACGGCAACCTCGTCAACACCGCCCAGCTCGCCGAGCTGGTCGCCGACCTGCCCAAGCAGGAAGGCGGCCGCACCCCGCGCGTCGCGGCGACCAACGACACCGACCTGCTCACCGCGCTCCTCGCGGCCCAGACGGACGAGGACGGCAAGCCGCTGACCATCGAGGAGGCCGCCCACAGCGTCCTCCCGCAGGTCAAGGGCGCCTTCTCCCTCGTCTTCATGGACGAGAACACCCTCTACGCGGCCCGTGACCCGCAGGGCATCCGCCCGCTGGTCCTCGGCCGGCTGGAGCGCGGCTGGGTCGTCGCCTCCGAGTCCGCCGCCCTCGACATCTGCGGCGCCGCCTACGTCCGCGAGATCGAACCGGGCGAGTTCGTCGCCATCGACGAGAACGGCCTGCGCACCTCCCGATTCGCGGAAGCGAAGCCCAAGGGGTGCGTCTTCGAGTACGTGTACCTGGCCCGCCCGGACACCGACATCGCCGGCCGCAACGTGTACCTCTCCCGCGTGGAGATGGGCCGCAAGCTCGCGAAGGAAGCCCCGGTCGACGCCGACCTGGTCATAGCGACTCCGGAGTCCGGCACCCCCGCCGCCATCGGCTACGCGGAGGCCTCCGGCATCCCCTTCGGTGCGGGCCTGGTCAAGAACGCCTACGTCGGACGTACGTTCATCCAGCCCTCGCAGACCATCCGCCAGCTGGGCATCCGCCTGAAGCTGAATCCGCTGAAGGAAGTCATCAAGGGCAAGCGCCTGGTCGTCGTCGACGACTCGATCGTGCGGGGCAACACCCAGCGGGCCCTGGTCCGCATGCTCCGCGAGGCGGGCGCCGCCGAGGTCCACATCCGGATCTCCTCGCCGCCCGTGAAGTGGCCCTGCTTCTTCGGCATCGACTTCGCCACCCGCGCCGAGCTCATCGCCAACGGCATGACGATCGACGAGATCGGCACCTCCCTGGGCGCCGACTCCCTGGCCTACATCTCCATCGACGGCATGATCGAGGCGACCACCATCGCCAAGCCGAACCTGTGCCGTGCCTGCTTCGACGGCGAGTACCCGATGGACCTCCCGGACCCCGAGCTGCTCGGCAAGCAGCTGCTGGAGACGGAGCTGGCCGCCGGCCCGGCCGCCACGGCCGCCGCCGACGCGATCCGCCGCCCGTAGACGGCCCGTCACACCTGCCGTACGACACGAAGGTTCTCTTAGCCATGTCCGAGAAAGCCATTGCCGAGGGCGGCGCCAGCTACGCAGCCGCAGGCGTCGACATCGAAGCCGGCGACCGCGCCGTCGAACTGATGAAGGAGTGGGTGAAGAAGGCCCAGCGCCCCGAGGTCCTCGGTGGCCTCGGCGGCTTCGCCGGTCTCTTCGACGCCTCCGCCCTGAAGAACTACGAGCGGCCCCTGCTCGCCTCCGCCACGGACGGCGTCGGCACCAAGGTCGACATCGCCCGCCAGCTGGGTGTCTACGACAGCATCGGCCACGACCTGGTCGCGATGGTCATGGACGACATCGTGGTGTGCGGCGCCGAGCCGCTGTTCATGACCGACTACATCTGCGTCGGCAAGGTCCACCCCGAGCGGGTCGCCGCCATCGTCAAGGGCATCGCCGAGGGCTGTGTGCTGGCCGGCTGCGCCCTGGTCGGCGGCGAGACCGCCGAGCACCCGGGCCTGCTGGGCGAGGACGACTTCGACGTCGCCGGCGCCGGTACCGGCGTCGTGGAGGCCGACCGGCTGCTCGGCGCGGATCGCATCCGGACGGGTGACGCGGTGATCGCCATGGCGTCCTCCGGGCTTCACTCGAACGGGTACTCCCTCGTCCGCCACGTCCTGCTGAACCAGGCCGGCCTGGCGCTGGACGCGCACATCGAGGAACTCGGCCGCACCCTCGGCGAGGAGCTGCTGGAGCCGACGAAGATCTACTCGCTGGACTGCCTGGCCTTGATGAGCACCACCGAGGTGCACGCCTTCAGCCACGTCACCGGCGGCGGACTCGCGGCCAACCTCGCCCGGGTCGTCCCGGACGACCTGCACGCGATCGTCGACCGCTCCACCTGGACGCCGGCCCCGATCTTCGACCTCGTCGGCCGCACGGGCAGCGTCGAGCGTCTGGAGCTCGAGAAGACCCTGAACATGGGCGTCGGCATGATCGCGATCGTGCCGCAGGAGTCCGTGGAGGTGGCCCTGGCGACCCTCGCCGACCGTGGCGTGGACGCCTGGGTGGCAGGCGAGATCACGGACCGGGGCGAGCACACCACCGGTGCCGCCCTGATCGGTGACTACGCGAGCTGAGACACGGGGGTCGAGACCCTGCGCGCAGCACAGAACCCGGTCGGTGACCGGAGTCACCGACCGGGTGAGTGCTTCAGTGCAGGGTCAAGCGCCGCGACGATGCTGCGAGGACTGGCCGTCCTCGTCGTCGTCGTCCTCGTAGAGGTCGGCGTACCGTGCGTACAGGTCGTCGTCCTCATCGTCTTCGAACGGCTCGCCGTTAGGCGGCTGCGGATTCGAAGGCGATGCACCCAGCTCCTCGGCCAGGCGTGAGAGATCAGTCCCACCGCTGTTGTACTTCAGCTGGCGGGCGACCTTCGTCTGCTTGGCCTTGGCCCGGCCGCGCCCCATGGCTCGACCCCCTCAACGACGGGGCTCGACGGCCCCAGAGTCTTGACACGCGTTCATGGTCCGGCACGGACTCTCCGCGGAGAGACCGGTCCGTAGGGCTTCCACGGTACCTGAGCCCGCGCCCATACGGTACGTCGCCCGCATGACGTGCCCGCGCCCAGGACCTTCGAGGCGCCCCGTCCTCGCTGGTCAACCGCGATTTTAACCACTTATCGACGGTCGACCCGCCGGTAGAAGTGAGAGTTCTCTCTAACTGCCCACCGGCGGGTACCGGCCAAACGTACGAGGCGCCCGGGATGGCCGGGGGTCAGCGCGCCCGGCGGGCCACGGCCGCGTCGTGCATCCGCTGCTCGGCGATCCGGTCGGCCGCGGCGGCCGGCGGAATGCCGTCCTCCTTCGCACGTGCGAATATGGCCAGCGTGGTGTCGAAGATCTTCGACGCCTTCGCCTTGCACCGGTCGAAGTCGAAACCGTGCAGCTCGTCGGCGACCTGGATGACACCGCCGGCGTTCACCACGTAGTCCGGCGCGTAGAGGACCCCGCGGTCGGCGAGGTCCTTCTCCACGCCCGGGTGGGCGAGCTGGTTGTTGGCGGCGCCGCAGACCACCTTGGCGGTGAGCGCGGGCACGGTGTCGTCGTTCAGGGCCCCGCCGAGCGCGCACGGGGCGTAGATGTCGAGGCCCTCGGCGCGGATCAGGGTCGCGGTGTCGGCGACGGCCGTCACACCCGTCGGGTGCGCCGCGAGGATCCGCCCCACGGCGTCCTCGCGCACGTCGGTGATGACGACCTCGGCGCCCTCCGCACGCAGGTGCTCCACCAGGTGGTGCCCGACCTTGCCGACGCCGGCGATGCCGACCCGCTTCCCGCGCAGCGAGGGGTCGCCCCACAGGTGCTGCGCGGAGGCCCGCATGCCCTGGTAGACGCCGTAGGCGGTGAGGACGGAGGAGTCCCCGGCGCCGCCGTTCTCCGGCGAGCGGCCGGTCGTCCAGCGGCACTCGCGGGCCACGATGTCCATGTCGGCGACGTACGTACCGACGTCGCAGGCGGTGACGTAGCGGCCGCCGAGGGAGGCGACGAAGCGGCCGTAGGCGAGAAGCAGCTCCTCGCTCTTGATCCGCTCCGGGTCGCCGATGATCACGGCCTTGCCGCCGCCGTGGTCGAGGCCGGCCATGGCGTTCTTGTACGACATCCCGCGGGCGAGGTTCAGCGCGTCGGCGACGGCCTCGGCCTCGTTCGCGTACGGGTAGAAGCGCGTACCGCCGAGCCCGGGGCCCAGGGCGGTGGAGTGGAGGGCGATGACGGCCTTCAGGCCGCTGGCGCGGTCCTGGCAGAGCACGACTTGCTCATGTCCTCCCTGGTCCGAGTGGAACAGGGTGTGCAGGACATCAGCAGGTGCGCCGGTTACGTCGGTCACTGTGGTGACTCCTGAGTAAGTTGCGGCGGGTGGAGACCAGCTCCCGTGGGGGTCCCCCCGCGCTTTTGGCTGTGGGGGAGGATGGCGGGGCTGTTGAGCATGAGATTAGAGCCTGGCGGGCCCGCCGGCCGCACCGTGCACAGGATCACCTCCGACCGGAGTACACCCGTGCGACGATTTGCATAGATTTCCCGCGCGATCGTGAGTGGGTTCCGCAGGTTTTCGCGGCGGTGCGCGGGGGAGGGAGCAGGCGTGCCCAAGGTGACCTCGGTGATCGTCCCCTACGCGACCTACCTGCGCGTGTACGAACCGCTGGCCGCCTTCCCCGAGCCGGAGCGCAGCCACTGGGCCCACTACGCCAGCCGTGCGGACCGCCCCTCCTACCAGGACGAACTCCGCCGCGCCCTGGCCGACTTGGCCCCCACCCCGCCGGTCCCGGTGCCGGTGCACGAGAGCGAGGACGCCTTCGTGCTCGACGTCGACGGCGTCGTCTGCGTCTGCCCCTGGCGCACCCGGCTGCGCGGCTGGCTGGCCCTGGACGAGCTCTCCGAGGAGCTCCCCCCGCCGGTCATGGACGCGGTCCTGCCGCCCGTCCTGCGGCGCCAGGCGGCCCAGGACTACGAGCGCTGGCTGGCGATCAACCCGGACGCCCGGCCGTGGATCCGTACGGCCACCTGGCAGGTGCCGATCAACTGGTTCGTCCTGTTCTCCGACGAGGAGCGCGAGTACGGCAAGGGCGCCTCGGCCGACAGCCCGCCCGTGCTGCGCTACCGCACCCCCATGGTCCAGGCCAGGCGGCGGGTGGCCCGGGGCCTGCGCGCCCTGAAGGAGGCCATGGACGAGGGGCCCCTGATCGACGGCCTGGTGGACGTCGGGCGCTGGCTGGAGGAGTTCCACCCGCGCTCGCTGGTGGAGCTGGACTACGGCGGCCTGGTGCACGCGGTGCCGGCCGGGACGCTGGAGGACGACCACTCCGCCGCGGATGTGGCCGAGGGCATCGCCGCCCTGCGCCGGGGCGACGGGACCGCCGCGGGGGAGGCGTACGCCCGGCTCGTGGAGCGGTGGCGTTCCGTACGTGATCTGCGGTCGGCCAACTGACCGCTGACCTTGATGTCCGTACAGAACGCTCGCAGTCGGTCACGAACTGACGTTTGACGAACCGCCCGATTTGGGGTTTCGTCCTCGCACCGACTTCCTGAAACGGGCCGTGCGTCTCCTGAGGCTTCGTCAACAAGGGACGTAGGAGCCGATCCGGGCAGACCTCTCAAGCAGGCCAAGCGTGACGGACTACACGTACGAGGCTCTTGCGTCGCTTGCCCCTCCTCATGCCAAAATAGGACAAGGAGTCCGGGGAGGGCTCCTTCCGTCCCATGGTGCTGCACTATGGGCGGAATCTCAGCATTGCACGCTTTGGGGGGCCTGGTGACTTCCTGATCGCCCTGTGACTGATCGTCACAGCGGTGTGACTGTCCGCTATGGCATGGTCCATCGGCTTCCGTCGCTGATGGACACCTGGAGGGGCAATTCCATCGGTTTGGCCGACGCGGCTGGACAGATGGTGTAGTTGTAGTGCCGAGGACAAGCCGTTCGTCCTATAACCGACTCGACTCGCGTCCGCCATTTCGGGCAACGCGGGTCAAGGTGCAGAATTTAGAGGAAAGAACCGAGAAGGTTCGGTTCTCCCGAGGAGGCCGCTCATGACCGCTCGCACCCCTGATGCCGAGCCGCTGCTGACCCCGGCTGAGGTCGCCACCATGTTCCGTGTGGACCCGAAGACGGTCACGCGGTGGGCGAAGGCCGGCAAGCTCACGTCGATCCGCACGCTCGGCGGGCATCGGCGCTACCGCGAGGCCGAGGTCCGCGCTCTGCTCGCGGGCATCCCGCAGCAGCGCAGCGAGGCCTGAACAACTGAATAACCGGGCAAACCGGCTGGTTCCCCCACCGGCCGCGGCGTCCGGAACCACAGCACCAAGCGACGCGGGATCCTGCCCCAACAGGCCCCACGCCCAAGCCAGTCAGAGCTCTCCAGGCATACAGCAGGGTGCGTCGTCGATCGCGCTGGACTCCGCCGGGTCCAGCGCGATCTTTTTTGTGTACCCGCGGTGGGTCCGCCGATCCTGCCGTGAGCGGCCTTGTGGGAGCCTGGGGAGGGGTGTCGGATCCCCTGTGTGCGGCACCTCCGAGAGAGTGCAATTGCACATATAAAATTGACCCTTTGTAGGCGGGGTGTAAGTACCGCACTTTCCAAAAAACATGCGGTGACACCCGTCACATACCAAGCGGCTTGTTAGCTCTGCCGAAGCTGCGGTAAAGAAGCGGCCTTCTCCAGCAGCCCATGGCCGCACGGGTGTTGGAGCCGCTCGTGGATCATGCCGGCGCCGGACTCTCGTCCTCCCCGCCCGGACTCGCGGCCTGGGTACCACGCGGCGCGGACTCCATCGCCAGCCGCAGCAGGCGATGGCATATCGGGCAGTGCCGCGTGAGGTGCCGGTACGACGACGCGGCCGACAGGTGCGCGCGCAGCAGAGCCCGCGTCTCGTGCCTGGCCGTTGCCGCCATACGCCACCTCCGGAAGGCCGCACGGGGAACGGCCCTGATTCTGGGGTACCGGCGGAATGAGGGGGCGTCAAGACGGCGTGAGGGGGCCCGGAGAGCTCAAACAGAGGTCAGGTAGCGGCCAGGCACACGAAAAGAAGCCCGGATCCGAAGATCCGGGCTCCTCCACTGCGGTCCTGACGGGATTTGAACCCGCGGCCTCCACCTTGACAGGGTGGCGAGCACTCCAAACTGCTCCACAGGACCAGGTTTCGCGGCGCCATTCCTGCGTTGCGCTGCGAAAAGAGACTGTACAGGAGCGTGAGCCCCGGGTCGAACTCACCCTGCGTGCAGGAGCCGTTACGGCACCGCCGCATCGATCGCCTTCACGATCCGCTTGTCGGAGACGGGGTACGCCGTGCCCAGCGCGTGGGCGAAGTAGCTCACCCGGAGCTCCTCGATCATCCAGCGGATGTCCAGCACCGACGACGGCACCGGCCGGCCCCGCGGCATCTGCTCCAGGAGCCAGGCGTACTCGTCCTGCATCTCGTGGACCTTCTGCATCCGCGTGGTGTCCCGCTGGACGTTCGTCGGCATCTGCTGCAGACGCCGGTCGGCCGCCACCAGGTAGCGCATCAGATCCGGCATCCGGCGCACCCCCGCCTGCGTCACGAAGCCCGGCTTCACGAGAGCGTCCAGCTGCTTGCGCACGTCCTGGAGGTTGGCCAGCAGAGCGGGGCTGCGTACGGCCTTCAGACGGCGCTCACAGGCCTGCCAGGCGGCCAGGACCTGCTGCACCTGCCCCACCGTACGGACGGTCGTGTCGACGATCTCGGCGCGCACCTTGTCGTACAGCTTCCGGTACGACTCCTCGTCCCACGTCGGCCCGCCGAAGTCCCCGATCAGCTTGTCCGCGGCGGCCATGGCGCAGTCGTCGAACAGGCCCTGGACGGAGCCGTGCGGATTCGCGGACAGCGCCAGCTTCTGCGCGTTCGTCAGGCGATCGCTCGCGAATTTCGCCGGGTTCACCGGGATGTTGCGCAGGATCAGCCGCCGTGTGCCCTTCCACATGGCCTGCGCCTGCTCCGCCTCCGAGTCGAAGAGGCGCACGGAGACCGTGTCGCCGTCGTCGACCAGCGCCGGATACGCCTTCACCGGCTGACCGGCCCGGCGGGTCTCGAAGACGCGCGTGAGCCCGCCGATCGTCCAGTCCGTCAGGCCCGAGCGCTCCAGGGACTCACCACCGGCGCGTTCGGCCGTCGCCGCGGCAGCCTGGGAGAGAGCCTTGCGGGCCTTCGGACGCAGCTTCAGCTTCAGCGCCTCCAGGTCCTTGTCCTCGGCCAGCTTGCGGCGGCGCTCGTCGACGATCCGGAACGTGACCTTCAGATGGTCGGGGACCTTGGACAGGTCGAAGTCGTCCGCCTCGAAAGGCACACCGACCATGAGCCGCAGCTCACGCGTCATGGTCGCGGTGAGGGGCTCCTGGAGAGGAACGGCCCGGTCCAGGAACGCCCTGGCGAAGTTCGGCGCCGGGACGTAGTTCCGGCGGATCGGCTTGGGCAGGGACCGGATCAGCTCCGTCACCAGCTCCTCGCGCAGGCCCGGGATCTGCCAGTCGAAGCCCTCGTCCGTGACCTGGTTGAGGACCTGCAGCGGGATGTGGACGGTCACGCCGTCGGCGTCCGCGCCCGGCTCAAACTGGTACGTCACCCGGAACTTCAGATTCCCCTGCCGCCACGAGTCCGGGTAGTCGGCCTTGCTGACCTCGCCCGCCTTCTCGTTGATGAGCATCTCGCGCTCGAAATCGAGGAAATCCGGCTGCTCGTGCCGCTTGTGCTTCCACCAGGAGTCGAAGTGGGCACCGGAGACGACGTGTTCGGGGATCCGCTGGTCGTAGAAGTCGAACAGCGTCTCGTCGTCGACCAGGATGTCCCGGCGCCGGGCACGGTGCTCCAGCTCCTCGACCTCGGTGAGAAGACGGCGATTGTCCGAGAAGAACTTGTGGTGCGTCCGCCAGTCGCCCTCGACCAGCGCGTTCCGGATGAAGAGCTCGCGGCTGATCTCCGCGTCGATCCGCCCGTAGTTGACCTTCCGCTGCGCCACGATCGGCACGCCGTACAGCGTGACCTTCTCGTACGCCATCACCGCGGCCTGGTCCTTCTCCCAGTGCGGCTCGCTGTACGTGCGCTTGACGAGGTGCGCGGCGAGGGGCTCGACCCACTCGGGCTCGACCCTGGCGTTGACACGGGCCCAGAGGCGGGACGTCTCGACGAGCTCGGCGGACATCACGAAGCGCGGCGGCTTCTTGAAGAGGGCCGAGCCGGGGAAGATGGCGAACTTGGCGTTCCGCGCCCCCAGGTACTCGTTCTTCCCGGCGCTTCTCCCGCCCTCCCCTCCCGCGTCCTTCACGTCCTTCATGCCGATGTGCGACAACAGGCCGGCCAGGAGGGAGAGATGGATGCGGTCGTCCGGGGCGTCGTCCTCGTCGAGGTGAATGCCCATCTGCTTCGCGACCGTGCGCAACTGCGTGTAGATGTCCTGCCATTCACGGATGCGAAGGAAGTTGAGGTACTCCTGCTTGCACATCCGGCGGAAGGACGACGACCCCCGCTCCCTCTGCTGCTCGCGGAGATAGCGCCAGAGGTTCAGGTAGGCCAGGAAGTCGCTGGTCTCGTCCTTGAAGCGGGCGTGCTGCTGATCGGCCTGCGTCTGCTTGTCGGCGGGACGCTCACGCGGATCCTGGATGGACAGCGCGGCGGCTATGACCATGACCTCCCGCACACAACCGTTCTTGTCCGCCTCCAGCACCATCCTGGCCAGCCGGGGGTCCACGGGCAGCTGAGCCAGCTTGCGGCCGGTGTCCGTGAGCCGCTTGCGGGGGTCCTTCTGCGCCGGGTCGAGGGCGTTGAGCTCCTGGAGCAGCTGGACGCCGTCGCGGATGTTGCGGTGGTCCGGCGGGTCGATGAAGGGGAACTTCTCGATGTCGCCGAGGCCGGCCGCCGTCATCTGCAGGATGACGGAGGCGAGGTTCGTCCGGAGGATCTCCGGGTCCGTGAACTCCGGCCGGGCGTTGAAATCGTCCTCGCTGTACAGCCGGATACAGACACCGTCCGACGTACGGCCGCAGCGACCCTTTCGCTGGTTGGCACTCGCCTGCGAGACCGGCTCGATGGGCAGACGCTGAACTTTCGTGCGATGGCTGTAGCGCGAGATCCGGGCGAAGCCGGGGTCGATGACGTACTTGATGCCCGGGACGGTCAGCGAGGTCTCGGCGACGTTCGTGGCCAGAACGATCCTGCGACCGGTGTGCGGCTGGAAGACGCGGTGCTGCTCCGCATGGGAGAGCCGGGCGTAGAGCGGCAGGACCTCCGTGAACCGGTAGTTCTTCTTCGTCAGCGCGTCCGCCGTGTCCCTGATCTCCCGCTCACCCGAGAGGAAGACGAGGATGTCACCCTTCCCCTCCTTCTGCAGCTCCTCCACGGCATCGGTGATCGCCGTGATCTGATCACGGTCGGCGTCGTCGCCGTCCTCCTCCAGCAGGGGCCGGTAACGGACCTCCACGGGGTACGTACGGCCGCTGACCTCGACGATCGGGGCATCACCGAAATGCCGCGAGAAGCGCTCGGGATCGATCGTGGCCGAGGTGATGACGACCTTGAGGTCGGGCCGCTTCGGCAGCAGCTGGGCGAGATAGCCCAGCAAGAAGTCGATGTTGAGGGACCGCTCGTGGGCCTCGTCGATGATGATCGTGTCGTACGCCCGCAGCTCACGGTCCGTCTGGATCTCGGCGAGCAGAATGCCGTCCGTCATGAGCTTCACGAACGTGGCGTCCGGGTCGACCTGGTCGGTGAAGCGGACCTTCCAACCGACGGCCTCACCGAGCGGGGTCTCCAGCTCCTCGGCGACGCGCTCGGCGACCGTCCGGGCTGCGATCCTGCGCGGCTGCGTATGCCCGATCATGCCGCGCACGCCGCGCCCGAGCTCCAGGCAGATCTTGGGGATCTGCGTCGTCTTGCCCGAGCCCGTCTCGCCGGCGACGATCACGACCTGGTGGTCGCGGATGGCGTCGGCGATCGCGTCCTTCCTCTGGCTGACCGGCAACTGCTCGGGGTACGTGACCTCGGGCACGAGGGCACGCCGCCCGGCCATCCGTTCCTCGGCCCTGCCGACCTCCGCCTCGATCTCGGCGAGCACGGCGGCCCGTGCCTCCGGCTTACGGATCTTGCGCGCACCTTCGAGCCTGCGCCCGAGCCGGTGCGCATCGCGCAGGGACAGCTCGGTCAGGCGGGGGGCGAGGGCGCCGAGGGCGGGGGCGGGGTGCGTAGACATACGGGATCCAGGATCTCATCCCCTGCAAAACAGAGGCGAACGGATTTCGACCAAGCACCCAGATCATCTTCGAGCGCTTGACCGGGCGGTAATTCGATCGAGTGGCCGTAGATCGATCACCTGACCGGAGCACCGGCCCCGCTCTGGATTCCCCGACGTGAAGCTCGTGATCCGCGTCAGACTCCTGCCGACCCCCGAACAGGCATCGGCACTACAGGCAACCTCCACGCCTGCAACGCGGCAGCCAGCCACGTCTCCCACAGCTCGTACCACAGGCGTGGTCCACGAGGCATACAAGAAGGCCCCGATCCGAGGATCGGGGCCTTGGCTGTGGCTGGGGCCGGGGTCGAACCGGCGACCTTCCGCTTTTCAGGCGGACGCTCGTACCAACTGAGCTACCCAGCCACGAGGTTTCACGTGAAACCTCAGCGGTCCTGACGGGATTTGAACCCGCGGCCTCCACCTTGACAGGGTGGCGAGCACTCCAAACTGCTCCACAGGACCAAGCTTCGTACGACAGTGTCGCACAGGGTGATGCGTGCCCCCAACGGGATTCGAACCCGTGCTACCGCCTTGAAAGGGCGGCGTCCTAGGCCGCTAGACGATGAGGGCTATCGGCCCGCCTGCGCGCTTCTCAGCGCGTCGGGGACGTGAGAAGCATATGGGATGGCGGGAGGTATCGCCAAAACGGTTTATGGGGAGGCCGACGGAGTGCCTTCCGGCGGGGTGCCGAGGGAGGTGCCGGGGGAGGTGCTGGGAGAGGTGCCGGGAGAAGGGCTTGCTCCGGGCTGGTTCTCCTTCGGGAGGTGGCGGCTGACCTCCGCCGTCGTGAGGCCGAGGCCGCCCAGTTCGATCTCGTCCCAGGCCTGGAGCAGGCGGGTGTCCCGGTCGAAGTAGAGGATCGACGCCTCGATGGGGTCGGGGTGCTTGCCCTCGATGGCGCGCAGGCCGCTGCCGCCGGTGGAGCCCTCGATGCGGAGCCGGGTGCCGTACGGCAGGTTCTCCATCTCGTCGTGGTGGAGGTGGCCGGCCAGGACGAGGGGGACTTCGCCGTCGACCTCGCGGGCGGCGGAGGGCTCGTGGGCGACGGCGATGTCCACCGGGGTGCCGGCCGTGCGCTGGTCGCGCAGGGCCGTGGCCAGGCGGGCTCCGGCCAGTTCCTGGGACTGCTCGGCGCCGGTCCGCCGTGAGCGGTCGGGGGTGAACTGGGGGTCGCCGATGCCCGCGAAGCGCAGGCCCTTGATCGTCTGTGCCCGGCCGTCGTCCAGGACGTGGACGTTCTTCAGGTCCTCCAGGTAGCGCTGGGTGATCATCGAGTCGTGGTTGCCGCGGACCCAGACGTAGGGGGCCCCGAGGTCCTCGATGGGGTCCAGGAAGCCGTTCTCGGCGGCCGTGCCGTGGTCCATGGTGTCGCCGGAGTCGACGATCACATCGACCTTGTACTGCTCCACGAGCGAGGCGATGATCTTCCAGCTCGCGGGGTTGAGGTGGATGTCGGAGACGTGCAGGACCCGGATCGTGGAGGGGTCGGGTGCGTAGGCGGGGAGCGTCGAGGTGGCGTTGTAGAGCTTGGTCACGTTGGTGACCAGGCGGGCCAATTCCTTCTGGTAGACGTCGAATTCCGTGACGATGCTGCGGGCGTTGCCGACCAGGGAGGGGGCGGAGATGAGCAGGCCGGAGAACTTGGGTTCCAGGACCGAGTCGGGACGCCAGGTGGCGTACGCCGTGCCGCCCGAGGCGGCGAGCAGGGTGAGGGCGAGGCCGCCGGCGGCCAGGGCGCGGCGGGGGCGGCGGTAGACCACGAGGCCGAGGGCGGTGGCGCCGGCGACTACGGCGACACCGGAGCGCATGGCCAGGTCGAGGGTGCCGCGGCCGACGTCCTCGGTGACCTCGTCCTGGAGGCCGGAGAGGCGTTCGGGGCGGTCGACCAGGGCCTGGGAGCGGTCGGGGTCCAGTTGGTCGACGTTCACGTCGAGGCGGACGGGGGCGATGTGGCTGTTCAGTTCCAGGGCGCCGAGGGGCGAGATGTTGATCTTGGTGCCGCCGGTGAAGGAGGGGCGCAGGGTCATGGTGGTGTTCATGGGGCCGACCGGGGCCCGGACGTTGCCCACGACCAGTAGCCCCAGCCAGGCGCCGAGGAGGACGACGGCCACGAGTCCCGCCGCACGGGTCCACGGGTGGGGCTGCGCCACGAGTTCGATCGTGGCGGGTGCCTGGCGGGAGCGGTAGTGGCGGGCCAGGGCTCGTGGGGCCTGGCGGATCGGGTTCAGGACACTCCGGACTGAGGCGGGGGCGCGGGACATTGGTCCCGTATGCCCAAGTGCGGGGCTGGATATGCGGCGGCGGGAGGCTCTTGTGCGGCGGGTTCGTGGCTGACAATGGGCCTGTGCTGGAGATGACGCGTGAGGAGTTCGAGGAGCTGGTCGCCGAGGCGCTCGACCGGATCCCGCCGGAGTTGACGCGACTGATGGACAACGTCGCGGTGTTTGTCGAGGACGAGCCGCCGGCGGACGATCCCGAGTTGCTCGGGTTGTACGAGGGGACTCCGCTGACCGATCGGGGTGAGTGGTACGCCGGTGTGCTGCCGGACCGGATCACGATCTACCGGAACCCGACGCTGCGGATGTGTGAGTCGCGGGAGGACGTGGTCGCGGAGACGGAGGTCACCGTGGTGCATGAGATCGCGCACCACTTCGGTATCGACGACGAGCGTCTTCACGCGCTGGGCTACGGCTGACCGGGTTGTGAATACGGGGCGCGTGTCCTCTTGTGGGCGGCGGGAGTTGGAGGTGTTGACTTCCTCACCCTTTCCGGAGGTGGCCCCGTGCGCCCCTTGTACGTACCCGTCCGACTGGCCGCCACGGTCGTGGCGGTCGCCGCTGCCGCCGGCTGCATGAGCGTCGGCGACGACGACGTGGGCGGGAGCGTCAAGCCGTCGCATTCCGCCGGGCAGCGGGGTGGTGAGGCGTCCGACGGCGGGCCGGCGGTGTCGGGCGGTGGCGCCGGGCCCGGTGCGGCCGGGGCCGACGGTGAGCGGGGGCGTGGCAAGGGTAAGAAGGACAAGAAGGATAAGAAGGGCAAGAAGGGCGAGGGTGGCGAGGTGGGGGAGTCGGCGTCCCCCGAGGCGTCGCCGAGCGCTGACGCGAGCCCTGGCGTGCCGGGGCATGACAAGCCGGGGAAGCCGGCCCGGCCCACGCCGAAGCCGTCGGTCCCGCCGGCGCCCACCCGGACGGCCGAGCCGGAGCCCACGCCGACGCCGCAGGAGCCGACGACGTCTCCGGAGCCGACGCCGGAGCCGTCGTCGTCGGCGCACGAGCCCTCGGGGACACAGCTCGCGCAGCGGGAGCCGGCACCGGAGGCGGGGTCACCGGCGTAGGGCCGGGGATGCGGGGGAAGTTGTCCTCCCGGGGCGGGAACAATCCCGGCGGGAGGGTGGTTGGAGTTCCTGGGAGCGCTGTCCGGTCGCCGGACGGTCTCCCGCTGTCGCCTGCACAGTCCGGTTTGCCTTACGGGACCTGGAGTGCGTATGGTGGCAGATCGTTTGATCCCATCTTGCCCGGCGCCACTGCAGAGCGCGCCGTGTGGCGCGTACTCTCCCTTGCCGTGGTGGACCGCATTGAGGCGGTCGTATTGCGAATCGCGAATCACGGAGTTGACGGGCGCGTGCCGACTTGAGACTCCGGAAGGTTTCGCATTCGCATGTCCATCGCCAGTACTGATCACGTCGTCGTGCCCGAGAACGAGGCAGCCGAGGACGCCCCCGAGGTCACGTTCGCGGACCTCGGCCTTCCCGAAGGCGTCGTGCGCAAGCTCGCGCAGAACGGCGTGACCACCCCCTTCCCGATCCAGGCCGCGACCATCCCGGACGCCCTGGCCGGCAAGGACATCCTCGGCCGTGGCCGCACCGGCTCCGGCAAGACCCTGTCGTTCGGTCTGCCGACCCTGGCCACGCTGGCCGGCGGCCGTACCGAGAAGCACAAGCCGCGCGCCGTCATCCTGACGCCGACACGTGAGCTCGCCATGCAGGTCGCCGACGCGCTGCAGCCCTACGGCGACGTCCTCGGCCTGAAGATGAAGGTCGTCTGCGGCGGTACGTCGATGGGCAACCAGATCTACGCCCTGGAGCGGGGCGTCGACATCCTGGTCGCCACGCCGGGCCGGCTGCGCGACATCATCAACCGGGGTGCCTGCTCGCTGGAGAACGTGCAGATCGCCGTTCTCGACGAGGCCGACCAGATGTCCGACCTGGGCTTCCTGCCCGAGGTCACCGAGCTGCTCGACCAGGTCCCGGCCGGCGGCCAGCGCATGCTCTTCTCGGCCACGATGGAGAACGAGATCTCCACGCTGGTCAAGCGCTACCTGACCGACCCGGTCACGCACGAGGTCGACAGCGCCCAGGGCAACGTCACGACCATGTCGCACCACATCCTCATCGTGAAGCCCAAGGACAAGGCGCCGGTCACCGCCGCGATCGCCTCCCGCAAGGGCCGCACGATCATCTTCGTCCGCACCCAGCTGGGCGCCGACCGTATCGCCGAGCAGCTGTGCGACTCCGGTGTGAAGGCCGACGCGCTGCACGGCGGCATGACGCAGGGCGCGCGTACCCGGGTGCTCGAGGACTTCAAGAAGGGCTACGTCAACGCGCTCGTCGCGACCGACGTCGCCGCCCGCGGCATCCACGTCGACGGCATCGACCTCGTGCTGAACGTGGACCCCGCCGGCGACCACAAGGACTACCTGCACCGTGCGGGCCGCACCGCGCGGGCCGGCCGTACGGGCACGGTGGTGTCCCTGTCCCTGCCGCACCAGCGGCGTCAGATCTTCCGGCTGATGGAGGACGCGGGCGTCGACGCCTCGCGCCACATCATCCAGGGCGCCGGCACGTTCGACCCCGAGGTCGCCGAGATCACGGGCGCGCGGTCGATGACCGAGGTCCAGGCCGAGTCGGTGGGCAACGCCGCGCAGCAGGCCGAGCGTGAGGTCGCCCAGCTCGCCAAGGAGCTGGAGCGGGCGCAGCGGCGTGCGACTGAGCTGCGTGAGGAGTCCGACCGGCTGGTGGCCCGGGTCGCCCGCGAGCAGGGTGAGGACCCGGAGGCCGCGGTGGCCGAGGCTCAGGCAGCGGTGGTGGCCGCGGCGGCCGAGGTGTCCGTGCCCGAGCAGCCGGCGGCGCAGGATGTCGACCGGGCGGACCGGGACGACCGTGGTGGACGTTCGTACGAGCGTCGTGACGACCGTGGTGGTCGTGGCTTCGAGCGTCGTGATGACAACCGTGGTGGTGGACGTTCCTTCGAGCGTCGTGACGACCGTGGTGGCCGTGGCTTCGAGCGTCGTGACGACAACCGGGGTGGCGGTTTCCGCCGCGACGACCGTCGTGATGACAACCGTGGTGGTGGACGTTCCTTCGAGCGTCGTGACGACCGTGGTGGCCGTGGCTTCGAGCGCCGTGACGACAACCGGGGTGGCGGTTTCCGCCGGGACGACCGTCCGGGCCGCTCCTTCGAGCGCCGGGACGAGCGCGGTGGGCACCGTGGCAGCGACCGCCCCTTCAACCGTGACCGTCAGGGCGACCGTCCCGGCTTCCGGTCCTCCGGTCACGACCGCCCCTCCGGCCGCCGTGACGACCACCGCACCGGCGGCTCGTTCCAGCGCCGTGAGGACAAGCCGCGCTGGAAGCGCAACGGCTGACATCAGTGCTTGAGGAGCGCCGTGGCTCCGTCCCGACGGGCGGGCCGCGGCGCTCTGTCGTTCCGGCGGGTTGCGCGGGATGCGCGCGGACACGCCCGAACCGGTCGATTCGGGGCGCCTATCGGCCCTGTTCGTCGGTCCGGCGGGGCCGGGACCCCGATACCCGATCGGAGACTCGGCGTCGTCGGGCTATGCTCGTGGGGGCAACATCGCCTGGGCCCTTAGCTCAATTGGCAGAGCAGTGGACTTTTAATCCATTGGTTGTGGGTTCGAGTCCCACAGGGCCTACAGCTCGACCCCAGGTCAGAGAGCATCTGATCTGGGGTCGTTGGCGTTTTTCGGGCTTTGGTGGTCGTTAGCTCGCCCGATGCTCGCCCGAAGTGCAGACGATCAAGACATGAAGCGGCCCCGGCGGCGTCGGGGAGACGCCGGCCGGGGCCGCGGGGTCAGCCTGGGCGCTGTGCCCGGCTGGGTGGATCAGGGCTTGGGAGGGGCCACGAACCCCCGGACAGGCCTCTGCTCTTTCGGGGCACGTGACGCGGGCTGCTGCGTGCGCTTCCACGCCGCCACCATCTCCGCATAGCGCGGGTCGATCCATTCGGACTCGGTCTCAGACACGGCGCCTCCCTTCACCGGCAGGCTACGCCACCGTCGGCTTCGGCTTCGGCGTAACGACGATCGTGCACTCGGGGGCGTGCTGGCAGTTCGCCGCCACCGACACGAGCGTCTCGTCCGAGGGCGGGCCCCACAGCTCCGCATCCGCCTCCCACCCGAGTTCCGCGATCTTCTCGCGAGTCCGGTCCAGGATCGGCGGATCGTAGTTGGTGGGGTCGTAGCCCGGGAAGTGGTGCACGAAGCTGCCGAGGGACTCGCACAGCTCGGCGTACATCGCCGTGTGCAGGATCAGCGCATGCCACCCCTCGTCCACGATGCGCGACGGGGCCAGCCCGACGCCGGGGTTCTTCGCGCAGGCCGCCACGAACTTGAGGGCCTCGTCGACGATGCGGCCGGCCAACGTCTCGTCCATGTCCGGGTTGGCATCCATGACCGTGCCGCGGACGCTGGCGAACCGCTCGTCGGTGATGAGCATGCGGGCGAGCCCGGGCAGCGCGTCGGGAGGCGTCGGGCCGGGGCCGGGGTTCGGAGGTACGCTCACAGTGATCTCCTTCGCTGGTAGCGGATGGGATGGCCCCGCCCGGGCCGGGGTTCTTCGCGGGATTCACCGGCCGGGCGGGGAGTCTTGGGGTTACGGGCGGGGCCCCTGGCGGACGAGCCGGTACAGGATCAGCCCGACTTCGCAGCGGCTCGCGTCGTCCGTGCACTGCTCGCACATCGGGGCGTGCAAGCTGTCCCAGGTGGCGGGCGCGCAGGCGGTGACCCGCACGACCTCACCGCCCAAGCGCACATCGAGGGGGAACTGTGTGGGGTTGCGATATGTCCGATTCCTGAAGACCGGACGGCGTGCGCGGCCGAGCAGGCCTCTGACCTGCGGCGATGCGCATGCGATCAGGCCTCTGACCTGGTCGTCTGCTCTACGGGCCGGCGAACCAGTCGACGCTGGTGTGCAGCTGGACGACGTCGGCGAGGGGCCGGTTGCCCTTCTCGCTGTTGCACTTGCGGAGGCAGACGGGGCAGCCCTTGACGCCGTGGATGGGTGCGAGGTTGTCGGGGTCGAGCCGGGCGCCGCCCTTGCTGACTGGGTGGACGTGGTCGGCGGTGTCGCTGGCCCCGTGGCCGCAGACGATGCACACGTCGGATGCGGCGAGGATGCGGGCGCGCAGTTGCCGGTACTCGTAGCTGGTGAGTTCGTCGCGGTCGGTGGCCACGGTCACCCCCTGGCATGCCGCGGCCCGGCCTGCGTGGTGCGGGCCGGGCCGGAGTTGGCGTGGTCAGGTCTTGGGGCAGAGCGTCTTGCGCAGCCCGATGTTGAGGTGCGCACCGTCGTCGTCGGTGAGCGTGATCCCGTTGTAGGAGAACCGCTCAGCGGCGAGGCGGTCCGGGTTCTTGGCGCCGCCGTTGAGTCCCGAGCACTGGTTGCGTGCGGCGTCGATGGCCTTGTCCTCGTCGGCGGTGAGCTTGGCGTTGACGTCGTGGATGGCGGCGAGGAGGGCGTCACGCTTGGCGCCGGTGGGCTCGGCGGGGATGCCGGCGGCCTTCTCAGCGGCGCTGTTGTCGGTGCTGGGCTGACTGCTGCTCTCGGTGGTCTTGGGCTCGCTGTCGTTGTTGTCGCTGCTGCAGCCGACGAGCGTGATGGCGAGCGCGGCCGTGGCTACGGCGATGGTCGTGCGGATGCGCATGATCCCCCCTGGTAGTACTGGTGCGTCACGGGTGTGACGTGTGGGGGATGGCGATGGTTGTGCTGTGGCACGACGAAGCCCCGACTGTGAGCGGCAGTCGGGGCTTCGTCGTGTGTCTGTGGTGCCGGTTGAGGGCACAGTTGTACACCCGGATCGTGACACGCGGCTGACCTGCGGTCAAGCGGCCTTGACCGCGGCACGTTTCACGGTGAGTGCGGCGACGTCTCGGGCGGCGTACCAGGGGTGTCGTTCGGTGCCGCCAGCGCGGCGCAGTTGGCCGCGTTGGACGAGCTTACGGACGCCGGCGGGGCCGATATCGAGGGCGCGGGCGACGTCGCGGGTGCCGTAGTAGCCGGGCGGTGCCTCACTCATCGGTCCATTGTGATGCAGTGCTGGGCAGGTTGTAGCACCTGCGGTGTGCTTCGATCTCGTCATGGATGCGGTCGAGGACCTCGCGGCATGACTGCTCGAAGGAGCGGCTGATCTCGTCGGCTTGCTCGTCGCTGCAACGGCCGCTGTTGATGTCCTCTTCGACGAGTTCCCGCGCGCGGTCGTTCGCGATGTTCTGCTTGCGGTACTTGTCCTGCAGACGCCGGAGCTCGGCCGTCCCCGCGGGCTCGTTCAGATCCCCAACGTCGGTCATGCTGCGGTCCCTCCCCTTGTGGCGCTGGTTCCTATGGTGCTTCCAAGGCCGACGGCCCGATATTCCGACGTCGAGTCAGTTGTCTTGATCGTTGCGTGAGGCGGCCTCGTCGTGTGCCCGCCCGAGGTCGCCTGGTGGGGGAGGTGGTTACACGCAGGGGAAGTGGCTCGGCGGGTAGTGCCCGGCGCAGTTCGGGCAGTAGTTGAGCGGTGGCTGCTCGTATCGGAGGGCGGCGAGGAGGCGTCGGATCATCGCGCGTTCACCTCCTCGATGATGTGGATGTGGGTGTGGTTGGGCCGGTTGGGGGGCGCGGTCTTGTAGATCAACATCCCCTTCTGGTTTTCGAGAGGGGTCACACTGAGAAGCTGATGACCTGCGCATTCGCGGCAGGTGGGGCGCTCCTCCTGTGGTGGGGGAGTGGCGGACGAATCGGACATGCGGCGGCGGGCGGACCACCACACCGCAGCCGCGCCGACCACCCACACGGCCAGGACTCCGACCTCAGCCGACACCGCCCACACGGCCGCCAGAGGCACGCCGCCGAGCACCAGAAGCACGCAGCCACCGGCCGCCGTGCTGCGCTCCTCGGGCTCCTCGACGGGGGCGCGCCGCTTCTTCCGGGCGGCCATCACAGCGCCCCGTACACGTGGTCACCGAGCCAGTTCACGGCGACCGCGAGAGGTGCTGCGGCGAACCCGGCCACGCCCGCGCTGGTGCCGAGGCAGATCCCGCACCACGCGCCGGCCTTGATGTCGCTGCCGTACCGCGGCTTCTTCGCCAGGACGACCATGACGGCGGTGAGGATGAGCACGACGGCGCCGCCGGCCTGTGTGAGCGGCAGGTAGGTGACGCCCGATGCGCGGACGCCCGATTGGCCACCGACGCCCCAGACGAGGGCGACGTCACCGAGCCAGTTGGAGATCCACAGGGTGGTGTCGGCTGCCCAGCCGACGAGTCCGCCAAGGGTGAGGATGGCGAGGACGCCGTAGGACCAGGCGAAGAGGAACGGGAGTAGGGCGGCGGCGTGGTGGGCCAGGTTGGACTGGAGGGCCTTGAGGCCGGGCCACCAGTTGGTGAGGTGGTAGGCGAGGATGAGGAGTCCGACGGTGACACCGCCGTAGGTCACGAACGTCATGCTGGGGTCCTTCAGCGGTACATGGCCACGCCGAGCGCGGCGAGGGTGAGGATCAGGGCGACGGTCCCGGAGATCTTCGGAACGTCGTGGAGCGCGACGGCGCACAGCCCGAGCAGGGCGACCAGAGCAGATCCGGCGAAGAGGACGGCGAGCGTCACGTGCCCTCGCGGGCTGCGCGGAGCAGGCGCCGGCCGTAGCCGTCGCTGACGTCGAGCCTGGTTCCGATCTCGGTTCCGGTGAGTTCCGGTTCCGTCTCCAGCCAGTGCCGGACGGTCGCGACGCGGGCCTCGAAGGTCGTGTTGCTGCTGTCCTCGGAGGCGATGTCGTCGGCGCCGGTTCCGGTCGGCGGAACCAGGGGCGGAACTGGTTCCGGTGCCGGTTCCGCAGGCCGTTCATGCTTACCAGACACTGCTTCGGTGATCGCCGGAAAAGCCTGGTCAGGTGCGGTTCCGCCCCGAGTTCCGCCTGTTCCGCCCGCGAGTTCCGCCACGGGCTGCCAGGGGCCGAGGACGGGGCCGACGGGTGCCGCGTCGACCGGCTCCGGGGCGCGTTCCACGGTGATTGGTTCCGCCGGTTCCGGGGCCGGTTCCGCCACGGCCGGAACTGGTTCCGCCGCGGGTTCCGGCTGCTGCTCGGAGAGTCGGTGGACACGCCACAGCACGAGCGGAGCGACCGCCGACACGGCGACGACGAGGGTCACCGACACGGGCAGGAGGCCGACCGCGACGAGGTGGGAGGCGGCGTTCACCGCGATCAGGGTGACGACGACGGCGAGGACGTCTCGGCGGGCCCGGAGCGCGGCGAGGGCGTACACATCGAGGGCTGCGGGGACGCCGGCGGCGACGTAGGTGCCGAAGCCGCACGCGACGGCGAGTTCGTACTCGGCGGAGGCGAGGACGACCAGGACGGCGGCGAGGGCGGCCCACAGGAGCGGGTCACGCTTCACCGGGGGCCTCCCCGGCGAGGATCGCGGCGAGCTCACGGCCGAGGGCGCGCAGCTGGACGGCGGACTCGGCGAGGGCGTCGGCGAGCTGCTCGACCTGGTCCGGGCTGTAGGAGCCGGTGATGTTGCCGGTTTCGATGTAGAGGACCGGGGCGGTGCACGACTTCCGGGAGAAGGGGGCCTGGGCGAGCATGGCGCGGAGCAGGTCGATGCCGTTCGCGCCGATGGTGTGCTCGGGGCCGTAGTGGGTGAGGTCGACCTTGTACTCGGCGTGGTCGCCGTGGCGGCCGGTGCACCAGTCGGGTTCGGCGATCTCCAGGGACTTCACGACGAGGACCGGCACGGTCACGGTGCGGGGGAGGTGCTGAGTCACTGGCGCTCACCCCTTGCGCGGTTCTCGGCGTGGCTGAGGTGGTCGGGGCAGGTGCGCGGGGCGGTGATCAAGGAGCGGGCGGCACTCTTTAGGCGGAAGGCTAAGGAGAACGGGCGCCTGCACCCCGTGCGTCCGCACCGAGGCTCGCCGTGTCCCGGCCCACCGCCCGCGCGGCCGTGCAGCTGCTCGTTGAGCGGGGCCTGGTCCATACCGTGCGCGGCAAGGGCTCCTTCGTGGTCGACTCCCCGCCCCAGGCATGACGAAACGGCCCCGCTCTCCCGGAGGAGAGCGGGGCCGCGGTCATGAGCCGATGTCGTGCAGGTAGGGGCGGACCTCGTCGGGTATGGGCTGCGGGGCGGCGGCGGTTCGAGTCGCTGCTGGCGCATGTACCCGGGCGCTTCTGGCATGGCCAGTTCATGCCGGAAGGCTTCGGGCCGGCCCAGCGCCAGCTCCGCAAGGGCTTTGACATATCTGGGTGCCACACGGGAGCTGGGACCGGTGTTCCATGCGGGTTCCGTGCGGGACAGCAGGTCCAGTGCCTCCTGCCACCTGGCAAGGAAACACAGAGCCACGGCCTGGCCGCTCGCCTTGACCACGTCGGGCACCGGCAGTTCGTCCCACCAGCGTTTCGTCGCCAGGCGGAACAGCGCCTGCCAGTCCTGCTGATCGGCCGTCAATGCCACCAGCCGAAAGGCGGTCTCCTGCAGCTCCGGCGCGGTGAGCGTCCCAGGGTTGCGCAGCAGCGCCTCCTTGACCCTGCGACCGGTTGAGAAGTCGGACGCCCTATAGGCGGCCGTGGCATACCGTTGCACCGCCTGAATCCGGGCGCTGGGCTGCTCGGTCAGGTAGGCGGCGGCCCTGAGCCATCGGAGCACCGCCTGGTCGTCGGTGCCGAACAGCGTCTGCTGGGCGGCAGCCGTCAGTTCGGCCACCGCGCGCTCCCGGTCGACCAGGCTGCCTGCGTCCGCGATCCGGTCCGCCCGGTAAGCGTGTGCCTGTGGCGTGTCGAGCAGGACCGCCGCCGAGGGGGTCACCTGTCCGGCGTGCTCCGAGTCCGCGTCGGCCCAGAGCACCTCGACGGCTGTGGCGGACAGCCGGCTGCGCTGCCTCGGTCTCAGCCGCTCCCGGACGGTGTGCTCTGTCAGCGGAAGACGGAAGATCCAGCCCGCTGCTGTGGCGCCGTCCGGGCCACGCAGCTCGTCGACGATCCCCGCTTGGACCAGGCCGCGGACACCATCGCTGACAGCGTTGGCGGACAGGCCGGCCCACGTCGCGGTCAGCTCCAGGGCCCGTCGGCCGAGCGGCCACAGGATGCTCAGTGCTGCGGCCACCGCGCGAGAAGGCTCGCCCAGCGCGTCCAGCGCCGTGACGAACCGGTCGTCCTCCGGCAGCACCGGAATCGGTGTGCTGGCGCTGATGAAGGCGCGGCCGTCGGTGACCCGGATCTGGCGAGATGCTTCGGCCAGTGCCTCCGAGAAGGCGGACAGCCCGCTCACTGGCTGCGGACCTCGATGCGGCGGGCTGCCGCCAGCGCGGCGTCCCGGACTCGGCCCGATGCAGCCTCCGATCCTCCCAGCCCCGTAACCCGTCCGGTGACCATCCCCAGGCAGGTCTTCCCTCTGTGATCAGCGGCAGGGCCTGTTCAAGAGTTCGGGGTTGTCCACCGCGCGCGGCAGGCGGCTCAACGCGGTGGAGGTGATCCGCTGCCTTCCTAGGCATGGGGACGACGGCAGCGGATCGAGCGGCCGCCTGCTCCCGCAAGGCGGTGTTCTCAGCGAGGAGGACCGCGATCACGGTGGCCGCAGCATCGACCTGGCCCTGGAGCAGGCGCCGCTCGGGCAGCGGAGGATGCTCATGGGCTTTCAGCCGGCGCAGTGACTCCCGTGTCTCCTCCAGTTCCGCTTCCAGCTCGTGCCTGCTCTTCAGCGACCTGTCTGCGACGATCACGACGGCTGCAGCGCACAGCACGACCTCTCCACCGCAGACGATGTCGCCCTTGAACCGGCCGCCCTCGTCGCCTCAGCTCACCACCGCAGGCCCCCGCTGACCTCCAGCACATGTCCGTTGACGTAACGGCTGTCCGAGCTGGCCAGGAACACCGCCGCGTCCGCCACTTCCTCCGGCTTCCCCATCCGTCCCATCGCGAGCTTGGCCTCGTAGTGGGGCCAGATCTTCTCGTTGCGGGGCAGCAGGCTGCCCATGCCGGCGTCGATGAGCCCCGGGGAGAGGCAGTTGACGGTGATGTCGCGCGGCGCGAGTTCGGCGGCGCAGACACGGGTGAACGCCTCGACGGCGGCTTTGGAGGAGCTGTAGACCGACGCCCCCGGCGTCACCTGCCCGGCCAGGGCGGAGGACATGGTGATGAGCCGGGCGTGCTCGCTGCGCTCCAGGTAGGGCACGGCGGCCTGGACGCAGCGGAAGACACCGGTGAGGTTGGTGCCGATCACCTCGTCCCACGCGTCCTGCGACAGGGTGGCGGCGGGGCCCGGACGGCTCACGCCGGCGTTGGCCACGACGATGTCGATGCCGCCCAGTTGGGCGTTGGCGTACTCCATGAGGGCGTCGACGGAGGAGCGGTCCTGGACGTCGACCGGATGGAAGAGGTAGCTGCCCGGCCCGAGGGACATCGCCCACTCCGCGTGGTCGGCACCCCGGGCCGCCGCGACCACGTCGCACCCTTCCCGGATGAACGCCTGCACGATGGCCCGGCCGAGCCCTTTCGTCCCGCCGGTCACCACGGCCCTCCGGCCGGCCAGCCTCGTGGTGGGCACGTCGCCCTCCCCTTCGTCGTATCCGAATCCGATTCCGTACTCCGGCGCGGTCTCGTTGTGCAGGCCGCGCTGGAGGAGGCCCTGCACCAGGCCCCACTGGGCGAGATCGCCAAGCCCGAGCGTTCTCATGTGGCCTCCTGGGGGGACGTCGTGCTCATGAGAACCGGGGCAGGATGTGTTCCGCGAAGAGTTCGAGGGTGCGGACGGACTCCTCGAACGGCATGTTCCCGGAGACGATCTGGAGGCTGATGGTGGTCTCCCCGTACAGGGAGCGGATGAGTTCCACCCGGTCCGCGACCTCCTGCGGATCGCCCACGAGCACCTTGTTGTCCCTGAGCTGCTTGTTGAAGTCGCTGCTGTTGACCCGGGCCACGATCCGCTCGTAGCCGGCGTAGTCGCTGCTGCGGTTGTGCTGCCAGGAGGACACCGCCGAGGCGAGCAGGCTGTTGGTGCGCTCCGAGTAGACCTGGCCGAGGCGGTGCGCCTTGTCGCGGTCCTCGGCGAGGTAGCAGTTGTAGCTGAAGTGGACGTCCTCGTCGGTGGTCGTGAGGCCGGCCGTGGTCCGGGTGTCCCGGTATCGGGCGAGCATCTCCTGGAGTTTCTCCTGCTTGTTGATGGACGGGACCATCATCACGCCGTATCCGGCGGCGCCCGCCGCCTCGCCCGACTCGGGGGTGATCGCTGTCGCCACCAGGACCCGGGGGTGCGGGGACTGGAACGGGCGGGGCAGCAGGGTCACCGGGCCGAAGGTGTGGAAGTTCCCCTCGTAGGTCACCTCCTCCTCGGTCCACAGCCGTAGGCAGGCTTCGACGCCCTCGTTGAAACGCGCCCGGCTCTCGTCCATCGGGACCTGGTAGGCCCAGAACTCCTCCGGCAGGAAGCCCCGGCCGAAGCCCACGTCGAGCCGGCCGTGCGAGAGGTGGTCCAGCATGGCGAGCTTGCCGGCCAGCTTGACCGGGTGGCTGAAGGCGGGCAGGACCGCGCCGGTGATCAGCCGTACCCGTTCGGTGCGGGCAGCGGCAGCCGCGAGGAAGGTGACCGGATCGGGACTGTAGCCGCCGTACGCCGAGAAGTAGTGCTCGACGGTCTTCACATGGTGGTAGCCGAGTTGTTCGGCGCGTTCCGCGAGGGCCAGGGCCTCCTCGAAGAAGCGGACCCCGCTCTTGTCCCCGGGGCCGACGGTGGGGAAGAGATTGATGCCGAATTTCACGACGGGTTCCTCTCGGTAAGGAGCTTCAGGTACGAACGGCGGTGGTAGAGCAGGGCGCCTCGGTCGTGGACCTCGCCGTCGAGGACACGACCGAGCAGGATCCAGTGGTCCCCCGCCTCGATACGGGACTCGGTGGCGCACTCCAGGAAGGCCACGGAGTCGGCGAACAGGACCGGCGAGCCCGCCGCCCGCGCCGACGCGCGGTACTGGACTCCCGCGAACTTGTCGGCGCCCTTCGCCGCGAACTGCCGTGAGACCTGCTCGGCGTCCTCGGAGAGGAAGTTGACGACGAACCCGTCCGACCGGAGTAGGGCCGGCAGGGTACGGGAGGACTTGTCGACGCAGATCAGCAGCAGCGGCGGGTCCATCGACACGGCGCACACGGCGTTGCTGGTCAGCCCCTTGGGGGTGCCGTGGGCGTCGGTGGTGGTGATCACGGCGACGGAGGTGGGGAGGGAGGCGAAGGCGTCACGGAAGACGGCCGTGTCGATCGGGACCGTGGTGCGGGTGGGCATGGCGCCCTCCTTCGGTGGGGGTTCGGTGTCAGTGGGCCGTCGTGGCGGACGGGGCCGGAGCCCGTTCGGCCAGCACCTTCTCCAGCAGCCGGGTCGCGTTGCGGTGCAGCGGGACGTCCCCGCCGAGCAGGGCGGTCACGCGTGCGGTGATCAGGCAGAATCGGAAGGCGGCGAAGACCTCGTAGTACTCCATGTGCCGCAGCCGGGTGCCGGTCCGCCGCTCATAGCGCTCGACCGTCTCCGTGCGCTCCGGCAGCCCCGCGAGCCGGGGAACGCCGATGCCTTCGCTGAGGTGCCGGTCGAGGTGGAGGAACCAGGCCACGTCGCTCTCGGGCGGACCCGTATCGGCCATGTCCCAGTCCAGCACTGCGGCCGGGGACAGACCCGTGAAGATGAGGTTGCCCAGCCGGGCGTCCCCCCACAGCAGCCGTGAGGGTCCCTCCCGCGTCGGCTGGTGAACGCGCAGCCAGGCCAGGGCGCGATGGGCGGCGGGCGGTGCGTGGGGGGCGTAGAAGGTGAAATGGCGCTCGAAGTGGTCGAGTTGTCTGGTCAGGTACGGCCGAGGGTCGGACGCGGAGAGGAAGTCCAGGCCGAGCCGTGCGGTGTTCAGGTCGTGCAGCCGGGCCAGGACGTCGAATCCGGCGAGCCAGAGCGTGCGGCGCTGCGGTGGGGCGAGGTCCACGACCCAGCCCGACCGGTGGTAGGACGGCACGTCGGCAGGGACCCGCCCGTCCACCCTCCGCATGATCATGAAGGGTGCGCCGAGGACCGATGGGTCCTCCTCGTGCCAGAGGACGGGCGGCACGGGGAGGTCCGTGTCGGCGGCCAGGATGCGCTGGAGGCGTACCTGGGCGGTGAACCGGCTGTCGGGGTGCACCTGGTGGCGGGTGGGCGCCACGCGCAGGATCACCGAGTGGGTGTGCGCGGCCCCCTGGGTGTCCTGCCAGGTCAGCCGGATCGTGAGGGTCTCGTTGGTGAAGCCGGCGCCGGTCGGCGAGTCCAGGCCGGACACGGTGATGTCGGTGGCGCCGGGCATTCGGGCGCCGAACCAGACCGCGAGCCGCCGCGCGGTGGCCTGTGCGTCGCGGTGGAGGGGAACGGGCACGGGTGCTCCCTTCGGGTTCGGGGAAGGGGAGGGAGAGGGACGTGACGGCGAGGCTCGCGGGCGCTGCCCGCGGCCCGGTCAGCCCTGCGGCGCGCGCAGCACCATCGCCGCGTTGAAGCCCCCGTATCCGCGTGCCAGTACCAGCGCGGTCCTGAGCGGAGCCCTGCGGGGCCGGGAGACGACCAGGTCGAGCTGGTGGGAGGGCGGGACGTCGGCGGTGTGTACGGTCGGTGGGATCACGCCCTCGCGCAGCGCCATGCAGGCCCAGGCGAGGTCGAGGGCGCCGCCGCCGGCGTAGAGGCGTCCGGTCATGGTCTTCGGCGCGGTGACGGGCACCCCGTACGGTCCGAAGAGGGTGCGCAGGACCTCGGCCTCGGCCCGGTCGAGTTCGGGTACGCCGGCCGCGTCGGCGAAGACGACGTCGACGTCGCGGGCGTCGAGGCCGGCGTCGGCCAGGGCGTTCTCGGCGGCGCGGCGCAGCCCCGGTTCCCCTCCGGTGCCGGGCCGGGGGTCGAAGGTGGCCGCGTATCCGCTGACCGTGCCGTAGGGCGTGGCGCCCCGGGCGCGGGCGGCGTCGGCGTCCTCCAGGATCAGCAGGGCGCCGCCCTCGCCGGGGACGTAGCCGTCGGCGTCCCGGTCGAAGGGCAGGTAGGCCCTCCGCGGGTCGCTGCGGCCGGTGATCCGGCGGGTGGCGAGCTGGCCGGTCCAGCCCCAGGGGCACAGGGAGCCGTCGACGCCGCCGGTGACCAGGAGGGTGACGCCGGAGCGCAGTTGGCGGCGTGCCTGGGCCACGGCGTCGATGCCGCCGGCCTGTTCGGAGACGACGACGCCGCTGGGGCCGCGCAGCCCGTGCCGGATGGATATCTGGCCGGTGTTGACCGCGTAGAACCAGGCGAACGACTGGTAGGCGCTGACGTGGGAGCCGCCGTCGCGCCACAGAGCGGCGAGTTCGCGCTGGCCGAACTCGAAGCCGCCGGCGGAGCTGGCGGTGATCACTCCGGCCGCGTACTCGGGCAGTTGCGCGGGGTCGACGCCGCTGTCGGCGAGCGCCTCCTCGGCGGCGACCAGGGCCAGCCGCGTCATGTGGTCGGTCTGCGGCAGCAGCCGGCTCGGGATGTGTGCGGTGGCGTCGAAGTCCGGTACCTCTCCGGCGAGGTGGGCGGGGTAGCCGGCCGGGTCGAACCGTCGGACGGGGGCGATCCCGGGGACGCCGTCGAGGCTGGCCCGCCACCAGCGGTCCCGGCCGAGGCCGTTGGGTGCGGTGATGCCGAGGCCGGTGATGACGGCCCTGGCCGCCTCGGGGCGGGTAGCGGTCGCCGGGTGCGTGGCGCGGATGGTCGTCGTGGTCATGCCGTCTCCGCGGGCCGGGCCAGGACCATGGCGCTCTGGAAGCCGCCGAACCCGCTGCCCACCGTCAGGACGGTGTCGATGCGGCGTTCGCGGGCTGTCAGCGGTGTGTAGTCGAGGTCGCACTCGGGGTCGGGTTCGTGCAGGTTCGCCGTCGGCGGGACCAGGCCGTTCTCCATGGCCAGCACGGAGGCCGCGATCTCCAGGGAGCCGATGGCGCCGAGGGAGTGACCGATCATCGACTTGATGGAGCTGACGGGGGTGGCGTGGGCGTGTGCGCCGAGGGCGCGTTTGAAGGCGGCGGTCTCGTGCCGGTCGTTCTGCTTGGTGCCGGAGCCGTGGGCGTTGATGTAGTCGACGGCCGTCGGGTCCGTACGTGCTTCGTCGAGGGCCAGGCGGATCGCCTCGGCCATCTCCTTGCCGTCGGGCCGCAGGCCGGTCATGTGGTAGGCGTTGCAGCGCGAGGCGAAGCCGGTGATCTCGGCGCGGATCTGGGCGCCGCGGGCTCGCGCGTGTTCCAGGGACTCGATGACGAAGAAGGCGCAGCCCTCGCCCAGGACGAAGCCGTTGCGGCTGCGGTCGAAGGGGCGGGAGGCGTGACCGGGGTCGTCGTTGCGGGGCGAGGTCGCCTTGATGGCGTCGAAGCAGGCCACGGTGATGGGCGAGATGGGTGCCTCGGTGGAGCCCGCGATCATGACGTCGGCAGCGCCCTCGCGGATCAGGGAGACGGCGTGTCCCACGGAGTCCAGGCCGGAGGTGCAGCCGGTGGAGACGACGGTGACCGGGCCCTGTGCACCGACGTCCCAGGCGACCTCGGCGGAGATGGAGCTGGGGACCATGTAGTCGTAGAGGTGGGGAACGGCGTAGGTGTGGTCGACGGCCCACCGCTCGCCGCCGTCGCTGACCACGCGGTACTCGGTGTCGAGGCTCATGGTGCAGCCCACGGCGGTGCCGACGGTCGCTCCGGTGCGGTACGGGTCGAGCCGGCCGCTCTCCAGACCGCTGTCGGCTACCGCCTCGCGGGCGGCGACCAGGGCGAACTGGGCGGCGCGGTCCATGCGCCTGGTCTCCTGGGGGGTGAGTCCGTGGGCCGACGGGTCGAAGTCGCACTCGGCCGCGATGCGGGAGCGGAAGGCCGACGCGTCGAACAGCGAGATGGTCCGGGTGGCGGTGCGCCCTTCGGAAATGAGCTGCCAGAAGGACTTGGTGCCGATTCCCTGCGGGGCCACGACCCCGATACCGGTGATCACCGCGCGGCGGCTCATCCGGCGCTCCTGAAGTGCCTCATGTACATGTCACTGCTTCCTTCTTACGGTGTGCTGGTTGCCCTTTCCGACTGCTTCGGCGGGGAGGGGTGGGGGGTCAGCGGAAGTCGGCCGCGTGGTCGGCGGCCCACTGGGCGAAGGTCCGGGCCGGTCTGCCGGTGACACGGAGCACCGTGTCTTCGACGGGGGCGGGGCGGTCCACGCCGGCGGCGAGATACGTCAGGACGGTGTCCGCGAACTCCGTCGGCATGGTGGCGCGCAGCGCTTCGCGCGCTGTCTCGGGCGGCACTTCCTCGTACCGCACGGGCCGCCCCACGGCCGCCCCGACGATCTCCGCCTGGCGGCGCTGGGTGAGCGACTCGGGGCCGGTGACCACGTACGCCCGGCCGGTGTGCGTGGGGTCGGTCAGTGTCAGTGCCGCGACCGCTGCCACGTCGGCCTCGTGCACGGGCGCGGACTCGGAGCGGGCGTAGGGGCCTCGGACGACGCCGGTGCGCAGCTGCGGTGCCCAGTTCAGCGCGCTGGTGGCCAGGCTGCCCGCCCGGACGAAGGTCCAGGGCAGGCCTGAGGCGGCGACCGTCTCCTCGACGTGGGCGTGGAGCGCGGCGATGGGGTTGGCGGGCGGTTGTCCGTCGACGACGGACGCCGAGGACAGCACGGTCAGCGAGCCGACGCCCGCGTGCGCGGCGGCCGCGGTGAACGCCTCGATGCCACGGGGTTCGCAGTACAGGAAGACCTTGTCGACGTCCGCCAGGGCGGAGTCGAAGGTGTCCGGCTCGGCGAGGTCGAGCGGCACCACCTCGGTGTCGTCCGGCAGGCCCTTGACGGCCGCCGGGGTTCGGCTGCCCGCCCGCACCCGGGCGCCGCCCTCCGTCAGGATGCGGGCGACGTGCCGGGCAAGGGTGCCGCGAGCCCCGGTGACCAGGATCCGCACCGCGCTCACCGGTCGGCGAAGGCGGGTGCGACGTGTTCGGCGAAGAGCCTGAGCGCGCGCTCGACCGTGGCCCGGGGCAGCTGGCCGGAGTGGACGGACAGGCCGACCGTGATGCCGTCGCCGTACCAGTCGGCGATCTCGGTGAGCTGGGCGCGGACGTCGTCCGGGGTGCCGGCGAGGATCTTGTTCTCCTTGACCCGCTCGTCGATGCCGGCGCCGTTGCCGATGGCGGCGGAGGCCATCCTGTCGTAGCCGGGGTACTGGTCGCTCTTGACTGTGGCCCAGGCGCTGACGGCGGAGGCCATCTTCTCGCTCATCTTCCGCTCCACGTACTCGCCCTGGCGGTACGCGGTCTCCCGGTCCTCGTCGAGGAAGCAGGGGAAGGTGAGGTCGATGCGCTCGGTGCCGGCCGGGTGTCCCGCGTCGGCCCAGGCGCGGCGGTAGACGCCCAGGGCTTCCTGGACCTTCTCGCGGGTGGCGACCGAGGCGATGAGCTGGAGGTGACGGCCCTGTTCACCGGCGATGCGGCAGGAGTCGAGGTTGCCGGTGCTGGCCACGAAGACCGGGGGGTGAGGCAGTTGGGCGGGCTTGGGCAGCATGGTGACCGGGCCGAACTGGTGGAACGTGCCGTTCCACGTCAGGTCGTCCTCGGTCCACAGCCGCACACACGCCTCGACGCCCTCCTCGAAGCGGGCGCGACTCTCGTCCAGAGGGATGCCGAACGCGGCGAACTCGTCGGGCAGGAAGGCCCGGCCGAAGCCCACGTCGAGCCGGCCGCCGGAGATGTTGTCCAGCATGGCGAGCTGGCCGGCGAGCTTGACCGGGTGGGTGAAGGCGGGGATGACGGCTCCGGTGGCGACCCGCAGTCGTCGGGTGCGGGCGGCGACCGCCGCGAGGAACGTGATCGGGTCGGGGCTGTAGCCGCCGTAGTCGAAGAAGTAGTGCTCGACCAGTTTGACCTGGAAGTAGCCCAGTTCGTCGGCGAGTTCGGCCAGGTGGAGGCCGTCGTCGTAGTACTGGGTGGGGGTGGGTTCGCCGTCCGTGCCGCCGACGGTCGGGAAGAACACGATGCCGAACTTCATGGGGTGCTGCCTTCCCGGCGATTCAGGCCGCCGATGCGTCGAATTCCAGCTGGAGCTCGTACAGGGCCGGGCTCACCTCGGTGAGGGCGAAGATCTCGGGGTAGAAGGCGGTGTGCGCGTCCATCTTCATGAACTCCTGGTAGTCCGCGACGCTCTCCCAACGGGCCACGTTGAGGTAGCGGGTGGGGTCGTCCTGGTCGCGCACGAAGGTGTGGTCGATGTAGCCGACGTGGTCGAGGGCCAGGTCGGACACCTTGTCGAAGAGGGCTTCGAACTGCTCGGCCGTGGTGCCGGGGCGCAGCGAGAACCTGTTGATCATGACGATCACGGGGAACCTCCGGTCGGTGGTGGGGGTCAGCGGACGTTGTCGTGGGAGACCAGGCGGTGGCGCACCCGCAGCCCCTGGGGGGTGCGGACCAGGACGTCGTCGACGGCGGTGCTCAGATAGAGCTGAGGGGCGCCGTCCTTGACCGTGGAGTAGATCGCCGCGTAGTAGCGGGTGGTCACGGTCTCGTCGTCGTACGACACCAGGTCCACCATGCCCAGCCAGTGCCGGCGCTGGAGTCCCTCACCGAAGATCCGGTCCAGTCCGGCGCGCATCCGCTCGCGGATCTGGTCGCGGCCGATCCAGGGCTCGGGGCGGGCGTTCTGCACGAACTGGCCGTCCTCGGTGAAGGTGTCGGCCCAGCGTTCGGCCTCGCCGGAGTCGAGCAGGTGGGCCTGGCGGGCGTAGAACCGCACCACCTCGGTGTAGAGCTGCGAGTCCGTGGCCCCGCCGGCCTCTGCCGTGACCTGCTGGACTGTCATGGTGACCTCCGTCGTGAGCGTCGTGCGGATCGTGTCCTTGAGGCTGTCGATCGAGGTGCCCTCGTCGGTGCCGGGGGCGAGGACCGCGTGTCGGCGGGCAGTCAGCCGGACGCCCGTCGCGGTAGGGGTGAGGTCCAGAACCGAGGTGCTGACGGTCAGCGCCGGGCCGATGGCGAAGTGCCGTTCTGCGATTCGCCGTCCGGGGACGCCGACGCGCACGGTCGTGCCGTCCGGCGGGGTCCGCGAGAGGAGCTCGTACAGGGCCTCGGGGGTCAGCGGCAGTTCGGCGGAGCTGTCGGCCGTGACGACGAGTCCGTCGGCGGCGTGGTCCTGTTCGGCGGCGTCGCGCAGGTGGCCGAGTTCGAGGTCGCTGTTGCGGTCGATGAGCGCCTCCACGGCCGGCTGGAAGGACTCGTCGAGGACCTGGTAGGCGTGGTTGAGGACGATCCGGGAGCGATCTGCGTCGAGCGGTTCGATGTGCCAGGCGCCGCTCATCGCGGCCAGCGGCGCCGGGGACTTCTCCTGTCGGAACGTCATGACCCGGCGCTCGGTGTCCAGTCCGACCCGTGACACCCAGGTCCGCAGCTCGCCGTCGGCGCCGTCGGGCGCCCGCCAGATCTGCAGGCGCTGTTCGTCGCCGTCCGTGCCGAGGGGCTCGATGTGGACCGTCTCGGGGAAGAAACGGGCCCATTGGGCGAAGTCGCTCACGATCCGCAGGACGGTGTCGGCGGGGGCCCGCACGATCACCTCGTGCTCGGCATGGTGGACCGGCGCGGCCTCCGGCTCAGCCGGCATGGGGGGCCGTCAGTGTGGAGTGCTTGACCGACAGGACGGTGGTGCTGGTGTCACCGACGTGCCGGGCTTTTCCGCCCAGCCTGCCGATCACGTCCTGGAACTCCGGCTGGGCCGCCATGTGCCGGACAGCCTCGTTGTTCTCCCAGTAGCTGACGGAGACCTGGGTCAGCGGGTCGTCGAGCGAGCGCACCAGCTGGTGCTTCAGGTAGCCGGGCTGCGCACGGAAGAATCCCGCGGTCTCCGCGAAGACGTCCCGGAATCCCTCGGATTCCGATTCCAGACGGAACTCGCTGAGCAGTACGACCATTTCTGAACCTCCCGGAAAGTAACGGAAATTCGAATACCCAGAACCCTAGGAGTCGCCACCTCGGCGGGCGCTCGGGAGGCGCTCGGAAAACAGTCAAAGGAATTTACGGAAATTCCTCCGAGCGGCTTCCGAGTGAATGCCGAGCAGGAGTCGAGGGTCGGGATTCCATGCTTTTCCCAGCGCATCGCGCCGAATCTCTGACCGCCATATGAGGACGGATGACATGACCGCCATCTTCGCGAACACCCTCACGCTCAAGGATCCGGAGAACCAGGAGGCCGCCAAGGATCTGGAGGAGACCATCACCGAGGCCGGCGCTTTCATGCGGCGCCAGCCCGGGTTCCGCAACTTCCGGCTGGTCCGCTCCGCGAAGAACCCGGAGAGCTACCTGATCTATGCCGAGTGGGACGACGTGCAGGTGCTGGAGACCGCCATCGCCCAGCCGGACGTGCGCAGCCGGGCGGCGCACGTCCGTGAGCTCACGCACGGCGCCCCGAAGATCTACGAGGTGGTCAGCGCGGCGGACCTGCCCGCGTGAGCACGACCGACACGTCCCCGCGGGTGACGGAGGTCGCCGACCGCGTCTTCGCCTTCGTCCAGCCCGACGGCGGCTGGTGCCTGAGCAACGCGGGCATCATCGTGGGCGGCAAACGGGTCTGTGTCGTCGACACGGCCGCCACCGAGGCGCGGGCCCGCGCGCTGCACACCGCGGTCGGCCGGCTGAGCCCCCTGTCACCGGCTTTCCTCGTGAACACCCATCACCACGGGGACCACACCTTCGGCAACTCCCTGTTCCCTCCCGACACCACGGTCGTCTCCCACGACCTCGCGCGGACCGAGATGGCGCAGAAGCAGCTCTCGCTGCGCCAGGTGTGGCCGGAGGTCGACTGGGGCCACCTCGAACTGCGTCTTCCCGACCTCACGTTCTCCGACCGGCTCACCCTGCACCTGGACGACGAGAAGGTCGAACTGCTGTACGTGGGGCCGGCCCACTCGACCAATGACGTGGTGGTGTGGCTGCCGGAGCGCAGATGCCTGTTCGCCGGCGACGTCCTGCTGTCCGGCTGCACCCCGTTCTGCCTGATGGGGTCGGTGGCGGGCAGTCTGCGGGCCGTGGCCCGGCTGCGCGCCCTCGGCGCCGAGACGATCGTCTGCGGGCACGGCCCGGTGTGCGGGCCGGAGGTCTTCGACGCCACCGAACGCTATCTGCTCTGGGTACGGGGGCTGGCACGGGAGGGCGTCGCGGCCGGTGCCGACCCGCTGACCGTGGCGCGGGAGACCCCGCTCGGGGAGTACGCGGACCTCGTCGACCCGGAACGACTGGTCGCCAATCTGCACCGGGCCTACGCGGAGGAACGCGGCGCCCGGCCCGGCGAGTACATCGCCTCGGGGCCGGTGTTCCGCGAGATGGCCGTCTACAACGGCGGCCGTCCTTTGCGCTGCCTTGCCTGAACCATCACGTACCGGACAATCGAGAGGAACACGCCGTGAAATTGTCGGTGGTCGAGCAGGCCCCCGTGGTGGAAGGACGCACCCCGGCCGACTCGCTGCGGCACAGCATCGAACTGGCCCGGCTCGCAGACCGTCTGGGCTACGAGCGTTTCTGGGTCGCCGAGCACCATGCCGAGATCTTCAACGCCGTACCCGCTCCGGAGATCTTGATCGCGCGGATCGCGGCGGAGACGTCCGGTATCCGGGTCGGCTCGGGCGGGGTGTTGCTGTCGCTGTACAGCCCGTTGAAGGTCGCCGAGGTGTTCCGCACTCTGCACGCCCTGTACCCGGACCGAATCGACCTCGGCATCGGCCGCGCCAACCGGGTCAAGCCGCCGGTGTTCGCGGCGCTGCGGAACGACGACACCGCTCAGGAGCCGTCCTCGGACGACCTTTGGCGCCGGCTGGAGCGGCTGCGCACCTACCTGGACCCGGGCGAAGAGGTGCCGTTCCCGGTCTCCCCGCGGATGCCGGGCGGGCCGGCGCTGTGGCTGCTGGGGGCGAGCGTGTCCAGTGCCGAAGCCGCTGCCCGGCGCGGACTGCCCTACGCCTACGCCCACTTCATCGCTCCCCAGTTCACCCGGGAGGCGATGGACACCTACCGGGCTGCCTTCGTGCCGAGCCCGGACACTCCCTCGCCTCACGCCGTCCTGTCGGTGGTGGTGTGCTGTGCGGAGACCGACGCCGAGGCCCAGCGGGTGTACGCCACCCACCGGCTGTTCCACCGCCGGATGTCCCAGGGGGACGTACGGCTGCTGCCGCCGGCCGACTTCTCCGCCGCGGAGATGGGCCGGCCGGGCCCCGACCCGCTGGCGGACGAGTCCTTCGAGTGGCCGCGCTATGTGGTCGGTTCGCCGGACCGGGTCCGCGATCAGCTCACCAAGATGGCCGACGCCACGGGCGTCGACGAACTGGGCGTCGTGTCGATGATCCACGACCAGCGTGACCGCCTGCGTTCGTACCGGCTGCTGGCCGAGGCGTTCGAGCTGACTCCCCGGTGATCCCCCCGGTGCCCGGGTCAGGGCGCCGGTCCCCAGAGAAAGGAAACCTCCGTGCGTGTGATCCGGTACCGCGCCTACGGCGACCCCGACGTCCTGACGGTCGAGGAGGCCGAGGTCCCCGAACCGGGACCGGCCCAGGTGCTCATCAAGGCCGAGGCGATCGGGGTGAACTTCGTCGAGACCCAGCGGCGGCGCGGCACCGCGCCGTTCCCCACCCTGCTGCCCAACGCCCCGCACGGCGACGTCGTCGGCACGGTGGTGGCGGCCGGGGCCGACGTGCGGAGCGTCGCGGTCGGTGACCGGGTGGCCGCCCCGGTCGAGGGCGAGGCGTACGCCGACTACACCGTCACCGACGCCACCTTCCTCGCGCCGATCCCGGCCGACCTCGGCCTCGCCGAAGCGAGCGTCCTGGCCTCGCCCGCGCAGACCGCGCTCTGCACCCTCAAGACCGCGCAGATCAAGCCCGGCGACACCGTGCTGGTGCACGCGGCGTCCGGCTCGATCGGCCATCTGGCACTGCAGTTGGCCAAGATCCTGGGCGCGGGCAGGGTCATCGGGACGGCGGGTTCGGCGCACAAGCTCGACTTCGCCCGCGCCCACGGAGCCGACGTGGCGGTCGACTACTCGGCCCCCGGCTGGCCCGACCAGGTGCGCGCGGCCACCCAGGGGCGCGGCGTCGACGTGATCATCGACAGCGTCGGTGGCGACGTCCTGCGCCAGGGCATCGGGCTGCTGGCCCCCTTCGGCCGACTGGTGTTCTACGGCGCGGCCAGCGGTGAGGTGCCGCAGATCTCCCCGATGGAGCTGATCGGCCTGCAGTTCGTGACCGGGTCCAGCCTGTGGGCTTGGTGGCAGCACCGCCCCGATGAGGTCCGCACCGGCCTCGACCGACTGGCCGGGCTGCTCGCCTCGGGCGAACTCTGTGTCTCCCTGGGTACCACGCTCCCGCTCACCGAGGCCGCCAAGGCCCACCAGCTGATCGAGGAGCGCGGTCACCTCGGGCGCGTCCTGCTCATTCCATGAATCTGCCCCGCCGGACGACGGGGGAGCCGGCACACGTTCGAGGAGTCATCGCACCATGGATCTGAACCTGACAGGAAAGACCGCCGTCGTGACCGGGGGAAGCAGGGGCATCGGCCTGGCCATCGCACAAGCGCTGGCCGATGAGGGCGCGCGCGTGATCTGCGGGGCCCGTACCGCCACCGCCGAGGCGAAGGACAGCGGTCTCCGCACCTTCGAGGTGGACCTCTCCACCACCGAGGGGCCTCAGCGGCTCACCGACTACGCCCTGGAGCAGTTCGGCGGCATCGACGTACTGGTCAACAACGTCGGCGGTGTCGGCAGCATCCCGGGCGGGCCGTTCCCGGAGGTCGACGACGTTTTCTGGTACGACGCGCTCAAGGTCAGTTTCCTGAGCACGATGCGGATGACCCGGGCGGCCCTGCCCAGCCTGCTGGAGCGCCGGGGCAGCATCATCCACATCAACTCGGTCGCCGCACGCACCCCCGACCCGGCGCACATGCCGTACAGCGCGGCCAAGAGCGCGGCACTCAACTTCACCGCCGCCGTGGCAAAGCAGTTCGCCGACCGCGGACTGCGGGTCAACACCATCGCGCCGGGTGTCGTCAACACCGGTGTCTGGACCTCGCCGGGTGGCGCCGGAGACCGGATCGCGAGGGATCTGGGTATTCCGCTGGCTGCGGTCATCGATGAAATGCCGAAGCTGGCCGGAATTCCCACCGGCAGGGTAACGGAACAGACCGAGATCGCCGCGCTCGCGCTGCTGCTGGCCTCCGACCTGGTGCCCAATGTCACCGGTGCGGAATTCGTCGTGGACGGCGCCATGACGTCCGCGCGCGCCTGACGGCCGGACAAAACGAAGAGACGGACCAGGAGGAAACAACCATGGGAAAGAACGTGTTCAGCATCGAGGACCTGAAGCGCATCCTCTTCGACGGGGCCGGGGCTCCCGAGGGCCCGGGGGTGGAGGCGGCCACGGTCGACCTCGACTTCCAGGAACTGGGCTACGACTCGCTGGCGGTCCTGGAGACCTGCACGCGGATCGAGCGCGAGTTCGCCATCTCCCTCGACGAGGAGGTGCTGGGCGAGGCCCGCACCCCGCGCGCCCTGGTCGATGCCGTCAACAACCATCTGTCCGTCGCCAATCTGGCCTGAGCGCAAGGGGAGCACATCATGGCTGACCAGAACAGGCGGGTGGCGGTCGTCACCGGGGCGACGAGCGGTATCGGGCTCGCCGTGACCACGAGTCTGGCGCGCGAGGGTTACCGCGTCTACGTCTGCGCCCGCACCGAGGAGTCCGTGGCCACGACGGTCAAGAGCCTGCGGGAACAGGACCTGGAGGTCGACGGGAGCCCGTGCGACGTGCGGTCCGGTACGGACGTACGCGCGTTGGTGACCGCCGCCGTCGAACGGTTCGGCGCGGTGGACACGCTGGTGAACAACGCCGGGCGCAGTGGTGGCGGGGTGACTGCGGAGATCGCCGACGAGCTGTGGGCCGATGTCCTGGACACCAACCTGACCAGTGTGTTCCGGATGACGCGCGAGGTGCTGACCACCGGTGGCATGCGGGAGCGGGCCCGTGGCCGGGTGATCAACATCGCCTCCACCGCGGGGAAGCAGGGTGTCGTCCTCGGCGCTCCCTACTCCGCCTCCAAGCACGGCGTCGTGGGCTTCACCAAGGCGCTCGGCAACGAGCTGGCTCCGACCGGCATCACTGTCAACGCGGTGTGCCCCGGCTATGTCGAGACGCCCATGGCGGCGCGGGTCCGGCAGGGCTACGCGCAGGCGTGGGACGCCTCCGAGGACACGGTCCTGGAGAAGTTCCAGGCCAAGATCCCGCTGGGCCGCTACTCGACCCCCGAGGAAGTGGCGGGCCTGGTGACCTATCTGACCTCCGACACCGCCGCCTCGATCACGGCCCAGGCCATCAACGTCTGCGGCGGTCTGGGCAACTTCTGAACAGGATTGGAGACGACCGGATGAGCGCATCGGCATTGCGCGAGGTCGAGCACGAGATCACGATCGAGGCTCCGGCGACCACGGTGTACGGGCTGATCGAGTCCGTGACGAACTGGCCTCATGTCTTCCCGCCCACCATCCATGTGGAACAGCTGGAGTCGACGGGCCGACAGGAGCGGATACGGATCTGGGCCACCGCGCGTGGCGAGGTGAAGACCTGGACCTCCCGCAGGGAACTGGACCCGGAAGCACTGCGCATCACCTTCCGTCAGGAGGTCTCCGCGCCGCCGGTCGCGGCGATGGGAGGCGCGTGGGTGATCGAGCCGTTGACGGCGGACTCCTGCCGGGTCCGGCTGCTGCACGACTACCGCGCGCTCGACGACTCCCCCCAGGGGCTGGCCTGGATCGACGAGGCGGTGGACCGCAACAGCCGTTCCGAGCTGGCCGCCCTGCGCGACAGCGCGCGGCGGGCGAGCCATGCCGGTGAGCTGTTCCTGACCTTCGACGACACCGTGCACATCGACGGTTCGGCCGAGGACGTCTACGACTTCCTCAACGCGGCCGACCGGTGGCGGGAGCGGTTGCCGCACGTCAGCCGGGTGGAGCTGCGCGAGACCGAACCCGGTCTGCAGATCCTCACGATGGACACGCTGACCAAGGACGGCTCACAGCACAGCACCGAGTCGGTCCGAGTCTGTTTCCCACGCACGCGGATCGTCTACAAACAGACCCGGGTGCCGGCGCTGATGACTGTGCACACGGGAAGGTGGAGCCTGGTCGAGGAACCCGGCGGGGTGGCCGTGACTTCGCGGCACACCGTGGTGCTCAACCCGGACACCATCCGTCAGGTGCTCGGCGAGACAGCGGACGTGGCGGATGCCCGGACATTCGTCCGAAACGCTTTGGGTACAAACAGCCTGGCCACACTCGGACACGCCAAGGAATATGCCGAGAGCAAATCCTGACCGGCGGTGCCCCGTAACACTCCCGTGTTACGGGGCACTCCACCGAATGAATTCACCGGTCGGAATGAGCCAACCCTTGCACCTGCCTTTCTGAAATCCCAGCGCCCGGCTGGAACGGCCGACTGGGAAGGGGAGGCAGCTTCAATAAAGCAAGCCTCGACCAAAGGATGTCTTTCCACCGTTTTGTCACGATATCCAGCCGGTTTCACCCCTGCTCCACCCCTATGGAACCCCGACCGCGACATCACACGCCGCGTAACGAACCGCTCACCATGATCAACTTAGGGGTTGGCTGCCCATCTGGCCTCCTTTAGTGTCATCGTCACATCCTTTTCCTCGATCAATAAAAAAGAAGGCGACAGAAAAATTCGCCGTCTGAAGGGCGTGGACCATGGTGGAAGTGAAGATATTGGGGTCACTCGAAATCGCCATCGGAGGGAACTCCATCGTGCCCTCCGCACCAAAGCTCCGGCAGATATTAGCCCTGCTGGCAATACGGTCCAACGACGTGGTGACCGTCTCCGACTTCACCGACGAGATGTGGGGCAGCACACCACCCCGCAGCCTTTCCACTACTTTGCAGACATACATTCTTCAGATCCGGAAGATCCTTAAACGAGCCGAGCCCGGGGGCTCCGGGAAGAATGAGCTGTCCAGCTCGATCGTCACCCGCCCGGGGGGCTATGTCCTCCAGACCCCGGAGTCGACCACCAAGGACTTCGAGGACTTCAGCGCGGCCGTCGACAAGGGCCATCAGAAGATGCAGTCCGGCCACTACACGGAAGCGGTGGCGCTGCTCACCGACGCGCTCAAACTGTGGCGCGGCTCTGCCCTGGTCGACGTCCACCGCGGCTCCCTGCTGGACAGTTACGCCGTGAAGCTGGAGGAGGCACGGCTGTCCGCGCAGATCCTGCGGATCGACGCCTGCCTGGGCCAGGGCTGCGACCTGCAGCTCCTCCCCGAACTGAATTCCCTGGCCGGGCTGCACCCGCTCAACGAGAAACTCCAGTACCAGCGGATGCTGGCGCTGTACCGGTCCGGGCAGATCGCCGACTCCCTTCAGACCTACCGGAGTTTCTACTCCGCCCTGATGGACCAGGTCGGCATCGAGCCCTCCCTCCAGCTCCGGGAGCTCCAGGAAGCCATCCTCAGCTCCCTGCCCGACCTGTCCAAGCCGTCCTCGTCCGAAGTGACCCGCAGGACCCTCTCTCAGTTGGTCCGGCGCAGCGCGTGACCCTCTGACGGCATGTCTCCCGAGGAGAACCCCATGGCTCCACCGGCCCGTGAACCGGCCGCCGACACGCGACGGATCACGCTCGATGCCGACGGCATCGCCCTGTCCGCCCTGGTGAGCGAGCCTGCCGGTGCGCCGCCCCGTGCCGTTGTCGTGGCGCTCCACGGCGGTGGCATGAACGCCGACTACTTCGCCGGTCCGGCTCACCCCGGGCTGTCGCTGTTGTCGCTGGGGGCCCGTCTCGGGTTCACCGTCCTCGCCGTGGACCGGCCCGGCTACCGGGCCTCCGCCGCCCGGCTGCCGGACGGCCTGGGTACGGCCGAGCAGGCCGGGCTCCTCGTAGCGGCACTGGACGACTTCGCCGCCCGCTACCCGACGGGGGCGGGATTCTTCCTCCTGGCCCACTCCTACGGCGGCAAGGTCGCCCTCGTCGTCGCCTCCGGGCGCCCTTCCCGGCGGCTGATCGGCCTGGACATCTCGGGCTGCGGGTACACGTACGCGATCGACCCCGGCCAACTGTCGAAGGCACTGGAACGCGGCTGGTCCCCGAAGAGCTGGGGCCCGCTGCGGCTCTACCCGCCCGGCACGTTCGGCGTGGGGCGCGGGATCGTCGAGCCCATGCCCCACGCCGAACGCGCGGAGCTGGCGCGGTGGCCCGCACTCCTGCGGACCGTCGCGCCCGGTGTCGAGGCGCCGCTGCGGCTCACCTTCGCCGAGCACGAGGCGTTCTGGCGACACGACGAGGCGGCGTTGGCCGACCTGACTGGCCGGTTCAGCACCGTCGCGCGTATCGCCGTCGACCGACAGCCGGAGGCCGGCCACAACATCAGCCTTGGCTGGGCCGCCCGCTCGTACCACCTGCGCGCCCTCGCCTTCCTGGAGAGCTGCCTCGTCCCCGACGAGACGGTGCTCGCGGCCGGCAGGGGCTCGCGGCCGTGAGCGGAGGCAACCCCGGGCGGGGTGTCTTCCGTTCCCTGACCATCAGGAACTTCCGGCTGTTCGTGGCCGGGCAGGTGCTGTCGGTGACCGGCACCTGGATGATGGTCGTGGCCCAGGACTGGCTCGTCCTGGCCCTGACCGACGACTCCGGCCTGGCCCTGGGGCTCGTCACCGCCACCCAGTTCGGTCCGATGCTGCTGCTCACCCTCTACGGCGGGAAACTCGCCGACCGGTACGACAAACGCATGCTGCTCGGGCTCTGCAACGCCGCCTCCGCCGTCGGGTCGCTGGGCCTCGCGGTGCTGGTGCTCGGCGGTGCCGTGCGGCTGTGGCACGTCTTCGCCTTCGCGCTCTTCCTCGGCATCGTCAACTCGGTCGAGGTGCCGACCAGGATGTCGTTCGTCGGGGAGATGGTCGGGCCCGGCCTGCTGCCGAACGCCTCCGCCCTCAGCGCGGCCTACTTCAACCTCGCCCGCGTCGCCGGACCGGCCATGGCCGGACTGGTCATCTCCGCGTTCGGGGTCGGACCCGTCGTGGCCTTCAACGCGGCGAGCTACACCACCGTCCTGGTCTGTCTGCGGCTGATGCGACCGGCCGAGTTCCAGGCCCCCGTGACACGGCAGCGCGGCGGCATCAGGGACGGCCTGCGGCATGTGCGCGACCGACCCGATCTGGTGACGCCGCTGCTGCTGGTGCTCCTGGTGAGCGTCTTCGCGCTGAACTTCCAGCTCACGCTGCCCCTGCTGGCGAAGAACGTGTTCCACACCGACGCCAGGTCTTTCGGGCTGCTCACCGCGGCGTTCTCGTTCGGCTCCCTGTGCGCGGCGCTTGTCACCGCCACCCGGACCGGGCGCCCGTCGAGCCGTGTCGTCGTGGTGTCGGCGGCGGTCTTCGGACTGTTCGAGATCGCTGCGGGCCTCTCTCCCGGTTTCCCGGCCGCGGCCGCCCTGCTGGCGGCGACCGGATGCGCGTCCGTCGCCTTCGGCCAAGCCGCCAACCATCGCGTCCAGTTGGGGACAGAGCCGGGCTACCGGGGCCGCGTGCTCGCCGTCTACACGCTGATCATGCAGGGCTCGACCCCTGTGGGAGCGCTGATCATGGGGTGGATCATCTCGTATCACGGCGTACGGGCGGGCCTGGTCCTGGGCGGCGCCGTCGCCTTGCTCGCGACTCTGGTCGCGAGCGCCCTCGAACGCCGGCGAGCGCCGGACATCAGCGTGGCACCCCGTCCGGCGGAATGGGCACCGCGGTCACCAGATCCTTCCGCTGCTTCAGACCGAGCTTCCGGTAGATCTTCGTGAGGTGCTGCTCGACCGTGCTCACCGTGATGCAGAGCCGTTCCGCCACCTCCCGGTTGCTGTGCCCGATACCCGCCAGCCACGCCACCCGCCGTTCGGCCGAGCTGAGCGTGTCGACGCTCCGGGCCAGGGCATCGGCCGACGCGTCCTGGTCCTGCGGGGTGTCCGCGTCGTCCGGATCATCCATGGGCAGGGGGATGCCCTCCTGAAGCGCCTCGGAAGCTCTGACGGCCCGCATCAGCGGTTCGAATCCGCCGAACCGGGCCATGTTCCAGGCCTGGCGTATGAGCGCGCGGCCCGCCTTCACATGGCCGACGGAGTGGTAGGTACGCCCCAACTCGTCGAGAACGAAGGCGAGGTCGACCCGATGGCCAGAGCTTTCCAGCAGACCGATCGCTTCCCGTAGAAGGTCCGCCCGGTCCTCGACCGGACGGGTGAGGGCAAGCGCCTTTAGCCCGACCGCCTTCGTAGGGGCGTCGTCGGACACGGCGATCGCCGCTTCAGCGATGCGTACCGCTTCCTCTCTGCGGCCGAGGAGGAGGTAGGCGCGCGCGGCCCACGCCTGCCAGGGGCAGGAGCGCACGGGGGGTATCCCCAGGCGCTTCTCGATCTCACCGCAGGTGAGGAAGTCCCCCAACGCGGAATAGGACATCCCGATGGCCAGCCGGTACATCCCGCGCGCGTGCATGTACAGGCGCCCGAACTCCGATTCGATGGACTGCGCGGGCACGGGGATGCGCAGCGTTGACTTCACGTCCTCGAACCTGCCCTGCTGCACCTGGGCGAGGATCAGCACGCCCAGCGGGAGACCCACGTAGACGCCCCAGTTGGCGGGCCCGACGATAGCGCTGCGGGCCTCGTTCTCCGCCTCGGCCGGCCGGCCGGCGTCCAGCGCGGTGACCGCCCGCAGGCAGTGCAGGATCATGCGCCTGAACGGGCTCATGCGCGCGATGTCCTCGTCCGCCAGTCCGTCGCAGGGAAACATCGCCAGCCCCCGGCAGGCATGGTGGAGCAGCCTCGTCGTGAAGTACCCGATGTCCATGACCCAGTTCGACTGGTCGGCGTCCAGGAGATAGGAGTGGATCATCTCCTTGCTCAGAAGGGGCGTCGTCGGCGCGCCGGTCCCGCAGGTGTCGATGACCGCCACCGTCTCGTCACCCCACCACAGAGTGGCGGACGCGATGGCGGTGTCCGGGCCGGCCGGGAAAGCTCCCAGCGCGGCCGAACACTCCACCAGGTCGCGGCCCCTGTCCGGCCGTGAACCGTCCGAGTCGCTCAGCAGCCCCAGGATCTCCTCGGCCTGCCTCGCGTACCCGGCCCAGGCCAACATCCCCGAGACCGACAGGACGTCCTGCTTCGTCATCCGCCCTTTCTGCACATGGGAGACCAGTTCCGGAAGATGGCTCAAGGCCGCTGGGACGTCCACCCGCCACTTGGCGCAGGCCACCTCCATGAGGACCTCCGCATGTTCGGCCGGGTCGGAAAGGGTGGTTCGCGCCAGCTCCAGGCAGCGCACCGCCTCGTGCCACTCCCCCTCGGCCCGGGCGTACCGTGCCGCTTCCCGCAGCACCGCTCGTTCCCACGCCCGCGTCGCGACTCCGGACACGATCAGGCAGTCAGCGACCTCGCGCGGGCCTGCGCCCTGTTCGTACAGCAGCTGCGCCGCCGACCTGTGGAACTCGCCGCGCTCCTTGAAGTCGGGGTCCTCCAGAATCGCCGCACGGATCGCCGGATGCCTGAAGTAGCCGTCCGAGATCAGCCCCATAGTGTCGATCAGGGCCACCGCCTGTGCTGTCTCGACAAGTCCCACACCGCTCAGGGCACTGATCAGAGCGGCCGGTCTGCCACCACCCAGGACGGCCATGGCCCGGGCGACCCGTTCCAGTTCGGCCACCGCGTTGTCGCACACCAGCAGCCGTACTGCTCCCTGGAACGGCGACGGACCGTGTGACTTGTACTTCGGCGAGTCCATCGGCTGCGGAAGCTCCCGGGTGCCGCGCCCGACGGCCACCAGTAGACGTGCATTGCCCCCGGTCAGCGCCATGGCTTCCGTCATATAGGCCGCCGTGGGCCGTTTCCCCGTCACCTTCCGCATCAGCTTGGCGGCTTCGCGGGACGTGAACAGCGACAGCTCCAGCGACAGCAGCGTGGGGTTCCTCTCGGTGTCGAACCGAAAGTCACGGAACTGTCGTGACGGGGCGATGTGGGAGCCGGAAACCACCAGGAGGACCGGGAGCCGCTGCACCCGGGACAGCAGAGAGCGCAGCACCCACAGCGACGGCGTGTCGGAGAAGTGCAGGTCGTCCACGACGAGGACCACGCGGGACACCGAGCCGGCCGACCGGAGCGACCGCTCGATCAGGGAGTACATCCTGGACGCCAAGGACTGGCAGGGCCCGCACAGCCGTGCCACCTCCACGTCACAGCAGTGCGCCGCCTCCAGCTGGTGTCCGGCGTCCCGCACGATGTCGTCGTCACCGAAGAGCCCCTTGACCAGCCTCAGGGCCACCTCGCGCTCCGTCGGCACTCCGGTGGCTTCCCGCACCACTGCTCCGGCGGCACGCGCCCTGTGGACGAACCGTTCGAGAAGGTACGTCTTCCCCACGCCGGGCGCCCCCCGGACGGTCACCACCCTGCCGCCGTCCTCGAACGGCATCCGCATGGCTTCCCACAGCGCGGATTCCGCTTCCTCCTGACTGGCCACCGACACACGCTCCGGTCTTTCCGCCAGGCCGGCACGGCAAGGGTTCCGGCCTTTATGGTCCAAGCTCGACGTACGCCTGTTCCTTCCCGGCCACTTATGTGATTGAAACTTTAAGATCTGGGTCTGTGCCGAGACTTGGTTCTACAGCCCCGCAGCGTTGCGCAGCGCGTCCACCCGGTCCGTCTTCTCCCAGGTGAAGTCGGGCCGTTCACGGCCGAAGTGACCGTACGCGGCGGTCTGCGCGTAGATCGGGCGCAGCAGGTCGAGGTCGCGGATGATCGCGGCCGGGCGGAGGTCGAAGACCTCCTCGATGGCCTTCTCGATCTTCTCCGTGTCGACCTTGGCCGTCCCGAAGGTCTCCACGAACAGCCCGACCGGTTGCGCCCTGCCGATCGCGTACGCGACCTGCACCTCGCAGCGCGACGCCAGGCCGGCCGCCACGACGTTCTTCGCCACCCACCGCATCGCGTACGCCGCCGAACGGTCCACCTTCGACGGGTCCTTGCCCGAGAACGCACCGCCACCGTGCCGGGCGAACCCGCCGTACGTGTCGATGATGATCTTGCGGCCGGTGAGCCCCGCATCCCCCATCGGGCCACCGATCTCGAAACGCCCGGTCGGGTTCACCAGCAGCCGGTGGTTCTCCGTGTCGAGCTTGACGCCCTCGTCCAGGAGCGCCGTCAGCTCGGCCTCCACCACGAACTCACGGATGTCCGGGGCGAGGAGGGACTCCAGGTCGATGTCACTCGCGTGCTGCGAGGAGACGACGACCGTGTCCAGACGCATCGCCCTGTCACCGTCGTACTCGATGGTGACCTGTGTCTTGCCGTCCGGACGGAGGTAGGGGATCGTGCCGTTCCTACGGACGTCCGACAGCCGCTTCGCCAGACGGTGCGCCAGGAAGATCGGCAACGGCATCAGCGTCGGCGTCTCGTCCGACGCGTACCCGAACATCAGACCCTGGTCGCCCGCGCCCTGCTGGTCCAGCTCGTCGACTTCGTCCCTCCGGGAGGCACCCTCGGCCCGGGACTCGTACGCCGTGTCCACACCCTGCGCGATGTCCGGGGACTGCGCCCCGATCGACACGGAGACACCGCAGGAAGCGCCGTCGAAGCCCTTCTTCGAGGAGTCGTAGCCGATCTCCAGGATCTTCTCCCGGACCAGCTGCGGAATCGGCGCGTACGCCTGGGTGGTGACCTCACCGGCGACATGCACCAGGCCGGTGGTGATCAAGGTCTCGACCGCGACCCGGGACGCCGGGTCCTCGCGCAGAAGCGCGTCGAGAATGGTGTCGCTGATCTGATCAGCGATCTTGTCGGGGTGACCCTCGGTCACGGACTCCGAGGTGAAGAGACGACGGGACACACAGACCTCCACACGGGGACGGACGGGCAGACGGTGACTTCGTCCGGCACAGGTCAGCCGGCGGTGCCGTGCCCGGCCACCGAGCGGCACTCCATGATGTGCACGCCGGACGACGTGGGTGAGACGGAGGTGATGGCCAGCCCCGCCCCCTCGGCCAACCGGCCGTACTCCGGCAGCGAGCGCTCCTTGCCGCCAAAGAGCATCAGCATGAGCACGTTGATCTGGGCCAGGAGTCGCTGGTCGTCGAGGACACCGCCGTCGTGACTGCCGGTGCCGCCGTCGCCGGTGAGCGGCAGCCCTTCCAGGATCAGCACCCGCCCCTCCGGCCCGACGGCCTCCGAGCACCGTCGCAGAATGCGGATCGACGCCGCGTCGTCCCAGTTGACCAGGACGTTGTGCAGGACGGCGGTGTCGGCGCCCGCAGGAAGCGGGTCGAAGAAGCTGCCGCCGACCACGGAGATCCGGTCGACCGTACTGCCGTCCGCCAGTTCACGGACCGCCTCCTCGGCCGTCCTGGGTAGTTCGAGCAGGGTGCCCCGCAGGGAAGGGGAGCTGTCCAGCAGCGCGGCCAGCAGGGTGCCCCGTCCGCCACCCACGTCCATCACATGCCGTACGCCGCTCCAGTCGTAGCCCTCGATGAAGGAGCGGGCCAGCAGCTTCGTCTTGTTGCTCATCCATTCCTGGAAGGACTCCGACAGCCTCGGCTTCGCCGCGAAGTCCTCCCACAGCGGGAGCCCGAAGAGACGCTCGTAGACCGGCTCCCCCGTGCGGATCGAGTGGAGGATGCCCCGCGAGACCTCGTCGATCCGCGCCTGGGCGCTGTCCAGGTCCAGCGACGCGATCAGGCCCGAGGGGTGACCCTCCCGCAGCCCCTCGGAGAGCGCGGTGCCCCGGAACCCGCCGTCGGCCGTCTCCGTGAACACCCCGTGCCGGGCCAGCAGGTGCAGCAGACGGTGCAGCGCGTCCGGCTCGGTCCTCGTCATCTCCGCCGCCTCGGCCGCGGACAGGGACCGTCGGGCCAGCAGGTCGGGCAGCCGCAGCGTCACCGCCGCCCGGATCGCCCAGGGAGTGACCGTGTCGGTCTTCGCGAGAATGCGGGAGACCAGGGTCTCGGTCTTCGCCTCCCTGAACTCCACGACGATTCCGTACGGTCCGACGGCGCGGAAACCTCCCGACGTGAGCAGGGGCAGCGGCAGAACACGGACGCCTGCCGCCTCCGCCTCGTCGTGGACGTCACGCACGTCCGCGACCTCCAGCGTCAGAACCGGCGGGTCAGCCTGTTCCCCGGTGGCGAGGGCAACGGTCACAGAGACCTCCGCCGAGGTGACCACGACCGTTCCCGCCGCGGGCCGGAAGACCACCTCGTCCGGCAGATGCCGGCCCCAGAACGAAGACGCTCCCCGCGCCTCACCGGTCCTGACCCCGGCCGTCCCGGAGCCCACGATCCATTCATTCGTGATCGACATGATTCTCCTCGGTGCTGTCATGGAGTGCCTGTCTCCGTCAGCCGGAGACAGCTGCTGAAACCGACCTGTCGATCATGTGGTGGGTGCGCTCAGAGCAGGCTCGGGCAGCACTCGGAACGGCCGGATTCCCAGTGTCCGTACGGGCCTCGGGGCAGGTCGTCCGGTCAGGCGCGGTATTGAGCACGACGCCGGAAAGCGGTTCATCGCCGTCAGCCGGCAGCACCTGCCGTCACCGGACGGTTCGCGTTCATGGTCGCGTCGGCTCAGCACGGATCTGGGGCAGCACCATCGTGCCGAGCGGTTCGACGCCGCGCAGGAAGTCGCGCTGCGACTTGCCGCCGAGGTCCTGCCGCCGGGTATGGCGGGTGTGACCGAGCAGCCCGTGCAGGTGGATGATGCGGTCGGCGATCGAGTAGGGGGTGCCGGCGAAGACCATGCCGCCGGGTTCGCCGCGGCGCGGTCCGCGCGGGGCGGTTCACTTCGGCGCTGTCTTCGGCCATCGTGCGTGCTACTCATCGAACTCCGGGCGCAGCACAACCGACTGACCACGGCAACACGGTCATCCATGGCCGACCTATGCGAACCGCGCCTGCGAGCCCTCGCCGTCGCTGCTGACCGAACTGGAGCGGCGAGGCTGCGTCGTTCTCGTGTAGACCGAAAAGCTGCTGCTCAGCGGCCCGCCGTGCGTGAGCGATGCGTGAGCGGATGATGCGGCAGAGGCCATCACGGCGTGGACTGAGCGAGAAGCAGCACCTGCTCTGACCAGGTGGTTGCGGACACCGAAGAACCGTCCGGAACCACCCGGCAAACTTTGGCCAGGACTCTTAATCCATTGGTGGTGGGTTCGAGTCCCACAGGGCCTACGGGTGGCAGTGCGGGGGAGATGACCTCTGAACTGCTACGCAGCGTCCGTGTCGGCTTCGGCCGGCTCGGGCGCTGACTCGTTTTCGGGCCCGAGCGTGAGCGGAACGGCCACCCCCAGCCGACCACGAGCGTGCTCGGGGCAACACCGGTCGAGTACGGAGATGGTCCGGCCGACCGCGTACGCCAGGTTGCGCCCGACCGGGCGGACGCCGCTGTGACGCGTCGGGACGCGGCTCCGTGTCGGCCCTGATCGAGCTGGCCGGTGAGACGAGACGGGTCATCACCCTCGCCGATGCCGGCCGTCGGCAGCCGCACCATGCCTGTCGCTCGCCCCTGCCTCATGACCGATGCCGGCGGCGCACACCGCGACAGCCGAACCGGACACGTCCGCGGAAGGCGCGCTCTCACGTGGACGACCGAGCCCTGACCACTCCCGGACGGGCCTGCACGCTCTGATCGGCCACCGCCGCGGCGAGCACGGCCACGGCGTCGACGATGGCACCGTCGGCGAGATTGCCGTAGCCCAGGACCAGGCAGTTCGCCGGTTCTCTGCGGTCCGCCTGGTAGGTGTGCAGGTCGACCAGCCGAAGTCCGCGGGCGGCTGCGGCCGTGACGACGCCGGCCGTATCGACGCCGTCACCGAGGTGGGCCACCAGGTGCAGGCCGGCGGCCGTACCGGTGACCCGGCACGCCGGCAGCAGGGTGCGCAGTGCGTCGAGCAGGGCGGTCCGCCGAGCCCGGTAGCGCCGTCGCACCGATCGCAGGTGCCGCTCATAGCCACCGGTCCGGATCAGGTGGGCGAACGCCAGTTGGTCCAGCACCGGCGGGCCGGACCGGGCGGTGCCGCTGGTCTTCAGCACCTGGCACCACCGCGGCGGCGCGACCACCCAACCGATGCCCAGGGCCGGCGACAGTGCCTTGCTGACCGAACCCAGCAGCACGACCCGCTGCGGGCACATCCCCTGGACTGCACTCAGTGGCCGGTGGTCGTAGCGGAACTCGGAGTCGTAGTCGTCCTCCAGCACCACCCCGTCGACCCGCCGCGCCCACGCCACGAGCGAGGCGCGGCGCTCCGCCGTGAGCGTGACGCCGGTCGGGAACTGGTGGGCCGGTGTGGTGAGCACCGCGCGGACCTCCGGGTCACGGTCCAACTCGGCCACCCGCAGGCCGTGTTCGTCCACCGGGACCGGCACGGTGCTCAGCCCGGCCTCGCGCGCCACGTGGTGCAGGCGGGTCCAACCCGGGTCCTCGACGGCGACGCGGGTGATCCCCTCCGCTCGCAGGGCGCGGAACAGACGGGCGGCGCCTTCCGTGACACCCGTGGAGATCACGACGTCGTCGGTGTCCGCCATGACGCCCCGGCAGCGGTGCAGGTGGTCGGCCAGGGCCCGGCGAAGCTCCAGATGTCCGCCCGGCACCGGAAAACCCAGATCGGACCACGGCACACGGCGCGTCTGGTCGCGGAGCGCCTCACTCCACCGGGACCGCGGAAATGCGCGAAGGTCGGGAAGGCCCGGCGTCAGGTCGAACCGCGTCGGCGGCGTCGGCGGTCGGTCGGCGTCCGGTTGCGTGGGCGCGGCGTCGGGAGACCAACGCACTCTGGTGGCCGATCCGACCCGGGCGTCCAGGTATCCCTCGGCGACCAGTTGTGCGTACGCCTGTGTGACGACCCAGCGGGAACAGCCCAGGTCGGTGGCCAGGACGCGGCTCGGCGGCAGGGCGCTGCCCGTGGGCAGCCGTCCGGAGCGGACCGCCGCCCGCAGCGCGCGGGTGAGCCGCTCGTGCTTCGCGCCTGTGGCGGGGAGGTCGAGCAGCGTGTCCCACGCGAGATTGGTCTGGGATTCGGTCACACGATTGGATCGTACGTCCTCGCCAAGCGTCGTTAGCGTGAACCGCGATCACGACAGGAGGTCGACGTGGACCAGTGGATGCTGTCCAACGGCGGTTCGGGGCTCGGCGTGAGCGCGCTGTGCCTGGGAACCATGCACTTCGGTACGACGGTCGACGAACGGCGGGCGTTCGCCATCCTCGACCGGTTCACCGACGCGGGCGGTACGTTCATCGACACCGCCAACACCTACGCGTTCTGGGTGCCCGGCGGAACCGGTGCGGAGAGTGAGGAGCTGTTGGGCCGGTGGTTGGCGTCCCGGCGGGCCCGCGACCACGTCGTGTTGGCCACCAAGGTGGGCGCGCTGCCCGACCCTCCGGGGGCCACCTGGCCGCAGCATGCCGAAGGGCTGACCGGCAAGGTGGTCCGGGCCCAGGCCGTGGCCGGCATGCGCCGCCTGGGAACCGGCCATCTCGACGTCTACTACGCCCACATCGAGGACCGCCGCACACCGTTGGAAGACACTGTGGCCGCCTTCGCGTCGCTGGTGACCGAGGGCCTGGTGCGGGTCACGGGGTGCAGCAACCACGCCGCGTGGCGCGTCGCCAAAGCCCGTGAGATCGCCAGGGCCGCGGGCCTGCCAGGATTCAGCTGCGTCCAGCAGCGCCACACCTACCTGCGACCGCGCCCGGGCGCCGAGTTCGGCGCGAACCCGCACATCAGCGGTGAGTTGCTCGACTACGCACGCGAGGAGCCCGACCTGACGGTGCTCGGCTACTCGGTGCTGCTGTCCGGCGCGTACACCCGCTCCGACCGGCCGCTGCCCGAGCAGTACGACCACGCGGACAGCAGGCGACGATTGGAGGTGCTGGCCGACGTGGCCGATGAGTTGGGTGCGACGCGGAACCAGGTGGTCCTCGCCTGGTTGCTTCGCGGCAACCCGCCGGTGCTGCCGGTGCTGGGCGTCAGCTCGGTGAGCCAACTCGACGAGTGTCTCGGCGCGCTGGACCTGGAACTGGACGACGAGCTGCGGCACCGCCTCGACAACGCCTGATCAACTCGCGCGACGACGACACCGCGCCGGCAACCCTGACATCCTGCTCCCCGACCGCTGCGGCACCGCCCGTGCGGCGGGCGTCGCGGCCCTCGCCACGACCGGCGTGATCGGCACCGTGGCAGCCCTCGCGGGGGCCGCCGTCCTCCCACCAGGCCCCGACGCCTGCCCCGGCGCGGGCTCTGTGCCGAACCGCCCCCGGCCCCGGACTCCGCTACTGGCGCTGCAAGTGGAGGTACTCGTGACCCGTGCCCGTGACCATCGGACCGTCCTGCTCCGAGCCCGCGTTGCGACGTCGCTGGCCTTCCTGGCCTTCGGGACGGCGTTGGGCGCCTGGACCTCCCGTATCCCCGCGATCAAGCAGCGGCTCGACCTCGGCGACGGCCAGTTGGCCGTCGGGCTGCTCGCCTTCGCCGCCGGGGCGATCACCGGCATGCAGGTGGTCGGTCGTCTCCTCGACCGATACGGGAGCCGTACGGTGCTGGTCCCGATGGTCTTCGTCGAGGGAGTGTTCCTGATCCTGCCCGCCCTGGCGGTCGACGTGGTGACCCTCGCCGTCGCCCTCTACGCGTTCGGCACCGTTCACGGCACCCTCAACATCGCCATGAACGCCAATGCCGTCGACATGGAACGCGCCGCCGGCAGGCCGCTCATGTCGTCTTTCCACGCGATCTACAGCATCGGTGGTTTCGTCGGGGCGGCGGCCGGTGGCCTGTCCGCCCATGCCGGTTCGGCCGCGGCCACCACGTTTCTCACCGTCGGCGCCGCCGTCGTCGCGGCCGCCCTGTGGACGGCACGCTGGGCGTTGCCCGCCGACGAGGTCCCACCGGTGACCCGGGGCCGCTCCACGATCGGAGACGACCGTCCACAGCGGAACGCGGCCGCTCCGGCCGGAGTGCTGTTCCTCGGGATCCTGGTCTTCTGCTGCCTGGTCGGAGAGGGTGCGGCGGCCGACTGGAGCAGCGTCTATCTGCGCGACACGCTGGGTAGCGGAGCCGGGTTCGCGGCTACTGCGTACGCCGCATTCTCGATCATGATGGTGGCCGGCCGGCTCGTCGGGGACCGCCTGGCGGCGCGGTTCGGCCCGGTCGCCCTGGTGCGTGGCTGCGGTGCCGTCGCGGCGGTCGGCCTCGGCGCCGCGCTGCTCGTCGGCCACCCGATGGCAGGCGTCGTCGGCTTCGGCTGTCTCGGTGCCGGTCTGTCCTGCATCGCGCCGCAGGTGTTCTCCGCCGCCGGCAGCCGTGACCCGAGGCACGCCGGCCGCGCGATCGCCCGGGTGGCCAGTATCGGCTATCTCGGGTTCCTGACCGGGCCGCTGCTCATCGGCGCCGTAGCAGAGCTGACCGGCCTGGCGTGGGCCCTGACCATCCCGGTGGTCCTCGCACTGTTCGTCACGCTGACGGCCGCCGCTCTGCGGCCACGACCGGCGGGGGTGGATCCGTCGTGGGAGGCCGGTCCGCGTACGTCGTCCAAGTGACGTACCGGCGGACGCGGCCCGCCTCGCCGGTCGGCGAACCCGTCCAGCAGGTGGCGGATCGCCACGGGCACGATCCCGGCTGGCCAGAGACGGCGTCGGGCCGACAGCCAGAGGCCGGTTGAACGCCCCGTGACGAACGTCCCGCACGGTGCGCGGTATCGCCCACCGCATCGCCCGCAAGGCTGCCGAAGTCTGCACCGCCGCCACGAACGCAAGCCCTGGCCAGGACGTAACTCCGGCGACGGTGGTGACCCGACCGGATACGGTGGCCTGCCGTGATCGGCTGAAGGGGCCACGATGAGTCAGTACTTCGACATAGGCGACGAGACTCTGTGGAACCCGTCCAACGGGGCCTCCCGCATGTTCCGGCGGCACGTAGCGGTCTTTGAGGCGGAACTGGAACTCTCGTCGGGTATTGGCCCCATGGAGAACGACGAGTGCCAGATCGACTTGGTCACCTTCGAGACCTTCGTCAAAGCCCTGCTGGCGCACCATCGAAGAACGAGCCACGCCATCGTGCTGGCCCTCTCCGACGGCTTCACCGCCACTGTGCTGGCTCTTGCAGAGCGCGCCGGAATCGAGGTGGACTGGGCACAGCTCGGCGCCGCCCCGGACGGCCCGCTCGAGGATGCGCAGGTCTCGGCCGTTACTGGGATGTCCGCCCCGGCGGAAGTCGGATCTTGGGCGGCAGGACTGCGCGAGAAGGCACGCGAGCTGGGTCGCCGCATGCCCCGCTGACCGGAGCGACCCCGCACGACGAACCGATTGCTTCTCCTCGACCCGAGCAGCTCACCATGAGAAACGTCGTCCTCATCCATTGGTTGTGGGTTCGAGTCCCACAGGGCCTATCGCTCGCAGGCGGGCTGTATAACCTCTGACCTGCTGGGAAGCGTCCGGGGCGGCTTCTGTCGGCTCGGGCGCCGCTTCGTTTCGGGTCCTTGCGTGGGGCCGACTCCCGTATGTCCGCCTCCGACTTCATCGTGCCGGCCGAACTCACCGAAAGCGGCGGGCGTAGGGCGGAGCGCGGACTGGTGGTCAAGGAAGAATGTTCCGACGGCGGACGCGGAGCGTGACGGCGCCGGCCGTGCAGCCGACGTCCTCAACTCGTCTACGGCCAAGACGGTTCGGCGGGAATCCGGGCAGCCGTTTAAAAACCTTGGCGCTATCGTCATTAGCACCATGTTGCTGAGGCTGAACACCACGGACAACCGCCCTCTGCACGAGCAGGTGGCCGGCGCGATCCGGCGCGCCATCGCCGATGGGGAGTGCGGGCCGGGTGACCGGCTCCCCCCGGCACGGGACCTCTCCCGGGCGCTGGGAGTGAACGTCAACACGGTGCTTCGCGGTCTGCGAGCGCTGCGCGACGAGGGCGTACTGGAGTTCCGGCGGGGCCGAGGCGTGACCGTGGCCCACGGGGCGGACCAGCGCTCGGCTCTGATGGACCGCGTACGGGATGTCGTGGCCGACGCGGCGCGCCTCGGTTACAGCAGGAACGAACTCATCGACATGATCAGGGGGATGTCGTGACCGACCGAGCGGGGCGCAGGAGCGCTGCGGTGTGGGGTGCCGTCGGCTGGTCCTCGGGAGTCCTGGTGCTGCTGGTGGCCCTGCCCCTGGCTGCCGGCAGCCGGCTGCCGGACCGGCTGGCGACCCACTGGGACGCCGGCTCCGGCGAGCCCGACGGTTCCATGCCGTTCTGGGCCGCGACGTTCTTCCCGGCGCTGATCTGGGGGGTGATGGCGACGATCGTGGCGTTGGCTCTGTGGCGGGCACGCGGCGGTGCGAACGGCGCGACGCGCGGGTGGGCCGGCGCGACCCTGGGGTTCGGGGGTGTGACACTCCTCGGGGGACAGGCGTCTGTCGTGCGGGCGAATCTGGACCACGCGGACTGGCGCGAGGCGGACTCGGTGACGGGCTGGGTCGTGATCACCCTCGTGGCGGCGGTTGCCGTGGGTGGGGCTGCCTTGCCGGCCGGTCGCCGGGCCCGGGCAGAGGGGCCGGAGGCGGGGGGCCCGACGATGGAAGTTCCGGAGGGGGAGCGGCTCGTGTGGCTCTCCCGCACGTCCAACCCCTGGCTCCATGCCACAGCCGCCGTGACCGGTGTCGCAGCAGTGGCAGCGATCGTGGCGGCGGTGGGTGGCTTGATGGGTTCCGAGGCTGCGCTGCTGGCCGGGCCCTTCGCTCTCGCCTCCGTGCTGGTGCTCGGCTGTGCGTCGGTGCGGGCCCGGGTCAGCGAGAGAGGGCTCGAAGTCGCCTTGGGCCCGCTGGGCTGGCCGGTACGGCGGTGGGCGGCCGAGGGCATTGCCTCCGCCCGTGTCGAGATGCGGACGCCGGCCCAGGTGGGCGGCTGGGGATACCGGCTGAGCGGGCTGGGCGCCACCGTGATGCTCCGCAGCGGGGAGTGTCTGGTGATCCGCACCGGTAAGGGCAAAGACTTTGCCGTCAGTGTGGATGACGCCGAGCGTGGAGCCGCCCTCCTGAACTCCCTGATCGGTCGACGGGGAAGTTGATGAGCCGGTCCTGGCCGGTGGCTCCCCCGCGCCGGCCAGGAGTTGTCCACGCGATGGGCTGACACCTGCGTGGTTCGACTCCCGCAGGGCCTACGGGGAAGCCCCGGCCCGGATCGTCTCCGGGCCGGGGCTCTCGCCGTTGTGGGGGGTGTGTCAGCCGGTCGTCAGCATGCCCGACCGCAGGCGTGCCACCGTGCGCGAGATCAGCCGGGAGACGTGCATCTGGGAGATGCCGAGCCGGGCGCCGATCTCCGCCTGGGTCAGTTCCTCCACGAAGCGCAGATGGAGGATGAGGCGCTGGCGCTCGTCGAGTTCGGCGACCAGGGGGGCCAGGGCGTGGAAGTCCTCGACGAGTTCGAGGGCCGGGTCCTCCTCGCCGATGAACTCCGACAGCGTGGTGTCGCTCTCGTCCGGGTCGCCGGTGACCGTCGCGTCGAGGGAGGAGGACAGGTAGCCGTTGGCCGCGATCTGGGCCTCGACGACCTCCTCCTCCGACAGGTTCATCAGGGCCGCCAGTTCGGCCACCTTCGGCGCGCGGCCGAGGCGGGAGGCCAGTTCCTCGGTGGCCTTGGCGAGTTCCGTACGGGCCTCCTGCAGCCGGCGCGGCACATGCACGGCCCAGGACGTGTCACGGAAGAACCGCTTGATCTCGCCGATGATGTACGGCACGGCGAAGCTGGTGAACTGCACCTCGCGGGAGACCTCGAACCGGTCGATGGCCTTGATCAGCCCGATGACGCCGACCTGGACGATGTCCTCCATCGTCTGGCCGCTGGTGCGGAACCGGCGGGCCGCGAACTGCACCAGCGACGTGTTCATCTCGATGAGCGTGTTGCGGGCGTACTGGTATTCGGGCGTGCCCTCCTCGAGCACGGCGAGCCGGCTGAGGAACTGTCCGGTCAGCTCGCGCGCGTCCTGCGGGGCGAGCTTCTGGGGCTCGGCGATCTGCGGCAGTTCCTCACCGGTGTGGGTGGCGGAATCCGTCGTCGTGCCGATGCGCATGGTCGCCGTCACGGGCCCTCCCTCTCAGTCCGGCCCGCTCCGATCCCCCGTCAGGCCACCTCCAGCGCCGTTACCCGCCCTTGCTCCGGTCATGCCCCGCGTGTGCCCCGGCGAGACGTTGGCCACAGGCGGCGCAGGTCGGGGCGGTGGCGGGGTACCCGGACCTGTGCTGTGACGGTACGGGCAGGGAGGGTGGGCGGTGGGGTGCGCGAGAGAAGGCCAAGGGGCTCGTGGAGCGGACAGTTGTCGTTTGACAACTATAGGTGGAGGGCAACAGCCTAGGCGTGCCGAACGTGCTCGGGGAAGGGACCGGAAGGACCGGCTCCGTGCGACGGCGGGTAGGTCAGGCAGTCCGGGTACCGGACGAACGGGAGTCTTCGGAGTCGTCGTGTATCTGGGCCGCCGCGGCGTCGCAGAACGCCTCCAGCCCCTGCAGCAGTGCGCTCCGCTTCGCCGCGGGCATCTGGTCGAGCACCGCGCGCAGCGCCTGCTCCCGGCGTACGCGCAGGTCGGAGAGGAAGGCGTGGCCCCGGCCGCTGAGGTGCAGGCGGACCTCGCGCCGGTCGGCCGGACTCACCTCGCGCTCGACGAACCCGGCCGCCTGCAGCCGGTCGCACAGCCGGCTGGTCGAGGGCGGTGTGGAGGCGAGGGAGTCGGCGAGCGTGCGCAGGTTGATGCCCTCGTGGTGTTCGAGGGTGAGCAGCACCCGCAGCTGGGACGCGGAGGCCGGCGCGGTCGAGGCCCGGCCCCAGAGGACTTCCAGCAACTCCGCGGCCGTGGAGGTCACACGGGCGACCTCTGCTGGCTCAGGGCGGGGTCGGAGGGAAGTCACAGTCACACTCTCGCAGGCACCGGGATGGCCGCCAGCGTACTAGGCGTGAGGTGAACCGCCCGGGACCCGCTTCCCGGCCCGTAGTCAAGAACCCGTTTCGAGGACGCGTCGGCGTCCCGTCGAGGATGGTGAAAAGACCACCGTGACCACGATCACGAACAGATTCGTGGCCGCCGAGCGCGCTCTGCGCACGGCGGCGCCCCATCAACTGCTGGACGCGGTCCGTCGTGTACTGACCGATCAGTACGCGGCGGACTCCGTCGAGCTTTTCCTGGCCGACTACGGACTGACGGTGCTTCAGCCGGTGTCCGTGCTGCCGCACACCCTCCAGCCGGTGTCCGTGCACAGCAGCCCGGCGGGCCGCGCCTTCGGTGCGCAGGAGCCGTACCTGGAAATCCCTTCGGGTGACCTCGTACGGGTGCATCTGCCCGTCACCGTGCGCGGCGACCGACTCGGTGTGCTGACCGTGACCCTGCCCGGCGCCGAACACGCCGAGGGCTGTCTGGGCGAGCTGGCCGAGATCGCCGAGGTGCTCGGGCACGAGGTCGTCGTGGCCGAGCGCGACACCGACCTGTACCTCCAGGCGCGCCGCCGGGACCGGCTGACGCTGGCCGCCGAGATGCAGTGGCAGCTGCTGCCGGGCCGTTCCTGCGCCCGCCCCGAGTACGAACTGGGCGCGCAGCTGGAACCGGCGTACGCGATCTTCGGCGACAACTTCGACTGGTCCGCCTCGGCCGACCGGCTCAGCCTCTACGTCACCAACGGCATGGGCGAGGGCATAGAGGCCTCCCTGCTGACGAACCTGGCGATCAACGCCCTGCGCAACGCGCGCCGGGCCGGGCTGCCCATCGACGACCAGGCGGCCCTGGCCGACCAGGCGGTGTACGCCCACTACCGGGGCCGCTGCTACCTCTCCGTGCTCATGCTCGAGTTCGACCTGGCCACCGGCCGGGTCCGGGTGGTGGACGCCGGGTCGCCGCAGATGCTGCGGCTGCGCCGGGGCGTGGTGGAGCGGGTGCCCTTCGACGCCCAGCTGCCGCTCGGCATGTTCGAGGAGACCGACTACGTGGTCCAGGAGTTCCGGGTCGAGCCGGGCGATCGGCTGGTCTTCGTCAGCGACGGGGTCTACGACGTCGCCTCCCCGGGCGGCGAGCCCTACGGGGAGGCCGCCCTGGCCCGGGCGATCCAGTCGACCCGGCTGCTGCCGGCCGCCGAGGTGCCCCGGGCCATCCTGCGCGAACTGACGGGCCACCGCGGGCGGTCCACCCCGGACGACGACGCCCTCGTGGTGTGTCTGGACTGGCGTGGGCGGTGAGGGACGGGGAAGGCGCAGGTCGGGGGCAAGAGTGGGCAGTTGTTTGGTGGTGCCGTAGCTCGGCACTAATGTTTGTCATACGGCAAGTAACGGCTGAGGCGCCGTCGCGCGACCTCGGCCCGGCCCGTGCAAGGGAGCGATGCAAGTGTCGGTGTCGGAAGAGAACGCGGAACAGGAGCCGGCCGCCTACCAGGTGAGCGCGTTCCTGGAACGGCGCCGGGAGCAGATCGCCCAACGGTGGGCGGACGCCGCGCTGTTCCGCACGGTCTTCACCGTGTCACGGGACGAGGCGGTGGAGGCGGGCAGAGCGGTGACCGCGGCCCTGGCGGCGGTGGCGGCATCCGGGCGGCTGGACGACGTCCGGGCATCCGGATTCGAGGCCGTGCGTGACCAGTTGGGCCGGATGGCGGCCTCCCGGGCCCGCACGGGATCCGACCCGGACGGGGTCGCCGGCGAGGTGGCCGCGCTGCGCGAGCCGGTGACCGAGCTGCTGCGCGCCGAGTTCCCGGAGCCGTACGCCCCCGAGGCCCAGGAGGCCGTGGTGGCGCTGACCGTGCTCATGGGCACGCTGCGCCTGGTCGTGATGGAGACGACGGTCAGCGCGGGCGAGGAGCTGATCGCCCGGCAGCGCGAGCAGCTGCACGAGGTGGCCACTCCGGTGATCAAGCTGTGGGAGAGCACCGTCGCCGTGCCGCTGATCGGCACCCTGGACAGTGCGCGCAGCCAGGTGGTCATGGAGAGCCTGCTGGACGCGATCGTCGCCGAGCGCGCCCGGTACGCCATCCTCGACATCACCGGCGTGCCCACGGTCGACTCGCTGGTCGCCCAGCACCTGATGAAGACCGTGGCGGCGGCCCGGCTGATGGGCGCCGAGTGCATCGTCTCCGGTATCCGGCCCGCGATCGCGCAGACCATCGTCCACCTGGGGATCGATCTCGGCACGGTGCTCACCCGCTCGAGCCTGGAGGACGCGCTCGCCTACGCGCTCAGCCGGCAGGGGGTCGAGATCGCACCGCTGAGGGCGGCCGGCGCGGCGGCGGCGGACGCGGGCACGCGGTGACCGGTTTCGCGGGACACGGGCCCGCGGGCGGACACGGCTTCACCGTGCCGGTCCTGCAGCTGGGCGATGTCCTGCTGGTCACCCTCCAGGGGGAGCTGCACGACGGGATGGCCGAGCAGCTCCAGCAGGACATCACGGCCCGGATCTCGCACAGCCGGGTGAGCGGGGTCGTGATCGACATCTCCGGCGTGGAGATCGTCGACTCGTTCCTGGGCCGGGTCCTCGCCGAGATCGCCGCCGGAGCCAAGCTGCTGGCGGCCCGTACGGTGCTGGCCGGGATGCGCCCGGCGGTGGCGATCACCCTGGTCGAGCTGGGACTCACGCTGCCCGGCCTGCGGACGGCCCTGGATGTCGAACGTGCGATGGAGATGCTCGGCGTGACCACGCGCCGGGGCGAGGGGGGTCCATGATGCAGGCTTCCCGCCAGGCCGGTCCGGCCAGCCTGCCGATCGGCTCGGACGCCGATCTGGCCTGGGTGCGGCAACAGGTCCGGCAGGCAGCCGCCGAGCTCGGCTTCGGGCTCGTGCAGCAGACCAAGCTCGTCACCGCGGCGAGCGAGCTGGCCCGCAACACCCTCGTCCACGGCGGGGGCGGCCATGTGCAGCTGACCCCGCTGGACGCCGGGCAGTCGCACGGGCTGCGGCTGGCCTTCGTCGACACCGGGCCCGGCATCCGTGACCTGGACCAGGCGCTGACCGACGGTTACACCAGCGGCGGCGGGCTCGGGCTCGGGCTGAGCGGGGCCAAGCGGCTGGTGCAGGAGTTCGAGGTGGACAGCCGGCCCGGTGAGGGGACCACCGTCACCGTCACGGCCTGGGCCACCGTCGTGCCGTCCTCCCGGACGGTGCCGTGATGAGCAGGGTCTGGGACGTGCCGGTGGACGACTCGACCCGGGTGCGGGACGTACGGGTGGCGGCCGAAGAGGCCAGTGAGTGCGCCGGCCTGCCCCCGAACCGCACCGCGACCGCCGCGCTCGTGGCGACGGAGCTGGCGACCAACCTGCTGCGGCACGCGGAGGGGGGCCGGGTGCTGATCAACCTCGTGGAGCGGGCGCACGACGACGGCGGGCGGGCGGCCGTGCAGCTCGTCTCGATCGACCACGGCCCCGGTATCCCGGATGTCGCGGCGGCGATGCGCGACGGCTACACCACGACCGTCGCCGCCTCGCTCGGCGCCGGGCTCGGCACGTGCCGGCGCATAGCGAACGACTTCGACCTGCACAGCGCGCCCGGCCGGGGCACCGTCGTGATGGCCCGGATCGGCCGTGAGCCCGCCGTCCGCAACCAGGGGCCGCCCCCGCCGGGTCCACGCGCCGGGGGCGTCAACGTCCCCCTCGGCCGGGCCGAGCACTCCGGGGACGCCTGGGGCCGGGTGCGCGGCGGGGACCGGCTGACCCTGCTGCTCGCCGACGGGCTCGGTCACGGGGCGAAGGCGGCCGAGGCCTCCACCGCGGCGGTGACGGAGCTGCGCGGCATGGGGGAGCTGCCGCCCGCCGAGATCCTGCGGAGTCTGGGCCGGGCCCTGCGCCCCACCCGGGGCGCGGCCGTCGCCGTGGCTCAACTCGACCTACGGCAAGGGCAGCTGAACTTCGCCGGGATCGGCAACGTGGGTGCCCGGCTGCGGACCGAGGGCAGGTGGAAGGCGCTGCTGTCCCACCCCGGCATCGTGGGCGCGCAGGCCCCGGCGTCCGTGCCGGTGCAGCGGGTGCCCTGGCAGGAGGGCAGTCTGCTGGTGCTGCACAGCGACGGCCTGCCCAGCCGCTGGACGCCGCCCGACGACGGCGTACTGCCCGGCTGCGACCCGGCGGTGGCGGCCGCGGTGGTACTCCGGGACGCGGGCAGCGCGGCCCGGCCGGTAGCGGACGACACGTGCGTGGCGGTCCTCACCGCCGACGGCGTGAGCCGCCACGGCTCGGGGGCCTGAAAGGGGTTGAGGGCCGGGGCGGCCGGTGCGGTTTCACGGTCCGTGCGGCCGCTCGCCGCCGGGACTCACCGCCCCTCCGTCCCGTCGGTGCCCGGCGCCGTGTCCCGGGCTGTCAGGAACCCCCGCAATCCCCGCCTCAGCGCTGCCCGTTCTGCCGGTTCCATCGCCGCCAGTGCTGTGGCCAGGGCCTGGGCGCGGCGGTCGGCGACGTCGCCCAGGACGTGCTGTCCGTGTGTCGTGAGCCACAGTTGGACCTCGCGGCGGGTGTCGGGGTGCGGGGCGCGTTCCAGCAGGCCGGCCGCCGCCAGCCGGTCGCAGAGGCGGCTGGCCGTGGGGAGACCGATGTCGAGGCCGTCCGCCAGGGCCGTCAGGTTCAGGCCGGGCGTCGCCTGGATGGTGCGCAGGGCCCGCAACTGGTGCAGGGACAGGCGCAGGGACGCCTCCTGGGCGGCGACCGACCACAGTGCCGTGAGTTTCTCCACGGCATCGGCGATCTGCGATGCGACGACCTCCGGGCCATCGCCCGGTCCCCTCGCCCGGTGGTCGCCGGGGCCGCCGAGATCGGTCACGAAACGGTCACTTCCATAAAGCTCCGGGTACTGATGAGGTCGCCCTCTTTCAAAGGCTGTACCCGATGAACCGAGAGGCAAGCAGCCCGGTTCAGCGCCCGGCCGGACCGGCGGCGGCTCAGCCGGCGCTGAGCTCCGTCAGCGCGGCGAGCGGCAGCGTGTGCTGGGTCTGGAGGACCTTCGCCCGCAGGTAGCGGACGTTGTGGGCGGTGGTGAAGACGCCCGTGGGAATCCGGTCGCGGACGTCGACGCCCAGGGATCGCAACTGGCCCGCCTTGTCGGGGTTGTTGGAGAGCAGGTCCAGTTCGCCGATGCCCAGAGCCCGGAGCATCTGGGCCGCGGCCGTGTAGTCGCGGGCGTCCTCCGGCAGCCCCAGCGCCGCGTTCGCCTCGTACGTGTCGAGCCCCTCGTCCTGGAGGGCGTACGCGTCGAGCTTGTTGTAGAGGCCGATGCCCCGGCCCTCCTGGCGGAGGTAGAGGAGTACGCCGCCGTGCTCGGCGATGCGCTCGACCGCCTCGCGCAGCTGAGGGCCGCAGTCGCAGCGGGCGGAGCCGAACACGTCCCCGGTCAGGCACTCGGAGTGCAGCCGCACCAGCGGCACCGGGCCGGGCTTGCCGAGGACCACGGCGACATGCTCCCGGCCGTCGGCCAGCCCGTGGAAGGTGACGAGCTCGGCGTCGGCCTCGTAGCCGTCGTGGAAGCGCAGCGGGACCCGGACGCGGGAGCGCGGGGTGGCGATGACGGCGGGGGTGTCGGGCATGCGGGGCCTCCGGGTTCCGTTTCCTGTTCGGCTGCACAGCCGTAGTGCTTCAGATTTGAAGCAGATCCACGAGGGGAACCCTACTTGTGCTTTAAATTTGAAGCAATAAGAGGGCCGCGCTGTGTGGCACACGTCACGAACAGGCCGGTGACGACCTCCGCCGCCACGGCACGTCGTCCGCCGCCGGCCGCGTCCCGTCCTCCTGGAGCCCCTGCGCGATCGCCGCGGAGATCTCCTCCAGGTGTCCCACCTGCTCCTCGCTGAGCCGGTCGAACAGGAAACGCCGCACGGTCTCGACGTGCCCGGGCGCCGCCCGTTCCAGTACGGCCAGCCCCTCGTCGGTCAGCGCGGCGATGCTGCCCCGCTTGTCGTACCGGCAGGCCTCGCGCCGCAGCATGCCGTCCTTCTCCAGCCGGGTGACCGCGTACGTCAGCCGACTGCGCGTGATCTTCAGCCGCTCGGCGAGGTCGGTCATGCGCAGCCGCCGTTCCGGTGACTCCGACAGGACGGACAGGATGGAGTAGTACAGGTGCGGCATGCCGGCGTCCTGCTGGAGCTGCCGGTCGATCGCGTCCTCCAGGAGCAGCGAGGCGGCGATGTAGGCGCGCCAGGCGCGCTGCTCATCGGGGCTGAGCCAGCGAGTCGTCATGCCGCCAGTGTAGGTTTGTTACAAAATTGAACCAAGCCCTGTCCAGTCCGGCCGTCCCGACCAGCCGCGGAGCGTCGATGCCTCACCCCTACGTCCTGCTGTCCGCCGCCGTCTCCCTCGACGGCTACCTGGACGACACCGGGCCCGACCGCCTGCTCCTGTCCAGCCCGGCCGACTTCGACCGGGTCGACGAGGTCCGGGCCTCCGTCGACGCGATCCTGATCGGTGCCGGCACCATCCGTGCCGACAACCCGCGGCTGCTGGTGAACTCGCGAGAGCGGCGGGCCGCCCGCACGGCCGCCGGGAAACCGGAATACCCCCTCAAGGTCACCGTCAGCGGCTCCGGCGACCTCGACCCGGACGCCCGGTTCTGGCACACCGGCGGCGAGAAGGTCCTCTACACGACCGGCCGGGGCGCCGAACGCGCCCGTGCCCTCGGCCTCGCCGCCGACGTCGTCCCGCTCGGCGCCGACCTCGACTGGCGGCGGCTCCTCACGCACCTGCACGACGTCCGGGGCGTACGGCGGCTCATGGTCGAGGGCGGCGGCCTGATCCACACCCAGCTCCTCACCCAGGGCCTCGCCGACGAACTCCAGCTGGTCCTCGCCCCGCTCTTCGTGGGTGACCCCGGGGCCCCCCGCCTCTTCGGCCCCGGCGCCTTCCAGGACGGCCGGCTCCGGCTGCTGGAGTCGCGGCGGATCGAGGACGTGGTCCTGATGCGCTACGAACCGACCGCCCCGGGCGCCGGCCCCCTGCCCACCGCCGCCGACCACCACTGGCTGGCCCTCGCCTGCGAACTGGCCGAGCGCTGCCCCCCGTCGGACACGGCGTTCAGCGTGGGCGCGGTCGTGGTCGCCGCCGACGGCACCGAACTGGCCCGCGGCCACTCCCGCGAGGCCGGCGACCCGGTCGGGCACGCCGAGGAGGCGGCCCTCGCGAAGCTCGACCCGGCCGACCCGCGCCTGCCCGGCGCGACGGTGTACAGCAGCCTCGAGCCGTGCGCCCGCCGCGCCTCCCGCCCCGCCCCCTGCGCCCGGCTGATTCTCGACGCGGGCGTACGACGGGTCGTCACGGCCTGGCGCGAGCCGGACACCTTCGTGACGGACGCGGACGGCAGCGGCCTGCTGGCGGCCCAGGGAGTGGAGGTCGTCGTCCTCCCCGAGCACGAGGAGCGGGCCAAGGCCCCGAACCGCCACCTGCCGGGCTGAGTGCGGGCCGAACGGCCCAGCAGATCCTGCGTCCGGACCGCTGCCCGGGTCACGCTGCCTCCAGGGCCAGGACGAGAGCGGCGGAGGCGGCAGCCATGAGGTCAGCGGGGCGACGACGGACTCCGGCACTGCTCCTCGTGCCCCTGCTCACCGCGCTCGCCCTCCTCGCCTCCGCCTGCCAGGCCGGCGACCCGGACGCCCGCACCATGGGCCCGGCCCTGCCCTCCGGCGCGGCGTTCACCCACCCCGGCGTCCTCGTCGACCGGGAGCAGCTGGACGCCGTACGCGAGCACGTCACCGCCGGGCGGCAGCCGTGGCTGAAGGCGTACCTCGCCATGCGGGACAGCGCATACGGCTCGTACCGCTACCGGGCGAAGCCGTACGAGACCGTCGTCTGCCCGGCCGGTGACCTGAAGGGCCGGGGCTGCGCCGAGGAGCGCGCGGACGCCCTGGCCGCCTACACCCAGGCCCTGCTCTTCACCGTCACCCGGGAGCGGCGGCACGCCGTGAAGGCCAGGGAGATCATGGACGCCTGGTCGGCCACGCTGCGCCGGCACACCGGGGAGAAGGCCGCGTTGCAGGCCGGCTGGACCGGGTCGGTCTGGGCCCGGGCCGCGGAGATCGTGCGGCACACCCGCGGCGCGGGCTGGCCGGCCGAGCGGGCACGGGCCTTCGAGGACATGCTGCGCACCGCCCACCTTCCCCGAGTCGCCGCGTCGGATCCGGACTTCACCGGCACGTGGGACCTCGTGGCGACGGACGCGGTCATCTCCGTGGCCGTCTTCCTCGACGACCACCGGGCCTTCGGCCACGCTCTGGAGCGTTTCCGGGAGCGTGTGCCCGCCTACTTCTACCTGGAGGAGGACGGGCCCGTGCCGCTCACCGTGCCCGGCTCCGGCGTGGACGGCCCGCAGCGGATGGCGTCGTACTGGTTCGGGCAGACCACGTACCGCGACGGCGTCTCCCAGGAGACCTGCCGCAGCGTCCGGCACGTCGGCGCCTCGCTCGCCGCCACCGCCCACATCGCCGAGACGGCCTGGCACCAGGGCGTCGACCTCTACGGCGAGACCGAGGACCGGCTGACGGCCGCGCTCACCCTGCACGCCCGCCACGAGCTGGGCGGACGCGTGCCCGGGTGGCTGTGCGGTGGCCGGGTCGAAGGGAAGCTCGGACCCGGTCTGGAGGTTGCCCTCCACCACCTGGAGGGGCGGCGCGGCCGGCCCGTCCCCGCCGCACACAAGCTGGCCGTGCGGGCCCGGCCCGCCGGCACCGACGGCCTGTTCACCGCCTGGGAAACCCTGACCCACGCGGGCGCCCCGGCCGGCTGAGCGGAGGGTGTGCACGAGCTGTCCCGCGGATGGCGTACACTGGAGTCACAACGACGCGGGGTGGAGCAGCTCGGTAGCTCGCTGGGCTCATAACCCAGAGGTCGCAGGTTCAAATCCTGTCCCCGCTACTGAAGGCCGAGGGCCGGAATCCAAAAGGATTCCGGCCCTCGGTGCATTTCCCGGCACCCCATTACGGTCGGTGAGTGAACCACCCCGTTCCGCATAACAACTGACACACCGTCAAAACTCGTCCGTCACATGCGCAGCGGTCAACTCGTCCGGTTTGAGCCGGTCATGGCAGGTAAGTCCGCGCGAAAAAGGTTAATGATCAAGTGGAATCGCTGGAATACCCCTCGCGCGTCTATTAACGTTCGATAACGCAGCGCGGTCGTCCCAGCCGTCACAGAAGGCGGCTCCGTGCGCACGCGCCGAATCCCGAAAGGGAACCGGGGAACCACCACTTGGGGTGAATCGGGCGGATACCACCGTGGAAGCACGGCAGGTATACGCGCGTAGGAGACCTTCCTGCTCCGAACCCGTCAGCTAACCCGGTAGGCGAGAAGGAAGGAAAGGAGTACGCCCACGTGGCGTCCAACCGGCCTGCCCCCGCGGCCCCGTACGCGCCGAAGCGCGACATCGACACCTTCGGCTACGGCGGTCAGCGCACCGACGAGGGCCCGTTCCAGGAGTGGAACCCCACCGAGGAGTCCATCCGTCCCGTCCGTGGCCGGCATCGCGTCACCAAGCAGCGCGGCGGAGGTCTCGCCCGCAGCTCCACCGTCCTGGGCGTCGGCGTCATAGCCGCCGTGGGTGCCGGCGGCATGGCCAGCGCCCAGACGGGCAAGCCCCCGGTGTCCATCTCCGTTCCGGACCTGCCCTCGGTGGGTTCCCTCATCTCGGACGACGACACCCCCGAAGGTTCGGCCACCCCGCTCAGCAGCCTCGGCACCGCCACGGCGGACCCCGAGCAGAGCACCTCCGGCGCCGGTGCCGGCGAGGCACTGCGCGCCCGGATCATGGCCCAGGTCGAGCACCAGCAGGACCAGATCGAGACCAAGGCCGCCGAGGACGCCGCGGCCGCCGCCGAGAAGGCGGCAGCCGAAGCCGTCGCCAAGGCGGAGAAGGAAGCCAAGGCCAAGGCCGCCGAAGCCAAGAGGAAGGCGGAGGAGGAGGCCAGGAAGAAGGCCGAGGCCGAGCGGCTGGCCGCCCTCGCCAAGCAGTTCACGCTGCCGACCTCCTCGTACACCATCACCTCCAGCTTCGGCCAGGCCGGCGCCTACTGGTCCTCCGGCTACCACACCGGCCTCGACTTCGCCGCCCCCACGGGCACGCCGATCAAGGCCGTGCACAGCGGCACCATCACCGAGGCGGGCTGGAACGGCTCGTACGGCTACAAGACCGTCCTCACCCTCGATGACGGCACCGAGATCTGGTACGCGCACCAGTCCTCCATCGGCGTCAGCGTCGGCCAGAAGGTCAGCACCGGCGACGTCATCGGCCGTGTGGGCGCCACCGGCAACGTCACCGGGGCGCACCTGCACCTCGAGGTCCACACCGGTGGATCCTCCGGCGGCATCGACCCGATGGCGTGGCTGCGGGGCAAGGGACTGAACCCGTAAGCGGTACACGCCCGTTGAAGCACCGGCGGCCCTGACGGCGACCCCCCGACGTCAGGGCTCCCGGTTTTCCGGTGTGGTGTTCACGGGGACTTCGCGTCCGTTGCGGAATGAAGCCTTCCTGCAGGGGCGTTGACACGGAACATGACGTCCCTTCGCAAGCTCGGCTCTTCCGGCCTCAAGGTCTTCCCCCTCGCCCTCGGCGGCAACGTCTTCGGCTGGACCGCCGACGAGGACCAGTCGTTCGCCGTCCTCGACGCCTACACCGCCGCCGGCGGCAACTTCGTCGACACCGCCGACTCCTACTCGGCCTGGGTCGAGGGCAACCAGGGCGGCGAGTCCGAGACCGTGCTCGGCAAGTGGCTGAAGTCCCGCGGCAACCGCGCGGACGTCGTCGTCGCCACGAAGGTCAGCCAGCACCCCGAGTTCCGCGGCCTGTCCGCCGCCACCATCAAGGCTGCCGCCGACGCCTCCCTGCGGCGCCTCGGCACCGACTACATCGACCTGTACTACACGCACTTCGACCAGCCCGACGTGCCCGTCGAGGAGATCATCGGCGCGCTCGACACCCTCGTGAAGGCCGGGAAAGTGCGGCACATCGCCGCCTCCAACATCTCCGCCGAGCGGCTGCGGGCCTCCCTGGAGTTCTCCGACCGCGAGGGGCTCGCCCGGTACGTGGCCCTCCAGCCCCACTACAACCTGGTCTCCCGCGGCACCTACGAGGGTGAGCTCCAGGACCTCGCCGAGCGGACCGGCCTGGCCGCCGTGCCGTACTTCGCGCTCGCGTCCGGCTTCCTCACGGGCAAGTACCGGCCCGGCACGACCGTCGAGAGCGCACGGGCGGGGAGTGCGGCCGCGCACCTGGAGACCGAGCGGGGGCGGCGGGTGCTCGCCGCCCTCGACGAGATCGCCCGGGCGCACGAGGTGCCCATGGCCACGGTGGCGCTGGCCTGGCTCGCCGCCCAGCCGACCGTGACGGCGCCGATCGCTTCCGCGCGGACGGTGGAGCAGCTGCCCGCGCTGGTCGGCGTCGGCGAACTCACGCTCTCTCAGGCCGAGGTCACACGGCTGACGCAGGCCTCGGCCTGATCCCGACGACAGGCCCCTGGAACGGTGCTGGCCCAGCCGCGTCGTCCCGCCCGCAGGGCGGGCCCTGCGGCGTCCGGTGCGGCGAGCGGGGCCCCTGCTCGAAGAGCTTGGGGAAGCGTGCCGGGCGTCGCGACGGGGCGAGCGTCACCTGTCCGGGCACTAGGAGCGGTACGGGTTGTACGCCGGGTACGGCGCCGGCTGCGGGCCGTACCCGTACACGCCGTACACCGGCCAGGGCGGGGCCACCACCGGGACCGGAGGGGCGGTGATCCGCGCCGCGTGGTCCAGCGCGGGACGGGCCGCCTCCCGGCGCCGCCACAGCTCGCCGAGCAGTTCCCGCTCCCGCACCGCGAAGTCCGCCCCGGCGCGGCCCCGCCGGGCCCGGTGCCGCAGGAACGCCAGGGACGTCGCGTACGCCTCGTACCGCGCCACCTCCCGGGGCGCCGCCCTGCCCGCGTGGCGCCGGGCGTACTGGCGGGCGATCCGCCGGGCCCGCATCGAGCCCAGCGCGTACGGCTCCGCCGGGGCCAGCCAGCCGGCCACGGCGTAGGCGGGCAGCTCCGCCCGTATGGTCTTCAGTTCCCGCTGCCGCGTCCAGATCACCAGCCATGTCAGCAGCCCGAAGCTGGGCACCATGAACGCCGCGTACACGGCGAAGAACCCGTACTCGCCGAAGGCCGAGGAGCCGTTCCACATCGCGTGCATGCCCATCGCGAGCAGTAGCCCGAAGAGCGGGAACGCGACGCGGCGCAGGGGCCGGCGGTCCGCCGAGAGCGCGGCGATGCCGAAGCCGATGCCGGTGAGGACCGTGAACAGCGGATGCGCGAACGGCGACATGACGATGCGCACGAAGAAGGTCGCCGCGGTGACGGAGGCGATGCCCGTGCCGCCGGTCAGCTGGTCGGTGCCGAAGGCGGTGCCCAGGTAGAGGATGTTCTCCGTGAACGCGAAGCCGGTGGCGGTCACGCCGGCTACGACGACCCCGTCGACGATGCCGGTGAAGTCGCGCCGCCGGAAGAGGAAGACCAGGAGGACGGCCGCCGCCTTGGCCGACTCCTCGACCACCGGCGCTATCACGGTCGCGCCGAGGGTGTCCGCGCTGGACGGGTCCGCCGTCGCCGTCGCTATCCATCTCGTCGCGAAACTGTTGGCGACGATCGCTATCAGCGCCGCCGCGCAGGCCCCCCAGGCGAAGCAGAACAGCAGGTTCCGCCAGGGGCCGGGTTCGACCCGGTCGAGCCAGCGGAACGCGGCTGTCAGCAGGGGCACCGGGAGGACGGCCAGCCCCAGCCCGACCAGGAACCCCTCCGTGCCGGTCTCCTCGCGGACCAGGGCGAGGATGACGAGGCCGGATATGGCGAGGAGCGTGCTCAGCGCGCCGTAGCGCACCCAGGGGCGCTGCCACCAGTGGGCGTGCCGAGAGGAGCCGGCTGTGCCTGGGCCGGCGAGGGGTGCGCCGTCGGTGGGCCCGCTGGGGTACGACGGGTGCGGGAGGCTGGTGGCCACGGCATTGACCCTAACGACGGATGGGCGCTGTCCGCAGGCGGAAGAGGTGCCAGGGGTGGTCAGGCGCCGGCGGGGGGCTGGTCCACGTGCTGTACGCGGCGGAAGAGGAGGTCGTTCACGACATGTCCCTTGTCCAGTCCCTGGCCCTCGAAACGGGTCAGCGGACGGAAGTCGGGACGCGGCGCGAAACCGCCGTCCGCCTGCGTGTTCTCGAAATCGGGGTGTGCCGTGAGGACGTCGAGCATCTGCTCGGCGTACGGCTCCCAGTCGGTGGCGCAGTGGAGGACCGCGCCGGGCCCGAGGCGGGTGGCGGCGAGGCTGAGGAAGTCGGGCTGGATGATCCTGCGCTTGTGGTGCCGCTTCTTGGGCCACGGGTCGGGGAAGTAGACGCGCAGGCCACCGAGGCAGTCCGGGGTGAGCATCTCGCGCAGGAGGATGATCGCGTCGCCGTTGCCGACCCGGATGTTGGACAGGCCGTTCCGGTCGGCGAGATTGAGCAGGTTGCCCTGGCCGGGGGTGTGGACGTCGACGGCGAGGATGTTCGTGGCGGGGTCGGCCGCGGCCATCTGGGCGGTGGCCTCGCCCATGCCGAAGCCGATCTCCAGGACGACGGGGTTGTCGTTGCCGAACAGCTCGGGCAGGTCGAGGCGCCGGCTGCCGTCGATGTCGAGGCCCCACTTGGGCCACAGTCGCTGCAGGGCGTCCGCCTGACCGGCGGTGACGCGGCTGCGCCGAGGCTGGAAACTCCGGATGCGCCGCTCGAAGTGCGACCCGGCGGGGTCGGCCTTCGGCCCGTCGGGAAAACGCGGCTCTCCCTTGGCCCGGGTGCGCCGGACGGAGGGACCGGGGGTGTGCGGGTGCGGGGTTTCGGGGGTGTTCGCGGAGTCAGACACAGTGCCCCTGATTTTACGGCTGTGGTGTGGCGCGTACGGGCGGGTGGGTGGGTCGGGGCCGTGCCGGGGGTGTCCGTCCCCGGAACGGCGCGATGGGGTTGCGTGCCCACTGACTGTTCGTGGACGCGCCAATCGCTGCGGGGTCGACCCCCGGCACGTCCCCTCGCGTCGCCCAGCGGGTGCGGGTGCGGGTGCGGGTGCGGGTGCGGGTGCCTCGTGGCTTGTGCCCGCAGCGGCGTCCCGCCCTGCCGGGTCGCGGACCCGTCCGGCATCAGCAGCAGGCCTCACAGCGCGTTCAACGCCCTCCGTGCCACCTCCCGGCCGATCGGCAGGGACGCTGTGGCCGCAGGAGACGGAGCGTTCAGGACGTGCACCGTGCGAGGGCCCTCGCGGATCAGGAAGTCGTCGACCAGGGTTCCGTCCCGCAGTACCGCCTGCGCCCGCACCCCCGCAGCCGTCGGCACCAGGTCGTCCTCGGACACCCCGGGCAGCAGCCTGCCCACCGCATCCGTGAACGCCCTCTTGGACAGGGACCGCCGCAGCTCACCCGCCCCGTAGCGCCAGTGCCGGCGGGCGATCTGCCAGGAGCCGGGCCAGGCCAGGGTCGAGCCCAGCTCGCGCGGGCGGACCGTGCCCCACCCGTACCCCTCGCGGGCCAGTGCAGGGACCGCGTTGGGCCCGACATGGACACCCCCGTCGATGCCCCGCGTGAGATGCACCCCGAGGAACGGGAACGCCGGATCGGGCACCGGGTAGACCAGGCCGCGCACCAGCTCGGGCCGGGCCAGCTCGTAGTACTCGCCCCGGAACGGCACGATCCGGACGTCCGGGTCGCCCCCGGTCAGCCGGGCGATCTCGTCGCACTGCAGACCCGCGCAGTTCACCAGGACCCGCCCGCGTACGACGTCCCCCGCTGCCGTGAGCACGGCGACTCCCCGCTCGGGGCGCCGGTCGACGCGCACGACCCGCGTGCCGTAGCGGATCTCCGCGCCCGAGCCGTGGGCCAGCTGGCGGGCGACCGCGACGAAGTCGCAGATGCCGGTCGTGCCGACGTGTATCGCGGCGAGGCCGCGCACCTCCGGTTCGTACTCCGCGATCTGGGGCCCGCCCAGCTCCCGCACCGGGATCCCGTTCTCCCGGCCGCGCTGGACGAGGGCGTGCAGGCGGGGCAGCTCCGCGCGGTCGGTGGCGACGATCAGCTTGCCGGTGACCGCGTGCGGGATGCCGTACTCGGCGCAGAACTTGACCATCTCCGCCGCGCCCCGCACCGCGTAGCGCGCCTTGAGGGAGCCGGGGCGGTAGTAGATGCCGCTGTGGATGACGCCGCTGTTGCGGCCGGTCTGGTGGCGGGCCGGGCCCGGTTCCTTCTCCAGGACGGTGACACGTGTGCCCGGTGCGGCGCGTGTGATCGCGTACGCCGTCGACAGGCCGACGATGCCGCCGCCGATCACCAGCACGTCACAGTCGTATGTGATCCGCACTCGCACCACCTCCCGCTTCGATAGTGCACTGCGCCACTGACAATGCCTTCAAACGCGGGACGGGCGGCATGCCTGCTCAGGCTACGCCGGAGTCATCAGCAGCGGACGTGCGCGCTCACGGAGCTCCACCACCCGCGGCTCGTCGCCGTACGGCTCCAGCCGGTGCAGGAGATCCTTCACGTACTCGGTGGTCCGGGCCGAGGAGATCCGCCCGGCGACCTCCACCGCCCGCACCCCCTGCTCGCAGGCCGCGTCCAGGTTCCCCGACTCCAGTTCGGCGACGGCCGAGACGACCAGGCGCAGGCCGTGCGAGCGGACGAACTCCTCCGTCGGCTTCGACAGGGCCTGCTCGGTGAAGCGGCGGACCTGGCGGGGCGCCTTGAGGTCGCGGTAGCACTCGGCGGCGTCGGCGGCGAAACGGTCGTAGGAGTAGAAGCCGAGCCAGCTCGGGTCGTTGTCGCCGGGGCGGGCGCGCTCCAGCCAGCTCTCGGCCGCTTTCAGGGCGCCGCCGGCCGCAGGGGCGTCGTTCGCGCGTGCGTGGGCGCGTGCCTCGACGAGGCGGAAGAAGCTCATGGTGCGGGCCGTCGCCAGGCCGCGGTTGCGTTCCAGGGCGGCCTGGGCGAGGTCCACGCCCTCGTCGCCGAAGCCGCGGTAGGTGGCCTGGAGGGACATGGAGGCCAGTACGTAGCCCCCGAGGGGGACGTCCGCCGCCGCCCGGGCCAGGCGCAGGGCCTGGATGTAGTAGCGCTGGGCCGCTTCCTGCTGGCCCGTGTCGAAGGCCATCCAGCCCGCGAGGCGGGTGAGTTCGGCGGAGGCGCCGAAGAGGGCCCGGCCGACCTCGTCGGAGTACGAACCGAGCAGCAGAGGGGCGGCCTCCACCCTTAAGCATTCGGGGACCATGGACGAACGCCAGTCGCCGCCGCCGTACTTGGAGTCCCAGCGCCGCGCGTCCTCGGCGGCCTCCCGCAGCTTCTGCACATCGCTGTGGCCGACTTTGAGCGGTGCGCCGGAGCCCTCGCCGGGGCCCACGTCACGCGCGACCGAACTGTCGGCCGGGGTTATCAGCCATCGTGAGGCGGGCGTTGCGTATGCGCTCACTGCGAATGATCCGGCCAGCGACTGCCAGATGCCGCCGGACCCGGCGCGGCGGCCGGCGAGGTCGAGGCGGTACAGGTCGGTCGCGGACCGCACTGCCTGGCCGACGTCCCGCGGGAAGGCGAGGCCGACTTCGGGTGCGGGGTCCGCATCCGCCAGGCCGATCTCGTGGAGCGGCACCGGGCGGCCCAGCTTCTGGCCGATGGCGGCGGCGATGAGGTGCGGAGCCGCACCCTGCGGCACCATGCCCTTCGACACCCAGCGCGCCACCGACGTCTTGTCATAGCGAAGTGTCAGTCCTCGCTGAGCGCCAAGGTCGTTGACGCGTCGCGCGAGGCCTGCGTTGGAGATTCCCGCGAGGGCGAGAACGGTGCCGAGTTTTTCGTTCGGCCCGCGTTGCTCCCTGGACATGCGCCACCCCTCGACACAGACGGCTGCCGCGCTGGCATAACCGTGCGGCATTCGTAAACCCAGCGTAGTTCGCCGCATCCCAAGCGTTAAGGGGCATTGTTCCGGTTGGCGGGATTGTGGTCCGTACTGAAGTGCGGTTCAGATACGGGCTGTTGCGACGTGCTCCCACTGTGTGGCCGTGCGCCTGTCCGTGCGCTCTTCTCCGGCCACCGCGGGAGCGGTTCCATGGTCGTTGCGTGGGTCGGCCCGCTGTACTGGATCCAGTGGGCTGGGGGACACCGTCGCCTCCATCCCCGCGGGCGGCGGAACGGTCCGGGAGACGTGCTCCGTCTCCCGGGCTGCGCGACCGGGTGGCAGGGTGCGGAGCCTGTACGGAGAGTGTTCGAGGCTGCCTGGGTGACGCCGATTTGGCTGAAAATCAACCCTGCCGGTCGCGGGGTATCAGGGCTCCGACCACGGCACTTGAGGGCGCGTCGGGCGTGATGGGGGCGCGTTTCGGGGGCGCATTCGCGTCGCAGTCGTACCGGAGACATGTCGCTGGCGTGCCTTGATTCTTGGCCGTCCACTCGTTCCTCTGCATCCCCGCAGCAGTCTCCTCCGCCCGTCGTTTCCGCCCGACTCCTCATGAGACGTACGGGTGTTCGGGGTGCCCGGAACGGTGCGGGTGGCTCCGCCGGGGCGCATTCGACGGAGCGCAAGCGGCGTCGGCACCCTCTGGAACGCTTCCTTCATGGCAGCATGGTGAACCGGTTCGTACGGTGCACTGGTTGTCCACAGCCTGTGGAGGCGGCGATGCGGTGGTTGGTGGGATGGAGCAGCACCGCCGCGGGAGCCGTCGCTGCCGGTTCGGCGGGGGCCACCGGCGGCGAGGGTGAGACGCTGCATCCGGTGGGGTCCCAACTCCTGTGGGGCGACCTCGACCCGCTGTGGGCGGTCGGCGACTGGCGGCCCGACGAGGTGCGGGTCGTGAAGGCCGACGACCGGACCCGGATCGCCGTCCTCGGCATCTGCGGCGCCACCGACGAGCAGCTCCGCGTCGCGCTGTTCGCCGCACGCGGCGGCGCACTCCGGCATCTGACCGCCTGGCCGGGCAGCTACACCGCGATCGTCCAGGTCGGCCGGCGGATCACCGTCTGCGGCGATCTCGCGGGCGCGCGGCCGGTGTTCCACACCCCCTGGGCCGGCGGCACGGCGTACGCGACCGCCGCGCTGCCGCTGGCCGACCTCATCGAGGCCAACCTCGACTTCGGGCATCTCGCCGCGCTGCTGGCCGCGCCGGACGTGCCCGCAGCGCTGCACGACTCCACGCCGTACGACGGCGTGAAGCGCATTCCGCCCGGGCATGCCCTCATCCTGCGCGCCGGGGCGCGCGAGATCGCCGGGTACGAGCCGGTCGCCTCGCTGGCCGTGGCGGCGCCCCCGGCCGACCCCCACAGCGCGGTCGACGCGGTGCGCGACGCGCTCGTGGAGGCCGTGCGGACGCGGCTGTCCGCGCCGCGGCACGTTCCCGGGGCGGACATCGACCCGGGCCCCGTGCCCGGTATGGGGCCCGCCGAGCGGCGTGCCGCGCGCGGGATGCCGGTGCCGGGGATCGGCGCGGACCTGTCCGGCGGGCCGGCCTCCGGGGCACTGGCGCTGCTGGCCGCGGGGCTGCCCGGGATGCCGGGCACGGTGCTGGGACACGGCACGGGCGCGGGGGAGCGGCTGCTGGCCGTCACGTTCAACGACCTCGCCGTCGCGGGCCGGGAGGCCGAACTCGAGCGGGCGGGGGCGCTGGCGGCGAACCCACGGCTGCACCACGTCGTCGTCGCGGGCGGCGAGGAGACCCTTCCGTACGCCGACCTGGACGGGCCCCTGACGGACGAACCCGGGCCGTGCCTGGTGTCGGCGGCGCGCCATCGGGCCCGGCTGGCGGCGGGCAGTGCGGACCACTTCACGGGCTACGGTGCACGCCAGGTCCTGGACGCCCATCCCGCCCGGCTCGCCGACCTGCTGATGGACCGCCGGCGGCGTCATCTCGTACGGCCGGTCGCCGCCCTGGCCAAGGCCGACGGGTCGGTGCTGGTGCCCGCGCGCGTGTACGCGGCGGCGCGGCGGTTGTCCCGTACGCCGTACCGGTCGGGAGTCGAGTCCCTCGCCGAGCGCCTCCTCGACCCCCGCTCCGACGACGGTCTCGACGCGCCCGGCGGTGCGCTGGATGCCTCGCTCGCCGCGCTGACCTGGGGCAGACCCGGGCCGGCGGCGCGCTGGCTGACCGGTGAGGCGCTCGCTGAAGTATCGGTTCGCCTTCAGGCGTCGACACACCGGTCGGAGCTGGTCGGGCCGGGGCAGCGGCCGGGTGACTTCCGCGCGCGTGCGGCGCTGGCCCGGCATGCGGCGGACCTGCGGGTTCTGGAGCAGGCCGCGGAGGTCCGCTTCCAGCGGCTGCACGCGCCGTTCCTCGACAACCAGGTCGTCCGCGCGGCCCGGGCGCTGCCCGAGGCCCTGCGGGTGCGGCCGGGCGCGCGGGCGGCGATCCTGCGCACGGTGCTGGAAGGGGCCGGGGTCCGGGACCTGCCACCCGGCTGGGGCGCCCCGACCCAGGCGACGGCGGCGGCCGCGGAGCGTACGGGGCTGCGCGTTGCTGCGGACTCCCTGATCGCCCTGTTCGACACCCCGCTGCTGGCCGAGGCGGGCCTGGTCGAGGCCCGCGTGGTCCGCAAAGCGCTGCGCGGCGCGGCGGAGGGCGAGCCCCTCCCCCTGGACGGCCTCGCGGACCTGGTCGCCCTGGAGCTCTGGCTCCGCCGCCTGCTGTCCCGGCGCGGCACATGCTGGACGGGTACACCGGCGCGCCAGCGGGCCGTTCCGGCGGGGATCGCGCCGCAGCGGGGGGCGTTGGGGGCGGGAGCTGGTGGAGGGCGGCGGGGATAGCGCCTGTGCGGCTGGGTGCGTGCCTAGCCTCTTCGCCGGGTGGTGGGTCGGGGCCGTGTCGGGGGGTCCGTCCCCGGAACGGCGCGATGGGGCCCGCCCGAGCGGAACGGCACCTCGACGCCGCCCTAGCCCTCTGGCCTCTGGCCTCGCTGGACGAGGCTCCCAGCGCGCACGCCACATGAGCTGCCGGGGCACTAGCCGCAGGTGAACCTGGACTCGGCCCAGTCCACCGGCATCAGGTCGTCGAGGGCGCCGCGCGGTTCCACCACCAGCCGGACCGTGCTGCGGCCGGTGAGGTCCACATGGACGGGTACGGCCGGGTCGCCACCCTCGACCAGCGGGGACCGCCACAGCCGGGCCCCGTCGGCGTAGACGGAGAAGTACACCTTGCCGAGCCTCAGTGTCATGTCGTCCACACCCACGAGCGCGTCGTACGACGAGCAGGAGCGGTTGAGGTCGATGGTGACGGACGAGCGGCCGTGCACGGTGACGCCGTGCGTGTACCGCTGGTCGCCGATCGACAGGCCGGACCGCTTCCAGACCCAGCTGCTCGAACCGATCCGCATCTCGGGCTTCGTGCCGTCGCCGCTGATGTCGTACGACAGTTCGCTCCACTGGTAGACGGCCGGAGCGGGCGGGGGCGGCGGGGGCGGTGGGGGAGTGGGTGTCGGTGTGGGGGCGGGGGGTGGCGTCGGCTCCGGGGGCGCGGGTGGGGCGGTGGATTTCCGGGTCGGGGTCGGGGTGGGGGCCGGGGCCGGGCTCGGGCTGGTCCTGGAGTTCGGTGCCGGCGCGGGTGTCTCGGCGCGTGCGGGCACGGTCCCCGGCGGCCTCGGCCCCGGTTCCGGCGGTGAGGGGGAGGGCGTGGGCTCACCCGGGCGCACCACCGACGACGGTGGAGGGGACGAAGGAGCCGATCCGGCCTCCTCCTTCGGCTTCCCGTTGCCGGCCAGTGCCATCACCACCGCGGCCACCACACCCACGGCGACCACACCGGCCGCGATACCGGCCTTCACCGGTCCGCCGACCCCCTCGGAGGCCGCCGCACCGCCCGCACCTCCGGCCCCGCCGGTCGAACCGCCGCCCGCTGCGGCCGCCCCGCCGGTCGAGCCACCGGCCGCCGCGGCCGCCCCCGTCGCCCCGGCCGCTCCCGCACCACCGGCGATGAGCCCGGCAGCCTTCGCGTATCCGGCGGCCCCGAACCAGCCGATGACGGCGACCGGCACGACGGCCGGGATGCCGCCGGCCACTTCCTCGATCTGCATCGCGGCCAGCCGGCACTTCGCGCACTCGTCCAGATGCTTGCGCAGCCCCCGCTCGGCCCGGGTGCGCAGCCGGCCGCGGGCGTAGGTGCCGAGCTGATCGGCGTAGCGCGCGCACTCCTCGTCGCCGGTGAGTGTGGCGCTGACATGGGCCTGGAGGTAGGCCTGCTTGAGGCCCTCGCGGGCCCGGCTGGCGAGCACGCGCGTGCCGTTGGCGTCCAGCCCGAACAGCGTGGCGACCTCGCTGGGCGACTCGTCCTCGATCTCGGTGTGCCACAGCACGGCCTGCCAGCGCTCCGGCAGCGACCGGAAGGCCCGCATGGCCATGGACTGCTCCGCCTCGTGCATCGCCCGTACGTCCGCGCCCAGTTCGAGCGTGTCGTCGTCGGAGACGTCGGGCCCGCGTGCGGACCGGGCGGCGAACACCGCGAAGTCGTCGACGAGCTGCTCGCGCCGCGCCGACCGCGTCCAGGAGGCGGCGACGCGCCGGACGGAGGTGAGCAGGTACGCGCGGACGGCGTGCGTGGGGCCCGCCCCGCCGCGCACCGCCTGGAGCATGCGGGCGAAGACCTCGGCGGTCAGGTCGTCCGCGGTGTGGGCGTCACGGCAGCAGGTGCGGGCGTACCGGCGCACGGCTTGCGCATGGCGCCGGTACAGCTCCTCGTACGCCGTGTCGTCGCCCGAGCGCATCCGGTCGATGAGGTCGGCGTCCGACGGCGGCTGTTCGCGCGGCGGCGGCAGGACGCCGTCCTCGTGCCGGTCGCGCTGGGCGGGGACCGAGCCGTCGGGGCGCCCGCCGGGTGGCACGCTCGCGCGTCCGCCCTGACTCGGCACCTGCGGCGGGACCGGGCCGCCGGCCGTGGCGTCGCCGTTTCCGCTACCGCTCGACTCGTCCCGACCGTCACCGCTCATCGCGGAAAGCCCCCGCCAGCCGCCCAACCCGTCCAGACCACCGGGTCAGCGTGCCATATTGGCTTTTGGTCAGACCCCCGGAGTTCGGACCATCACTCATCCGTGGTGATGTGCCGCACGGCAGTATGAGCCGTCACCCGTTCGGGGAATGCTCCCCTCTTCGGTCGGGGCCCGGACGTCCCGCCCGAGCCCCGAGGCCCCACCTGGTCCGGGTCCGCTCGCCCCGGACCCGGCGGCTCACGCCGGTCGCGACCGCAGCCCCTCCAGCAGGATGTCCAGCAGCCGGGCCGACGCGGCCGCCTGCTGGGCCGCGTCCGGCAGCGAGGGAGCGGCTGTGGCGATCACCAGCAGCACGTCCGACACCGACACGTCCGCCCGCAGCTCACCCGCCGCACGCGCCCGGTCCACGAGCTGTCCGACGACCTCGAGTAGCGCCGACGTCCCGGCGTCGTCGCCGGCCGCGACCGCCGGTACCGAAGCGACCGCGACCGGCTGGTCCGGCACCAGCCGCAGCTCCGTCGTACCTGGCTGGGTCCGCTGCTGCGGCACCCGCGGGCCGGCGGCGCCGTCCTCGACCGAGACCCGCAGCACCTGCGGCGGCAGCAGCCGCCCGGCGCCGGAGGCCACCGACGTCCGCAGGAAGCGCGACAGCGCCGACCACGGCTCGTCCTCCTGCCCGAGCGCCGCACGCGCCTGGTCGGTCAGCCGGGAGGTCTCCTCCTCGGCTATCCGCCGCACCAGGACGTCCTTGCTCGGGAACCGCCGGTACACCGTGCCCACACCGACCCGCGCGCGCCGCGCCACGTCCTCCATCGGCGCGCCGTACCCCAGCTCGCCGAAGACCTCGCGCGCCGCCCTCAGCACGTGCTCCAGATTGCGCTGTGCGTCCACGCGCAGCGGCGTCGTCCGCGACACGTCGCGTCCGCTGCCCGCCGCCGCGCTCATCGTCATGCCACCCGCCGCGACTGCGGACGCGGGCGACCAATGAGAGTCCTGAACATGCATAAGCATTCCCCCGGTAATGACGTCTCCCCCCGGAGACACTCCCCGCCATTCGATGCCGGGACGAGGGAACGGCTCGGGTCCGCGGGCCCGCCCGTCGCGGACCCGGTGAGCACATCCCCCTACACCCCGTCGACACACGAACATAGTTGAGAGGGAGTCAATTCAGAAGGGGCAGGTTCCGCACGGAGCGCCCACCGATCGGAGTACGGGCCGCATACGTCCCGAATGTGCCCCCGCGAGCCCCCCGCACCACCCCATCTGACCTGCATTTATGCATCGAGGGTCGCGATTCCGGCCAACTCCGCGCGCGCTCCCGCTCCGGTCACACAATTCGTCGGGGCTGTGGACAAACGCAAGCGACGGGTGCGTCATGGGATGGTGAAGGAACGTGCGCGCATTCTCGTTGTCGGTGGCGGCTACGTCGGGATGTACACGGCCCTGCGCCTGCAGCGCAGACTGAAACGGGAACTGGACCGGGGCGAGGTGGAGATCACGGTCGTCACCCCCGACCCGTACATGACCTACCAGCCGTTCCTCCCCGAGGCCGCCGCGGGCGCGATCTCCCCCCGCCACGTCGTCGTACCGCTGCGCCGCGTCCTCGACCGGTGCCGGATCCTGATCGGCGAGGCCACCGCCGTCGACCACGCGAAACGCACCGCCACCATCACCACCCTCGCCACCTCGGAGGAGGGCAGGGGCGGACAGCGGCTGTCCTACGACGAACTCGTCCTCGCCCCCGGCTCCGTCTCGCGCGCCCTGCCGGTCCCCGGCCTCGCCGACCACGGCATCGGCTTCAAGACGCTCGAGGAGGCCATCGGCCTGCGCAACCACGTCATCGAACAGATGGACATCGCCTCCTCCACCCGCGACCCCGCGATCCGCGACGCGGCCCTCACCTTCGTCTTCGTCGGCGGCGGCTTCGCGGGCGTGGAGGCACTCGGCGAACTGGAGGACATGGCCCGCTACGCCGCGCGCTACTACCACAACGTCCAGCCCGAGGACATGAAGTGGATCCTCGTCGAGGCCTCGGACCGCATCCTGCCCGAGGTCGGCGAGGAGATGGGCCGCTACACCGTTACCGAACTGCGCCGCCGCAACATCGACGTCCGCCTGCGGACCCGGCTCGAGTCCTGCGCCGACCGGGTCGCCGTCCTCAGCGACGGCGCCCGCTTCCCCACCCGTACGGTCGTCTGGACGGCCGGCGTGAAACCCCACCCGGTACTCGCCGCCAGCGACCTGCCCCGCAACGGCCGCGGACGCCTGAAGTGCACCCCGGAACTGTCGGTCGACGGCACCACGCACGCGTGGGCCGCGGGAGACGCCGCCGCCGTCCCCGACGTCACCGCCGGGGAACCGGGCCGCGAGTGCGCCCCCAACGCCCAGCACGCCGTCCGCCAGGCCAAGGTCCTCGCCGACAACATCGTGCACACCCTGCGCGGTGAACCTCTGGAGAGGTACGAACACGCCTACGCCGGATCGGTCGCCTCCCTGGGCCTCCACAAGGGAGTGGCCCACGTCTACGGGCGCAGGCTCAAGGGCTACCCCGCCTGGTTCATGCACCGCGCCTACCACCTCAGCCGCGTGCCCACCTTCAACCGCAAGGCGCGCGTGCTCGCCGAATGGACCCTGGCCGGCCTGTTCAAACGGGAGATCGTCTCCCTGGGTTCACTCGAACATCCCCGGGCGGAGTTCGAACTCGCGGCCGGTGGAAAGCCTTCTCCAGACCCCCCGCACAACCCGAAGGGGTCGTCCTGACCGGACCCAGGAACTCCAGCGGCCGGCCCGGCGTCTGACGGATGTCGGTCCGGTCCGCGCCCTGCCAGACTGGTCCACCACCGCGGGCGTGCCACCCCACGTCCCGGTGCGGGCCTCCGGGCCCCGGCCGGTTCCGGTGCCGGCCGCCGACCACTACACGAGGCAAGGATTCGTGAACTTCACGCGCTGGAGCGCCCGGCTCCCCGGAACGCAGCGCCGCGCCGCAGCGCGGACCGAGCAGACGGCCTCCCCGGACCGGCGGGGGGAAAGCTCCGTACCCGCCGCCCGTGCCGAACAACTGACCGACGAGACACCGTCCGTACCCGCCGTCGACGAACTGCGGGTGCGTGAGGTCCTCGACCGCGTCCCGTCCCTCGTCGCCCTGGTCCACGGCCCCGACCACCGCATCGCCTACGTCAACGACGCCTACACGACCGCCTTCGGCGTACGCGCCCTCGGCGAACGCGCCCGCGAGGCCCTCCCCGAGCTCGACGCCCTCGGCCTGTTCCCCCTCCTGGACCAGGTCCAGCGCAGCGGCAAACCGCGCACGGTCAAGTCCCGCAAGGCCCCCGACGGCCGCTCCTACACCTTCACCTGCACTCCGGTCGCCCAGGGCGACGGCAAGGGCGGCAGCGACGGCCGCGGCGTCCTCGTCTTCGCCACCGACGTCACCGACCACGCCGAAGCCGCAGAGCGCCTGCGCGCCAGCGAACGCCGCCAGCGCGAAACAGCGGTGACACTCCAGAGATCACTGCTCCCCCAGGAGCTCGAAGAACCCGACGACCTGCGCATCGCCGCCACCTACCACCCCGGCGGCACGGAAGCCGCCGTCGGCGGCGACTGGTACGACGTCATCACCCTGGGCGGCGGCCGCACGGCCCTGGTCATCGGCGACGTCATGGGCCGGGGTGTCCGCGCGGCGGCGGTCATGGGCCAGCTCCGCACGGCGGTCCGCGCCTACGCCCGCCTCGACCTCCCCCCGCACGAGGTCCTCCAGCTCCTGGACGGCCTGGCAGCCGAGATCGACGCCAACCAGATCGCCACGTGCGCGTACGCCGTCCACGACCCGAACGAGGGCAGGCTGATCTACTCCTCGGCGGGCCATCTCCCGATCCTCGTCCGCGACGAGACCGGCACGGTCCTGCGCGCCGACGAACCCACCGGCCCCCCGCTCGGCACCGGCGGCTGGATGCACACCTCGGGCTCGGCCCCCCTCGCCCCCGGCTCCACGGCCGTCCTCTACACGGACGGCCTGGTCGAGCGCCGCGACGCCGACCTGGACGAGGGCATCGCCGCCCTGGAACGCGCCCTGGCCGGCGCCACCGGCACACCCCAGGTCGTCTGCGACCGCCTGGTCCGCTCCGCTGGCGTGACCCCCGACCACGACGACGACGTGGCCGTCCTGGTCCTCCAGCACCCCGCCCGCACGGGCCCGGAGAGCGAACTCTTCCGCAACGCCGCCCTGGAACTCCTCGGCGGCGTGGAAGCGGCCCCCCGCGCACGTGCCTTCGCCTCCGGCGTCCTGACCAGCTGGCGCTTCCCCGCAGACCTGCACGACCTGGGCGTCCTGGCCACCAGCGAACTGGTGGCCAACTCCCTCCAGCACGGCACCCCGCCGATGCGCCTGCGCCTGCGCCGCACCGACCGCCGGCTGATCATCGAGGTGACCGACGGCGACGACCACCTCCCCCGACGCCGCCGCGCGGAACCGGGCGACGAATCGGGCCGGGGCATCGCCATCGTCGCCACGATCGCGTCGAGTTGGGGCTGCCGCCGCACACCCGGCGGCGGCAAGGCGGTCTGGTGCGAGTTCGCCCTGCCGCGCACGCAGCCGATGTGACGGGGCCGGGGATCAGACGTCCGCGGAAACGGGCGCCCCGCCCCGCGCCACGACCCGGCTCTTCCCGAGCCACGGCTGGTCCTGCACGTCGGTCAGCTGCCGCCCCAACCGCACGGCCAGCACGGTGATCCCGAGCGAGAACACCAGGAACGCCACGATGTACGGCGCGTGCAGCGACGCCCCCAGCGGCCCGCCCACCGCCGGACCGACGGCCAGCGCGAGCTGCTTGACCAGGGCGAACGCGGAGTTGTACTGCCCGGCCATCCCCTCCGGCGCGAGATCCGCGACCAGCGGGGCCACGGTCGGCGACAGCATCGCCTCACCCAGCCCGAACAGCGCGTACGTGGAGACGAACGCGGCCGTCGCCATCTCCTGGCTCCCGTGCCCGAGCCCCGCGTACCCGGCGACGGCCCACGCCACGGCCCAGATCAGCCCGACGGCGGCGATCACCCGCGACCGCCGGCGCCGCTCCACGAACCGCAGCACGGCGAACTGCGCGACGACGATCATCAGCGTGTTGGCGGCGAGCGCGGTCCCGAGCGCGGTCGTCGAGATCCCGGCGGCCTCGACCCCGTACGCACTGAGCCCCGACTCGAACTGGCCGTAGCAGGCGAAGAACAGGACGAAGCCCAGCACGCACAGCTGCACCATGGCCCGGTTGCCCAGCAGCTGCTTCCAGTTGCCCCGCCCCGACGCCTCGGGCGCGTCCTCGATCCGCGGCGCGTGCGGCATCCGCACGGTCGTCATCACCACGACGAGCAGCAGGAACATCGCCGCCTCGATCGCGAAGAGCAGTGTGAAGGAGGCGGCGCTCGACGTGTCGACGAGGTGCCCGCCGATGAGGCCACCGACGCCGAGCCCGAGGTTCTGCAGGAAGAACTGCGTGGCGAAGGCGCGCGACCGCGTCTCCGCCGACGAGCAGTCCACGATCATCGTCGCGAGCGCCGGCTGCATCACGGCCTGCCCGGCCCCCAGCAGGGAGGCCGACACCAGCACGGCCGGCGCGCTGCTCGTGATCCCCAGACTGAACGCACCCAGAGCGGCGGTGACCAGGGCGGCGAGCAATACCGGCAGCGGGCCCCGCCGGACGATGGCCCGCCCGGCGAACGGCAGCACGACCAGCGCGGCCACAGCGAAGACGGCGAGCACGAGACCCGCCGTCATGGACCCCAGCCCTCGCACCTGCGCCACATAGACGTACAGGTACGGGACCGTGAAGCCGAGCCCGAACGCGCTGAGTGCGTTACCCACGTGAATCCGGCGCATCGCTGCGCCCATCGCCCTGGTCACGTTCACCTCTCTCACAAGTTAGGAATGAAGACTTCGAAACTAAAGTTCGAAGCTAAAGAGTACATACCCAAGGACTTCAAGGCAAAGGGCTGCCGTGCGATACTGCGCTCATGGGCGACACCCCCGGCCCCAGCGAGCCGACCCTCGAAGAGCAGATCGCCGCGTACCAGCGCGAGTTCCAGGACCTCGACCCCCAGGTCGAGCAGATCGTCTCGGCACTGTCCCGCCTGAACCGCCGCATGAACGTCGCCTACGGCCGTCAGACCTCGGCCCTCGGCATCACCAACGCGGAGTGGGAGGTCCTCAAGGCGCTCGTCCTCTCCGGGGCCCCCTACCGCCTGGGCCCCAGCGACCTCGCCAAGCGCCTCGGTCTGACCCCGGCCGCGATGACTCACCGGATCGACCGCATGGTCGCCGAATCTCTGGTGACTCGTGAGCGAGACGAGTCGAACCGGGTACGCGTCATCGTGGAGCTGACATCGGAGGGGCGAGAGAAGTGGCTGGAGGCGATGCGCCTGGCGTCGGTCTTCGAGGAGGACCTGCTCCAGGACCTGACCTCCGACGAGCGCAGGGCACTGGGCGAAGTGCTCACGCGCCTGCTGCGGCGGGTGGAGGATGCCCAGCCGGACGCCGGCGGACGTCTCACCGACCTGGACTGAGGCCCGGGCCGAAAAGATCTTGACAGAGGTCGCTTGACAGCCCTCTGGCGGATCCGTATAGTTCTTCGGGTTGCCGCGGAGCCGTAACGGTTCTTCGACAGCACTTCCGCCGCAGCAGCGGCACCCAAACCACCAGCTCGACCTCCCGACCGGGTTGATTTCGGCGTGCCCGAATTCAATTCGAATTGGGACTCGACGACCTGATCGACTCCGAACGGCTTCGATTTGGGAATCGCCGAGAGAGCGCGCTAAGGTTGGGAACGTCGGAACGGCCCAACAGCCGCGAAGGCAAACCCCGCTGACCGGGGATCAGGCCCGAAAGGATCTGATAGAGTCGGAACCGCCGGAAAGGGAAACGCGGAAGCGGGAACCTGGAAAGCACCGAGGAAATCGGGTCGGAAAGATCTGATAGAGTCGGAAACGCAAGACCGAAGGGAAGCGCCCGGAGGAAAGCCCGAGAGGGTGAGTACAAAGGAAGCGACCGTTCCTTGAGAACTCAACAGCGTGCCAAAAGTCAACGCCAGATATGTTGATACCCCGTCTCCAGCTTCAGCTGGGGCGAGGTTCCTTTGAAGAAAACACAGCGAGGACGCTGTGAACGGTCGGGCCTATTCCGCCTGACTGTTCCGCTCTCGTGCGTGTTCATCCCGATTACGGGAAAACATTCACGGAGAGTTTGATCCTGGCTCAGGACGAACGCTGGCGGCGTGCT